>JADFMB010000058.1 GCA_022564115.1 Pseudomonadota bacterium
GGTTATAGCGGGGGGCGGGGATGGACGAAGGAGGTGGCAATCCTTGTGGAAAAAATAGGGATAGTAATTTGATTGACCGGCTTCCATCTCCCCCGTCCCGCCGCTCCCGCAAATGCGGTAGGTATAATGCTTGGAGGAAAGTACGAAATTTCCCGAATTTCACCCACACGGAGGAGAAGCGTGATGAGCGATGCCATCGTCGGCGGCTGGATCGGCGAGCGCAACCAGGCGGACGCTCTTGAGATTTTCGGCCGTGCCGAGGTCACCGCTTCGGCCGTCTACGACATCGAGGACATCATCGCCGACCCCCATATCCGCGAAAGGGGCGTCATCGTCGACCTGCCCGACGGCGACGTGGAGACGGCACCCATGCACAACGTCCTGCCTCGGTTTTCGGACACCCCCGGGACCTTCCGCCTGCCGGCGCCGGGGTTGGGGGAACACACCGGCGCGCTGTTGGCGGAACTGGGGATCGCCGAAGAGCGCCAGGTCGAACTTAAAGAACGCGGGGTGATCTAGATGGCCGCGAATTCAGAACCCGACGCGCCGGGCGCCGAACTCCCCATCTGGCGGTCCTTGCTGTACGTGCCGGCCCACATTCCGCGTTTCATCGACAAGGCCCACACCCGGGGCGCCGACGCCATCATCCTCGACCTCGAGGACAGCGTGCCGGCGGCCGAGCGGGACGGCGCCCGCGCCATGGTAGCGGAATCGGCGGACAAGGTATCGCAAGGGGGCGCCGACGTGATTGTGCGCATCAACCGTCCCGACGCCGAGGCCGAAAAGGACTTATCGGCCGCCGTCATTCCCGGAGTCACCGCCTTGATGCTGCCGAAGGTGGACGATGGCGCCCATGTCCGCGCCATTGCCGGTCAAGTGGCGGCGCTGGAAAAGCAACGCGGCAGGGAAACCGGGGCGACGGCGTTCGTGGTCATGGTCGAAAGCCCGGCGGCGCTTCTCAAGGCCGCCGAGATCGCCGCCGCCCATCCCCGCAACGTCGCCGCTGTCCTCGGCGGCGAGGACTTCGCCACCGCCGCCGGCATGGTTCCCGACCCGGAAACCCTTTTCCTGCCCAAACTGTTGACTCTGTTCGCGGCGCGCGCCGCCGGCATCGCGCCGCTGGGCATGATCGGCACCGTCGCCGATTACCGGGACCTGGAAGCGGTGCGCGAAGTCGTCCGCCGCTCGCGCCGCTTCGGCTTCGAAGGGGCGTCCTGCATCCATCCCAGCGTGGTGGCGCTGCTGAACGAGGAAATGTCGCCGGGAACGGAAGAGGTCGGCCGGGCCGAGAGGATCGTCGACGCCTACGGCAAGGCGGAACGGGAAGGGATCGGCGCCATCGCCGTCGATGGCATGATGATCGACGTGCCGGTGGCCGAACGGGCCAAGGCGCTGCTTCGGCGCCATGCCGCCATCCGGGCGCGCGACGCGAAAGGCGGGGACTCTTAGTCCTCGTCCTCGCCGTCTTCGATATCGGCGGACCTGCCGCCGCCCCGTTCAGCGCGGTCGATGTCCGCGCCTTGCTCCTTCAATTCATCGATTTTGGCGGCGAAGGCGATGTAGGTCAGTTGCGCCCCCAAGGCCGCCAGCATCGGCGCGGCGAAGAGGGTGAATATCCAAAAGATGATCTGCCCGGCATCGATTTGGCCGACCAGGACCGCATGGTAGTAAACGGCGTAAACGATGAGGATCAGTTCCGACACCAGGGCCAGGCGGAAGGACGTGCGCTGGGTCAGTTTGCGCTCATGGATCGGGCCGCTGAAGGCAAGGATGATGCTGGAGAACATGCCGCCGGCGAAATTGCCCAGCAACACCACCAGGCAGAGCATGGCGATGATGAAGGTTTCCTGGGTAAACCCGAACGTCTTCATGAAATCTTCAATGCCGCTCATGTCCGAGCCCTTTTTGAACTGGCCGTCCGCCGCGTAACGGTCGCCGCGTAACGGCCTGCGATCCGGCGATAAACTACCGCGAATCGAGTGGTGATTACATAAGTAACAGGTAAATATTCCGTAAAGGAAGGACTTGCGCGCCTCGGCGCCCGAGGAGCCAAGTTTACCCTAATATTAAAAATACTTATGAAAAATTCCCGTCAGCGGCTTCTCGTCAGCATCAGCGCCGCCCCGCCCCCCGCCGCCGCCAGCAGGGCCATGGCCTGATAGGCGCCAGAGCCGTAAAGGGCATAGAGCTTGCCGGCGGCCAGCGAGGCGGCGCCCAGGGCCAATCCCATGACGACCGCCGAATAGAGGCCTTGCGCCGACGCCGACAGGGCCTGGGGCATGCGCCGGGCGATGAAATAGATGGCGCCCAGGTGGGTGGCGCCGAAGGTGAAGCCGTGCAGGGCCTGCATGGCGATCAGCACCAACAGGTCGTCCGAGGCCCCGGTCACCGACCAGCGCAGCGCCCCGGCCAGCCCGCCCAAGGCGATCAGCCGGACCGGACCGAAACGGCGGATCAGCCGGGCGCCGAAGGCGAACAGGACGATTTCGGCGGCGACCCCTTCGGCCCACAGCCAGCCGATGACGTTTTCCGAATAGCCCTGGGCCTTCCAGTTCAGCGTTCCGAACCCGTAATAGACGGCATGGCTGGCCTGGATCAGGGCGGCGGCGGTGATGAACAGGCGGAACGGCCGGTCGCGCAGGACCTCGAGCATGGCCAGGCGCTTGCCGGTCCGGGCCGGGACCGCCGTCGCCGGCAGCGCCCAGATGACGGCGACGGCGACGGCGAGGCCCGTCAGGATCGCCCAGTAGATGATGTCGGGATCGCGCCCGGCGAGGACATGGCCGGCGCCGACGGCGGTGGCCATGAAGCTCAACGACCCCCAAAGCCGGATGCGGCCGTAATCCAGCTCCTTGCCTCCCGGAGAAGTAGAATCGTGGCGCCGCGACAGCATGGTCAGGCTTTCGCCGAGCGGCATGATCGGCGACCACACGGCGAAGAACATCACCGTTACCAGAAGCAAGGCCCAGAACCCGTCGGCGACGGCGAACAACGAGAATGCGGCCAGCCCCACGACCGCCAGCGCCAGCATGATCGGGCGGCGTTGGCCGCGCCTGTCGGCGATATGGGCGATCAGCGGATTGAAGACGACCTTGATGCCGACCCCGGCGGCGACCAGGGCGCCGATTTCCGTCGCCCCCATTCCCTTCGCCGCCAGCCACACCGGCCAGAACGGCAAAAGGATGCCGATAAGGGCGAAAACGGCGCCGTAAAAAAACGCCAGGCGCACCGAAATCCCGATTCCGGTGTCGGATTCGGGTCCAGGGAGGGATCCGGGGGCGGGTCCGGAGGCGGGGGCGGTCATGGTCTTGTTCTTGATCCTTGGCTTAAGGCTGGGTATTGAGAAGCCAAGATAAAGCGAAAGCCCAAATCCCGGAAGGTTTAGCCTTCCCGGATGGCCTGGATGGCCCGGATGGCCCAAAGGGAGGCCCCATGAAGATCGCGGTATTCGGCACCGGCGGCGTCGGCGGGTATTTCGGCGCCCGGCTGGCGGCGGCCGGCGAGGAAGTGCATTTCATCGCCCGCGGCAGGCACCTGGAGGCGATACGAAAAGATGGCCTTCGAGTCGAAAGCCCGCTCGGCGACGCCCATGTCGATAAGGCCCTAGCCACCGACGATCCGGCCGCCGTCGGCCACGCCGATATGGTGATGGTGGCGGTGAAGCTCTACGACACCGACGAGGCGGTGCGCGCGTGCCGGCCCCTGGTCGGGCCGGACTCGATGGTGGCGTCGTTCCAGAACGGGGTCACCGGCGCCGACGCGCTCCTCGACGCCTTCGGGCCTGAACGGGTCATCGGCGGCACGGCGGCGATCGCCGCCGTGATCTCGGCCCCCGGCGTCATCACCCATACCGGGGCCATTGCGACCATTTCATTTGGAGAATGGGACGGGATCGCAAGCCCCCGCGCCGAGGCCTTGTTGGGGGCGTTCGAAAACGCCGGCGTCGAGGCGACGCTTGCCGACGACATCACCGCCGCCATCTGGTCGAAGTTCGTTTTCCTGTCATCCTTCAGCGGCATCACCTGCGCGCTCAGGCTGCCCATCGGGGCGATCCGCGAGGACCCCGGTCATTGGTCCCTGTTCCGCCGCGCCATGGAGGAAACCTTCGCCGTCGCCGGTGCCCGCGGCGTCGCCTTGGCCGACGATGTGGTCGACCGGCGCCTCGCCTTCACCGAAGGCTTCGCGCCCGAGACCTACGCCTCCATGTATCACGACCTGGTGGCCGGCAAGCGGATCGAACTGCCGTGGCTTTCCGGCGCCGTCCTCGACATGGGCCGGGAATTGGGGGTCGCGACGCCGGTCCACGAAGGTTTTCGCCAGACACTGAAGCCCTTTGTCGACGGCGAGGCGGGGGGCGAGGCGGGGGGCGAGGCGGGGGTTTAAGAAGACTCCGCCTCGGCCAGGTCCTCCAGATACCTCAACCCGGCGATCGCCCGCGGGCCGTACCAGCTCAGCAACTGGCCGTCGACCAGCCGCGCCTTGCCGGCGTCGGCCGGGAACGCGGACCGGAAATCTTCCACGTGCGCCTCGGTGAAGGCGAACGGTTCGGTCGACAACAGCACCAGGTCGGCGTCCGCCAGCAGGGCATCGGAAAGTTCTATTTCCGGATAGCGCCGGTCCTTATCGTCGCCGAGGGTCCGCCAGCCGATCAGCGACAGCATACTCGATACGTAGGTGTCGGCGGAAACGGTCATCCACGGGTCCTTCCAGATCAGGTACAACACCCGCTGGTCCGGCCCCCGGTCTGGCCTTTTCGTGACCCGGCGATAAGCCCTTTCGAAATCGGCGGCCAGGGTCCGGGCCCGGGCCTCGGCGCCGAAGACGCTGCCCAGGAGTTCGAAAAGGGGGATGTTGTCGGCGACCTCGATGGGGTGGGTCGTCACCACCCGGATGCCCAGGTCGGCAAGATCGGCGGCCAGTTCCTTCGGTGTTTCGTCGATGTTGACGACGGCGTGGGTGGGCTCCAGGGCCGACACCTTTTCCATGTTCACCTTCTTGGTGCCGCCGACGGACGGCACGCCCTCGACCCGGTCCTTAGGGTACACGCAATACATCGTCCGCCCGACGACTTGGGACCCGAGGCCGAGGGCGAACAGCAGTTCCGTCAGGCTGGAGACCAGGGACAGAATCCTCGCCTCCGGTCCGGCGGGAGGATGTTCGGCCCCGGCGTCGTCGATTTGCGTGGTGGACAAGGTTTTTCTCCTTGAGGCTGCTTTGGAAAAAAAGCCCCAAAACGGTTGCCACCAAGAATTTCGGCCCGTTTTTCACGTTTTTCCCCAAAACCGGATTTTCCCCGGATGTGACGCCCGTCACACCCAATTTATAGTGATTTCTCCTATATTTAATAAAATAAGTTCGAAATTCACCACCACCCACCAAGTATGATTTAATAAAACCCCCTTGGTTGAGGATAAATAGCAGGACGCCGATTTACGGAATGAAGGGATTCTTATGCCGCCGGTGCGGCATATCCTGGGAACAACCCGTTGAATACTTGAAAACACAAGCAGGCGCCAAGTCCCTGAACAAGCCCGAAGCGGGCTCTTGACGGACCATCCAGGCCGATCCCTCACCACCAGTTCAACCCACCGGTCGGCCGAGGAAATGACGGAAAACTTAGAAAAGCTGATCGCCGCCAACGAGGCCCTGAAAAACGAGATCGCCCAGCGCCTCGCCGAGCAGGAGCGGTTCGAAAGCATTGCCCGGATCTCGGACGAAAACCCGAACCCGGTCCTGCGCGTGACCATCCAGGGCCATGTGCTTTATGCCAACGAGCCGGCGAAATTATTGTTGGAATTCTGGGACATCGACATCGGCGACCCATTGCCCAAAGAATGGCGCCGCGCCGTGGCCGAGGCGGAGAAAAAGCAAACGGCGACGGAGCGCGAACTTCTTTGCGGCGACAGCTTCTATGCCCTGACCCTGCAGCCGGTGGTCGATGCCGATTACGTCAACCTTTACGGGCGCGACATCACCAAGCGCAAGGAAAACGAAGAGCAGATCGTCAATTACGACGATTTGACCGGCCTTCCCAACCGGGCGCTGTTCCAGGATCGGCTGAAACAGGTTCTCGGCCATGCCCGGCGCACCGGCAAGCTGGCGGCGGTGCACCTGGTCGACCTCGACCATTTCAAGGACATCAACGATACCATGGGCCACGATGCTGGCGACGCGTTGCTGAAAGGGATCGGCGAACGGCTTCTGGGGTGTGTGCGAACGTCTGACACGGTGGCCAGAATCGGCGGCGACGAATTCGGGATCATCCAGGTCGAGCCCGTCAACACCGACGGCATCGCCGTTCTGGCGCGGAAACTGCTCAAAAGCCTGGAGCAGCCGTTCAAGATCAACGGCCGCGACGTCCACAGTACCGCGTCGATCGGCATCACGGTCTTTCCCGAGGACGCCGAGAACCCGGAAGAGGTTCTGCGCAACGCCGACATGGCCCTTTACCACGGCAAGGGCGAAGGCCGCGGCACGTACCGTTTCTTCGTTACCAAGATGAACGATGATATCCAGCGCCGCCGGGCCATCGAAGACGATATGCGGGCCGGGCTGGAAAGGGGCGAATTCGTCCTCCATTACCAGCCGAAGCTCAATCTCGAATCCAACCGCATCACCGGCATGGAGGCGCTGATCCGCTGGAACCACCCGCAACAGGGTTTCATGTCGCCGGCCGAGTTCATCCCCGTGGCCGAACGCTCGAAGCTGATCGTGCCGATCGGCGAATGGGTGCTGCGCGAGGCCTGCGCCCGCAACAAGGCGTGGACCGACGCCGGGCTCGGCCCGATCAAGGTGGCGGTCAACCTGTCGGCGGTGCAGATCCACGAAACCGACCTGACGGCCACCGTCCGCGGCGTTCTGGAGGAAACCGGCCTCGATGCCTCGCAATTGGAGCTGGAAATCACCGAAAGCCTGGCGATGCGGAACGCCGAGGCGACCATCGAACTGTTCACGGTGTTGTCGGAACTCGGCGTCTCGGTGTCCATCGACGATTTCGGCACCGGCTATTCCAGCCTCAGTTACCTGAAGGACTTCCCCATTCAAAGGATCAAGATCGACAAGGCCTTCATCGACGACATCGGCAGCGACGAAAATCCCGGCGCCATCGCCCGCGCGGTGACCACCATGGGCCACAGCTTCGGCATGGAAATCACCGCCGAAGGGGTCGAGACCGAGGAACAGCTTACGTTCCTGCGCTCCTTGGGCTGCGATGAAATCCAGGGCTATTACTTCTCCCGGCCGCTGCCGGAGGACGAGTTCGGCGAATTCCTGAAGAACTACGAGGAAACCGAGGCCCTCCGGCTGAGCCAGGAGCGCCGCGGCGCTTCCGGCGACCGCCGGCTACCGCAGGAAGCCCAGTCGGCGCCCAAGTAATCCCATCCGCACCAATTTGTTGGTTTGTTGCCGCTTGCCAGGGGTCCGGGATGCGGCTATACCCGCCCCCGCTTAAGCGTTGGGGCGTTGCCCCGTTCAATGAAAAGGGATCGGAAGGAATTCAGCCGATGGCCGTCGAGAGGACTCTCTCCATCATCAAGCCGGACGCGACGCGCCGCGACCTGACCGGAAAAATCAACGCCTGCCTCGAAGACGCCGGCCTTCGCATCGTCGCCCAGAAGCGCATCCTTCTCACCCGCGCCCGCGCCGAAGGCTTCTACGCCGTCCACAAGGAAAGGCCGTTCTTCAACGACCTGTGCGATTTCATGTCGTCGGGCCCGGTTGTCGTCCAGGTGCTGGAGGGCGAGGACGCCATCGCCAGGAACCGCCAGGTCATGGGCGCCACCAACCCCGATGAGGCCGCCGGGGGCACCATCCGCAAGCAGTTCGCCGAAAACATCGAGGCCAATACGGTGCACGGTTCGGACAGCCCGGAAAACGCGGCCACGGAAATCGCCTACTTCTTCGACGATTCGGAAATCGTCGGCTAGGCTTGCATTCCGTAAACGGGGTCGTAATTAGGCCTTGGGCTTGCTCCGCCAATATCCGCTAGTGACCCAGGCTGTGTAAAAACCCGTCAAGTCGGCGAGTTGGCGCAACAATCGAATCCACGTGATCACGATTTGATAATGATGTTGCCGAGAATGAGAGCTCCGTGAATCAATCTTGCGCCGCTGAACCTCGAAATTAGTTTTTACACAGCCTCGACCGATACTGTTAATCCGATTCCATTGTTACCGAAGAGCAATCCCAGACCGACTTTATCAATAGTATCGACCCTAAGGGGACATTCATCGGATCATACGGTTTTGCAAGAGTGGGTGTGCGAAGAAAGTAGAGAGATGGGTCCTCGGGCGCGGCAACGGAAATCTTGAGTTCGACACCTCTCGATTAACTTGCGGACGCTTTTACGCTTGTTTTTATCGGGTCGATAAGGTTTTGTCCGCTGGGCCGGGCCCGAAAGGCCGTTTTCTAGTCCCTAGACGCTCCCTGCATCCGGTCGCCAAGGGTGACCGCCCACATTTATTAACGAACAACCGTCCATGACAGCCAGCGGCATAACCCCCTCAGCCAAACTGGTCGCGGTTCTGACGGGAATCGCTGTTCCTTTCCTCGTTTTCGGGAAGGTAATCATGGCCCTGCCACTGGTGCTGGCCGTCCTCCTGGTGGTTTTGTTTCCGGAGCGGCGCCGATACTGGCGGGCGCTGCTGGGTCAAGTCCGTACGCCGATCGGGATAATGGTGCTGGTGACGTTGGCGCTCTGGCTTCCGAGCATGGTGGTCACGCCGCTCCCTCTGAGATCCATGGAAGCCTGGGTTCGTGTCCCCGTTTTCATCGGCTTTATTTTCTTCCTCGCGGCCATGTTTTCGGAGCGCCAGGAGGCGCTGGCGCTCGCTCTCAAGGCGTTGATAGTCACCGGGGCGATCGCCACCGTGTTCGCGCTGTGCTCGTTGACTTTCGTGCCCGAGGTTCTGTCCTTCGTCCGCCGTTCGGGCTGGACTGATACGCCGTATCCGGGGTACCGGCCGTACGATATGCTGAAACCTTACGCGGCCTTGACGGTCCTGATGGCGCCGGTTCTCGTTTGGGGAGGCTGGCGCCTGGGCGGTCGTTGGCCGGCTCTGTCGGTGGCGACTGCCGTCGGACTTCTGGCGGTCGTCTGGTTGACCTACAACCGATCGGCCATGGCCGCGCTGTTGATGATGCTGGTCGTCGGCGCCGTCCTGTTCATGGCCATTCGCCGGAATGTCCGCGTCAACGTGGCGATACCCCTCGTTCTCGTCGCCTTGATAACGGCCATTCTGATGTGGCAGCAGGATCGCCGCGCTCATCTGACGCCTCCGGAAGGCGTGGTAACGGTCCTGCCCACGTGGGTGATCGATTGGCAGCGTCAGACCATCTGGGCGCGCACCATCGACATGGCCATGAATTCGCCTTGGGTCGGCAACGGCATCAACGTCATCAACTTGTTGCCCGGGGCCGAGGACCCGTTGCCCACGAGCAGACTGAACATCATCCCCTCCCACCCGCACAACTGGCTCGTCGAGGTGTTCGCGGAAACCGGCGCGTTCGGCGCTTTCGCGCTTCTGACCCTGGCCATCATGCTGTGCCTGAAATTCGCCGGCGATTACCTGCGAAACCGTGACCCGGCGATCCTCGCCGCCTTGATGGTGAACATCGGATATTGGGGATCGGGATTGCTGAACTTCTCGTTCTGGTCGTCCTGGTGGCAGATCGGCTATCTATTGATGACGGCCTTCTGCCTGGCCGGGCGGGCGCGTCTCGATCAGGATTAACACGTCCCGCGGGAACCCGTTACCGACCTGGGGCGTGAATTGAATAACCGTTCTTCGTCGGTTATAGTTGGGCGTGATGAAGGGTGCCTCCTCGGGCGCGCCTCCCCTCAGATTTCGACATCCCATGGAGGTTATTCCCCTGTGAACACCCTTCCCGAACCGGGGGCCAAAAAGAAAACGGCCTTCGTGATCGTGCTCCTGTTGGCGCCTTTGGTGTTGCTCTTCGGACTTGAACTCGCCAGCCGGGCAGCCATCAATCTCATCTACGGCGTGCCAGGCAAAGCCTACGGCATCTATCGGGCCGATCCGGTGCTCGGCCATTTCCCGGCGCCGAATACCTATAATCACTTGACAAGCCTGAACGATTGGGGATTTCGCACCGCCGAGGACGTCATTACGCCGAAGCCCGAAGGGGCCGAGCGTGTGATCACCTATGGCGGGTCGACGACGTTCTGTCCGAAACTGACCACCGAAGCGTGCTGGTCCGGTCAACTGGAGAAACGCATGCGGGAAGGTGATGGCAACGCCGGTCATCAGGTCCTGAACGGCGGCGTCGTTCTGTGGTCGCTCAGTCACGTTCTCGAACGCGCGAAACGAGATATTCCGAAACTGAAACCGGATAAGGTGATCATCTATTCCGGCTTCAACGAAGGCTCTAATTCTGTTTTTTTGAAGCGTGCCGGCATGCCTATCGATCGACTCGTCGACGAGGGGCGGTACGGCGTCGCCGCCGCGAACTACCCCGCCAGCGACTGGTTTGCTCTCAACAGCGTCCTCTTCAAGATCGCGCGGGGGATCGTCGTTTCGGGCTATAGGCAATTCTCCCCCCCTAAAGGCGAGGCGTCCTTCGAAGCCGATGCGCCACCGGCGACCGGCACGGGGGTCGGGTCTTCGGCCAACGAAATCGTCTCGCCGCCACCACCCGATCCGGAGACCCTGAAGAATTATCTGGTGGTTCTGGAACGCCTGATAACGTTGATTCGGCGTAACGGGGCCGAACCCGTGATGTTGATTCAGTCCAGCAAGGAACCGATCACGGGAACGGAATTTTCCCGTATCGGCGCCAAGATGGTCTGCGGAATGGGCGTGCGCGCGCTTGATTCCCGCGAAGCCATCGCTTCGTATCAGGGGCCGAAGGACGAACTCTATAGCTCGTCCATCCACTATTCGGCCAAGGGGGCGGCGGTGTTGGCCGATTACTTGTATGACCGTTTGTACAAACGCAAGGGCTTCAGTATATGCGGTGATATTTAGGTCCTGTCGCGGCTTCGCCGCTATTTTCCATTATCGGGGGACACCCCCGGCCTCACGGCCTCCCGCGGGGCCTCTTGTTGTTTCCCCGTCGGACCTTCGATCCTCCTCGCCTCTTGTTGTTTCCCCGTCGGACCTTCGATCCTCCTCGCCTCTTTATTGTATTCCCGTCAGGCCTTCGGCCTTCCCCGCCTCATATTTTAATTCCCTGTCGCGGCTCCACCGCTCCCGCCTCTTGGCCGTCGATCAACGCCCGCTCGCCCTCGACCGTAACCCGGCCCTCGGCGATCAGCCGCAGCGCCCGGGGGTAGATCCGGTGTTCCTGTTCCAGCACCCTGGCGGCCAGCGTATCGGCGTCGTCGCCGGGGCGCACCGGCACCTCGGCCTGGACGATGATCGGCCCGGTGTCCATTTCCGGACGCACGAAATGCACGGTGCAGCCGGAAGCCTTCTCGCCGGCGTCAATGACCCGTTGGTGCACGTCGAGGCCCTTGAACGCCGGCAGCAGCGACGGGTGAATGTTGATCATCCGGTCCCGCCAGTGCTCGATGAAGGGGTCGGACAACAGCCGCATGAAACCGGCCAGGCAGACGAACCCGGCGCCGGCGTCCTCGATGGCGGCGGTCATCGCCCGGTCGAACGGTTGGCGCCCGTCGAACGTTTTGTGGTCGATGACGGCGGTGGCGATGCCGGCCTTCCCGGCCCGTTCCAGCCCCTCGGCGTCGGCGACGTTGGAGATCACGAGCACGATTTCGGCCGGCCAGCCGGGTTCCGTCCCGGCGTCGATCAGGGCCTGCAGGTTGGAACCCCGCCCGGATATCAGGACCGCGACCTTCACGGCTTCCAGGCGCTGTCCAGGTTGTCGATGGCGATGCCCCGGCTCCCGTCATCGCCCCCGGCTTCCTCGACGGCGCCGATGCGGAGCGCCAGCGCCACGGGGCCGGTCAACACGTCTTGGACTTCGTCGGCCCGGTCGGCGGCGGCGATCACCACCATGCCGATGCCGCAGTTGAAGGTGCGGGCCATTTCGTCGCCTTCGATGCCGGTTTCCATCAACCAGCCGAACACGTTTGCGAACGGCCAGGCGTCGGCGTCGAGCACCGCCATCAGGCCCTCGGGCAGGGCCCGGGGGATATTTTCGACCAGGCCGCCGCCGGTAATGTGGGCGAATCCCCTGACCCCGCCGGTGGCCGCCGCGGCGAGGCAGGGTTTGACGTAGATCCGCGTCGGGTCGAGCAGCGCCCGGCCGAGATCGCGGTCGGGATCGAAAGGCCCCGGGGCGGCGTAATCGAGGCCTAAGTCCTCGACCACGCGGCGGACCAGGGAAAACCCGTTGGCGTGCAGGCCCGACGACGTCAGGCCGAGGATCACGTCGCCCGGTTTCGCCGTGTCGCCGGTCAGCACCCGGCCGCGTTCGACGGCGCCGACGGCGAAGCCGGCCAAATCGTATTGGCCTTGATCGTACAAGCCCGGCATTTCCGCCGTTTCGCCGCCGATCAGCGCGCAGCCGGCCTGGCGGCAGCCTTCGGCGATGCCGGCGACCAAATCACGCCCGGCCTCGACGTCGAGCTTGCCGGTGGCCAGGTAATCGAGAAAGAAAAGCGGCTCCGCCCCCTGGGCCACCAGGTCATTGACGCACATGGCGACCAGATCGACACCGATGGCGTCGTGATGGCCGGCGGCCTCGGCGACCAATAACTTGGTGCCGACGCCATCGGTGGCGGCGACCAGAATCGGGTCCTCGTAACCGGCTTCCTTGAGGTCGAACAGGGCGCTGTAAAGCTCCTGAGCACTACCGAGACTGCCGACGGCCAGCGTCGTATCCCCATAACCCGTCATCACGGTCGCGTCAGGAGTTGAAAACGCAGATAACCCCACGCCGACGTCTATCGCCACGGATCCGCCTGTTCGCAGGTTGCGAATCTGCATCGACGTCTCGATCACGTCGCCAGCTGGAATGGCGATATCCGACTGGCCGTCCGTCGTCGCCGTGTCGATCTTGACTCGCAGGTTACGACTAGCAGAAATGAAGTGGCTCAAGACCACGGGTAGTGTTCCATCGGACAACCTGAAGATACCCGCAACACCAATCGTCCCCGTCGCGTCGGCATGCAGCGGCCGCGCCATGCGCGCGTAGACCGTCAGATCGTCTAGGTCATCCGTGATCGCCTGCCCCAGCCACGTGAGCGTGTACGTAAGAGCGTCAGCCGCCCGCGCGGTCGTCGAGCCGGCGGTGAGCATGAAGGACGACGGGAACGCCACGTCGACCTCGAACTGTATCCCCCAGAAGTAGACGCCGGAGGAAGAGTCGCCGTTGTAGCTGTTCGTCTCGCTGCCGCTGCCCATGTAAACCGTGATAGTCGGCGTCGTGCCGCCGTTCGCACTGTCGGCCATAATCATGCAGCGGTACCAACCGTCGGCGTATATCTCGATCAAGCCGACCGCACCGCCGGCGGCCGTGCCCACCGTGCCGGCCGACAAGTCGAACCACACCGAGGCGAGCGTTCCGTCCTTCTGAAGAAGCTCTATGAGAATTTCAGACCGCTCGGCCGCCTTGGCGAACAGGCTAAACGCCTGCTGCGTGTCGTCCGTCAGCGCCGGCGTGTTGCGTACGAAAAGATGCGTGGCCGACGCCGTTCCGTCCTCGACCAACTTATCGGCGGTTGCAGTCCGGTCCGGCGCGTCGATCGCGTCGGCGGTCACCGTTGCCCGCGTCTTGGTCCACGCGGCGTCGTCCAGCTGGAGCGACTTGGTGAACGCGTTGGTGCGCACACCCTCCAGCAGCAGGCCGGGCTCCTCGAAGTACCCGTCGGCGTCGAGGTCATACATCTTGATGCGGGGAATGCCCTGCCCCCACTGGTGCAGGAACCCGAGCGCGTCGCGCGTCAGGCCGCCGGCGCTCGCGCGCGTGAATATATTCACTTTCTCGCCGGTAATTGCCCGGGCAACGTTCTCGCTCGGATCGTGACCGATCAGCAGGTCAGCGGCGCGGAGGTGGAACAGCAGCTCGCTGTGGTAGTTGAGCGGCCGCGGGAGCTGTGGGCCCGGCCTCGTCATGCCGAGTATCGGAAGTACCATTAGTGCACAGCTTTCATCAAATCGAGTTCGTCGGCGCGACGACAGTCGATATTGGTTGGTCGGGGTATGTACGCTCTCCAAGAACATGGATTCGAGCCTGGAACGGTTCGAGAAGTAATAACCGGAATATTGAAAAAACGGGGTCCTTTGGTTTCTAACGACGTGATTGGTTTAGTAAACCAGCAAAGAATTTTAAAAGAAAATACTATTTTATTGAGTCTTCAAAATCGGCGCCATTTTAAACGTTTAGATGACGGACGTTATCACGTGAGGAGCGCATGATAGTATCGCGAGGCATTTTGCTGAGCCAGTATCGGCGAAGCCAAGTATATACTGAATATCATGCGATACTAGCAGCTTCGCTGCGAGATCCAGTAGATATTAGCTCAATCTTAAAGGTTTCGCGATAGAACTCAATATGTTTCGTGATCTCTTAGGCCACTTTGTTGATATTGTTGAAGATTTATTTAAGCAAGAAGAAATATGGGTCTTGCTGCTTTTGATAGTCCTTGGAGGGGCATTGGTGGTCGTGGTACCAGGGGTGAATGTATCTCGAATCTTGATTTTTATATTGCCGTTTTTAGTGTTTTTAGTTGTTTTTCCGGCGTTCAGATCCCTCTGGTTTTTTTGGCGGAACGAAGTTTTTAAGAAATCGATTAAGTTTATC
>JADFMB010000003.1 GCA_022564115.1 Pseudomonadota bacterium
CACGCCGAATTGCGATACATAGCGACGATCAGGCTCGTATGCTCTATAGAGGGCGCAACACACGTAATCGCCCAAGCGGGTCGACACCCGCTCGTTCTTAAAAACCCGGTCGAATGGATCGGGGCGACTCGTACGAGGGCTGACGAAACGCACGACCATCGATTGACCCGTTTCGCGAACCGCCGACTCGGCGGAATCGTAGGCCGTGTGCCACTTTGGCTTCACCCATCGCCCGGAGCCGGCGCAACCCACGCACCCGAGCAGTGTCACTGCGCAGATATTGATCGTCATCCAACGACGATGCCCCGGTCGATCACGCTTAGATTTGGTGCACAAGGTGCGAAGGCCTCCTTTACTTTCTTGACTGAGAGCCGTGGTGCAGGCCGAACGATTTCCGACCCACAAGATCCTGATCCCGACGGTCACCGCGTCCTTACCGCCGTGGCGAGTGTAGCCATGAGTCCGCTCGACGACAATCTGTGGTGCTGCGGTCAATGAGAATACGTTCAACATGGCGGGACTTGCGAACGTGGACGGAAGAAACGCTCGCGATTCACGCGGCGAGAGATCCACCGCCCGAGTCTCGCTGCCATCGAAAACAACGCCTGAGCAAATGACAAGACGTCACGACCAGTGAAACTGGAAATTTTCCAGTCTATGCTTCGTGCCCAAGAGCATCTTTAGCGCCGGAGAGGTATCGGCCCGATAATAGGAATGCCGTAGCGGCGGGCTGCACCCAGCCGTGACGCGGTTCGGTAGCCGACGTGAACAAGCATCAAACGCGCCGCCATATCGGTCGGCGATGGTTGATCCTTCGTCCGCGATACGAAATACACCGGCAGCCCGATTGAAAATCGTACCCGAGGAGTGACGGCGACCGTGAGTCCGCCTTCGAACTGGTAGTAATCGTCGGAATCCAGGAGATCGTGTTCCCGGTTGTCCTGGTTGTGGACCACGGCCTCGACCTTTTTCAGCCGCGTCTCGAACAGGCTATGCTGGGCTTGGCCTTCGGCGCCCGCCCCATACGCATACCCGCCCCAGGCGATGTAGGCGCGGGCCAGGTCTTCGTCCGTCCGCCAGCCCTTCTCGTCGATCAGCGCCTGCAAACCGGCGCCATAGGCCCCCGGCTTGGAGCCGAAGACCCGGTACCCGGCGCGCAATTGAGCTTCGTCCGGGTCGAGCCCGCCGGCGGTCAGCCGCCGGACCTCGGCGGCGACCCTTTCGGCCAGGGGGTTGTCTTCGGGCGGCTCGTCGAGCGCCGCGACGGCGCGGGCGGCGGAATCGAACAGGTCGATGAGCCCGGGGAAGGCGTCGCGGAAAAACCCCGACACCCGCAGCATGACGTCGACCCGGGGCCGGCCGAGGACCGACACCGGCATGACCTCGAACCCGGTCACCCGCCGCGACGCCGTGTCCCATTGCGGTTGCACCCCCATCAGCGCCAATCCCTGCGCGATGTCGTCGCCGCCGGTGCGCATGTTGGACGTGCCCCAGCAGCTTATCGCCATCACCCGGGGCCAGGCGCCGTGGTCCTGTTTGTGGCGCTCGGCCAGCAGCCCCGCCGATTGCCAGCCCAGTTTCCAGGCCGCCGGCGTCGGCACGGTGCGGGTATCGATGGAATAAAAATTCCGCCCCGTCGGCAGCACGTCGGGGCGGCCCCGGGTCGGGGCGCCGGACGGCCCGGGCTCGACGAACGAGCCCGAGAGGCCGGTCAGGAAGCCCTCGATCTCCGAGGCACCGGATTCCTCGACCGCCGGGCGCAGGGAGGTTTCGATATAGTCCAAGACCTTGCGCGTCGCCGTCCAGGCGGGATCGGATTCTTGGTCGCCGGAAACCAGCGCCGAGGACAATGCCTCCAACCGTTCCACCGTGTCGCCGGCACTGCGCCACGGGGCGTCTTCGGCGAGGATTTCCTTCAGCGCCTTGGGCCGGGGGCCGGTCCATTTTTCGCCCATCTGGCAATCCAGGGGATCGAAATCGAGGTCCAGGTCCGAACACAGCGCGCGCAGCAGCGATTGGCCTTCGCCCTCGTCTTTGTCCCCGGGGCCGACGCGGGGGATGCGGACCAGGGCGACCAGCAGGTCGGTCAGCAACCGGCCTTTTGGCGTGACGCCGAAGACGTGCAGGCCGTCCCGGATCTGCATTTCCTTCAGCTCGCACAGGTAATTGTCGAGCTTGGTGATCGCCTGGGTCTCGGCCTCGCCGCGGCGGAAGCCGCAGTCCTCATCGAGGCCGGTTTGCTGGCACAACTCCATGATGTCGTGCTTGAGGACCGTGAGGCGGCGCGGGTCGAGGTCCTGGGCTTCGTAATATTCATCGACCAGTTGTTCGAGATCGCGCAGCGGCCCGTAGCTTTCGGCGCGCGTCAACGGCGGCGTCAAATGATCGACGATCACGGCGCTCATCCGCCGCTTGGCCTGGGTTCCTTCGCCGGGGTCGTTGACGATGAACGGATAGATGTTGGGCAGCGGCCCCAGGGCGGCCTCGGGAAAGCATTCGGACGACAGCGCCATCGCCTTGCCCGGCAGCCATTCGAGGTTTCCGTGCTTGCCCATGTGAACCACGGCGTCGGCGCCGAAGCCGCGCCTGAGCCAGGCGTGAAAGACGAGATAGTTGTGCGGCGGCACCAGGTCCGGGTCGTGGTAGCTGGCCTTCGGATCGATGTTGAACCCGCGCGCCGGTTGCAGGCAGACGGCGACGTTGCCGAGACGGAACGCGGGGACGGCGAAACTTCCGCCATCGGCCCCGCCGGGGATAAAGAACGGGTCTTCTTCCGCCCCGCCCCAGCGGCCGTCGACGGCCTTTCGCACCGATTCCGGCAGCGCCGCCAGGAACAGCCGGTAATCGGCCAACGATAATGTTTCGGTAACGTTACGATTGGCCAGGGCCTTGAAGTCGTTGGTCGGCCCGGCCATCAGGCGGTCGATCAGGGCGGCGCCGTCATCGGGGATACCGGCGATGGCGTAACCTTTTTCCCTGAGCGCGCCCAGCACGTTGACGGTGGCGGCGGGGGTGTCGAGGCCGACGCCGTTGCCGATCCGCCCGTCGCGGTTGGGATAATTGGCCAGCACCAGGGCGATGCGGCGCTCGCCGGCCGGTTTCAACCTCAAGGCCGCCCAGTTGGCGGCCAGTTCGGAAACGAAACCGACGCGGTCGGCGACCGGTTCGTATTCGACGATATCGGTTTCGGTCAGCGGATCGCGGCGCTTCAGGCCCTTGAACGACACGGCGCGGCTGATGATCCGGCCGTCGACTTCCGGCAGCGCCACGTTCATGGCGATGTCGCGGGGGCCGAGGCCGCGGGTGCCGTGCCGCCAGTCGTGCTCGTTGCCGCCGGAAAAGACGATTTGCAGGATCACCGGGCCCGCTTGGTTCTTGTCGCCGATGACGTCGAACGGCGTCGGCGTGCGCTTGATGCCGGGCACCGAGACGGCGAAACCGGTGGCGTTGAGGATGACGTCGGGCACAGCACCACTCAACAGTTCCTCCAGGGTCGCCGCCGCCACCGGGTCCTTGAGGCTGGCGACGAAAACCGGCAGCGGGTTCAGTCCCTTTTCCGTCAAGCCTTCGATCAGGGCATCGATGGCCTTCAGGTTCCCGGCCTGAACCAGGGCCCGGTAGAACACCAGCGCCGCGACTGGAGAACCCGCCTTCCATTGCCCGCGGACGGCTTCCAGGTCGGGCGTTTCCAGTCCGGGCCAGTAAAGCCCGGCCCGAACCAGGGGCCGGGGTTCGCGCCATGGGGCATCGAAACCGATGAGGCCGGCGGCGAATTTGAGGAAATCGAGGGCGTTTTCCGGCCCCCCGTGGACCCCGTATTGCCACAGCCGGTGCTGGGCCTCGGCGCTGACCGTGGACAGGGCCGCCAGTTCGGGGTCGGGCTGGTCGTCGCCGGGAAGGAAAGCCACCGGGATGTCCCGGTCCCGGCAGACGCGGGCGATTTCGTCGGTGCCATGGGGCCAATAGCCGCGCCCGCCGAGAAGCCGGACGACGACCAGCTTCGCATGCGCGATGACGTCTTCGGCGTAATGATCGATGGAATGATGGTGGCCGAGGTGCAGCAGGCTGGCCAGCCTGAGGCTGGGAAAGTCCTCGGCGTCGAGCTTCGCCCGTGCCTGCGCCAGCGCCGCCAGTTCCATATCGGCGGCCGACAGCACGACGATGTCGCCCGGGCTCTGGTCCAGATGGACGGGGTGCGAACCGTCGGCGATGGCGCCGGGTTGCGCGGCAAGTTGATGCATGGAAAGCCTGCTCTCTTATTCTTTCAGTACTTGCGGCAACCCGGCGGTGATCGACACCACCCTTTGGGCGGCGGCGGCCACGGCCTGGTTCATGCGCCCGGCATTGTCCATATAGACCCGCGCCAGGGCATTGTCAGGCACAATCCCCGTCCCGACCTCGTTCGACACCAACACCACCGGCCCGGGCAGCCCGCCCAGACAGTCCACCAGCGCCTCGACTTCCTCTTCGGCGTCCCTTCCCGCCGCCATCAGGTTCGACATCCAGAGCGTCAGGCAATCGACCAGCACCGGCTTCTGGCGGCCGGAATGGGCCTTCAGCGCGGCGGCGAGTTCCAAAGGCTCCTCGACGGTTTCCCAGCCGGGGCCGCGGCGTTGTTTGTGTTCCTCGATACGGGCCGCCATTTCCCCGTCCTTGGCCTCGGCGGTGGCCAGGTAAATCCTCGGCGCCAGGAATTCCACCAAGCCCTCGGCATGACGGCTTTTGCCCGAGCGCGCGCCGCCCAACACGAGGGTCACCGGGGGCAGGGTTTTGGATTGGGCCTGGGGCTGGGCATTCATGGCCAGGTTCTCCGGTCCACCAACACCGGCTGGTTGACGCCGCACACCCGCCACACGCCCCCGGCGCCGCGCAACAGGCCGTCCTCGACGTGCTCGATGACGCTGATCGACAGGGTGTCGATCCTGAGCGCCATGCCCTGCTCGGGCTCGAGCTTCAAGGCAACGGAAAGGGCGGCGCGGATGGTGCCGCCATGGACGACGGCGACGATGTCGCGGCCTTGGTGTTCGTTCGTCAGGCGGTCCATGACGTCGCCGGTGCGCTTGATCTGATCGGCGAAGCTTTCGCCGCCCGGCGGCCGGGTCCGGGTCGGGTCGGCCCAGAAGGCCTCATAGGCGTGCTGGTCCCGTTTACGCATCTGATCCCAGGAAAGCCCCTGCCAATCGCCGAAGTTCTGTTCGCCCAGGTCTTCCTCGATGGCCGGTTCGGGAAAATCCAGCCCGGCGTCGGCGACGGCCCGGGCGGTCTTGATGGCGCGGCTCAAATGGCTGGTCACCCACACCGCGCCCTCGGGCAGGGCGCCGGCCAGGGCCTCGAACCGGACCTTGTCGGAAACGTCGCAATCGACGTCGTTGGAGCCATAGATCACCCCGTCGACGCCGGCCACCGGCGCGTGGCGCACCCACCACCATCGGGTTTCGGGGCTCAAAACACCGCCGCCGCCGCCGCCAGCACGGCGATTTCCGCCGCCTGCTGCTGGGCGCCCAGGACATCCCCGGTGAAACCGCCGACCTGACGCTCGGCCAGCCAGGCCAGGGCGGCGACGGCGACAATCGCCATCGCCAATGCCATCAGTCCGCCGCCCGGACCCAAAAAAAGAAATCCCAGAAGCCCGCCCAGCACCAGCGCCGTGACCCAGGATTCCTGGTCCGGCGTTCCGGCCCCGAAGCCAAGGCCGGATTTCCGGGCCGGATCCGTCACCGCCATCACCGCCGGCAACAGGCCGCGCGACAGGGCGGCGGCGGCCACCATTGCCAGGGCCGCCATGCCGGGACCGGGGAGCCCGCCCAGAATGCTGGCGCGGATGGCGACCGAGAAAACCACCGCCAGCACCCCGAAGGCGCCGATCCGGGAATCCTTCATGATCTTGAGCTTTTTCGCCTTCGTCCGGCCGCCGCCGAAACCGTCGGCGACATCGGCCAGGCCGTCTTCGTGAAGGGCGCCGGTGACCAGCGCCGAGACCGCAAGCGCTATAAAGGCGCAGGCCAGCGGATGAAGGTCCAGTCCCGCCGCCATCATCAGCGCCAGGCCGGCGATCGCCCCGACGAGGGCGCCGACGATCGGAAAAGCGCGGGACGAGCCGGCCAACGCCCCTTTCCCGGCTCCGTCCCTTGGCGCCGGAAACGGAAGCCGGGTCAGGAATTGCCCGGCGACATAGCAATCCCGCCACCAGCGGACAAGCTGCTGGGAAAGGAAATTCCGGGTTTTATCCCAATCGGCCATGGTCCAGGACCTTTTTAACTTTAACTTTTATTCGTTCATGCGGTTCGCCGCGCCGGCGCCGGTTTTTTCAGGCGGGCGCGGTGGTGTATTTTCGGTTATAGGTGAAGGCCGAGGCAAAGGAAATTCCAGTCTTGCAGGAAATCTTATAAACCGATGACGCCGCCGCCGACCATCCAGGGCCTGGATGACCTGATCGAGGCCCTGAAAACCCTCCCCGGCCCGGACGCCGAAGCGGCCGCGGCCTGGGCGGCCCGGGAGGAGCGGTTGACCAAGCCGCCTGGGGCGCTCGGCCGGTTGGAGGAAATCTCACTTTGGCTTTGCCAATGGCAAGGCCGCCACCCGCCAAGCCTGGGCGCCGCCAAGGCCCAGGTATTCGCCGCCAATCACGGCATCGCGGCGAGGGGCGTATCGGCCTATCCGGCGGACGTCACCGGGCAAATGGTCGCCAACTTCGAAGCCGGCGGCGCCGCCATCAACCAGCTTTGCCAAGCCTTCGGCGTCGGTTTCGCCATCGATGCCCTGGCCCTTGAGCGGCCGACGGAAGATTTCACGCAAGCGCCGGCGATGACGGAGGCCGAATGCGTCGATGCCTTGGTCTTCGGCATGGGGACGGTCACCGACGGCATGGACGTTCTATGCCTGGGGGAAATGGGCATCGGCAATACGACGTCGGCGGCGGCCCTGGCGTTGGCGCTGTACGGGGGCGCCGGGGGCGACGCCGCCGATTGGACCGGCGCCGGCACCGGCGTCAGCGGCAAGACGCTGGCGACCAAGACCGGGATCGTCAATGAAGCCGTCCAATTTCACCGATCCCGTCTTGGTGGTCCCCTGGGCGCGCCCGTGCAGGCGCTGCGCTGTCTCGGCGGCCGCGAGATGGCGGCCATCGCCGGCGCCGTGCTGGCGGCGCGCTATCGCCGGGTGCCGGTTTTGCTGGACGGTTACGTGGCCACGGCCGCGGCCGCGGTGCTCGACGCCCAACATCCCGGCGCCCTCGACCATTGCCAGGTCGGCCATGTGTCGGGCGAACCGGGGCACCGGCGGCTTTTGGAAAAACTGGGGAAAACGGCGCTTTTGGATCTCGACATGCGCCTCGGCGAGGCCACGGGCGCGGTATTGGCGGTTGCGGTCCTGAGGGCCGCCGTGGCGTGTCACACCGGCATGGCGACCTTCGAGGAGGCCGCCGTCAGCGGCGGGAAAAGCCCAGAGTCTCCTTGATTGCTCGGCGCCTTGATTACTCTTCGTCGAGATACGCGTCGGCTTCGCTACGTTCGATCCGGCGCTTGAGCTTCAGAAGCTCGCGGCGCCTCCCGTCTTCGGCGATCAGGCTCTCCACATAGCGCCCTTGGAACAGGTCGATACCCACGGAGTGACCGAAATCGATGGCTTCCCGGTTGTCGCAGCGGCACAGGATCAGCCGGTCGGGGCCGCCGCGCTTGATGATTTTGCGGATTTTTTCGTGCAGTTCATCGCCGCCGTCCACCAGATCGGTATGCCAGATCAGTTTCGCGATGTCGGCGCCGAGGCGTTCGCGGTCGATGATGTCGATGGTCTGCACCGTCAGGCCGTCGAGACAGACCTTGTAGCCTTTCTCCTGAACAAACTCGCGGGCGAACAAATAGGACGACAGATCGCAGAAAATGTCTTCCTTTTGCAGTTCGATGATCATGGCGCCCCGGCGCCCGGCGGCCATGTTGTCGTCGAAGGACTGGAATCCCGGGGACAACAACGTCGCGACGTTGATGTTGAAGCTGATGTCGCCCGAAATTGAAATGCTGTCGGTCTTGGTCAGCATGGAAAGCATGCGCTGATCGAGGGTCGTCGTCAGGTGCTGGAACAGCCACCGGTTGGCGACCAGGTTGACGTCCGGAAGCATGGTTTCGCGCAGATCCTTGATCGAAATGAACAGCTCCGAAAAAATCTGCTCGGGCACCATGTTCGAATCCACCCGGCAGATGAACTGCCGGCGCACCAGGTTGGAAAGGTCGGCCTTGGACAACGCCGTTTCGACCCTGGCCAGCACCCTGGGCGTCAGGGGTTCGCCCTGCTCTTGCTTCGCCTTCAAGGCGGCGCGGGCGTCCATGCGGCTGCGGACCTCGGTCTGGCGTTTATGTTCGGCATGGGCCATGCCCTGGACGATTTGCAGGACGGAGTCGAAATCCTCCTCGGCGTCGTACCAGGAAGCGAACTTTTGATCGGAATTCTCTTCCTCGACGATCAGGGGGTCGTCGTCGAAAAGATAGCGGATCTGCTGGACCGCGGTTTCCACCTGGGGATGGGCGGTTTCCTTGTAAATGACGAAAACATCCGCGTTCTTGACCGTAAACACCTGCCCGTCCATGGATTTGACGACGTTTTCGAAATTTCCGGTGGCGGTACGGATGTGTTGTTCGCGCCGGTTCATCGGCCGAAGCAGGGACAGGTGCAGGTGAACGACCTTGCGGCCTTCCTTGTGCTTTTCCAGCCGCCGCATGTAGTCCAGCAGCAGGTTTTCCTGGCTCGGCAGTTGTTTTTCAGAGGATATCGCCATCGCTCAGGTCGCTCTTGATGTCCGCTCTCAAGCCTTGGGCGCCGGCTTGGGCTGGGGTTGCGCCGGGACCGGCGCCGGTTGCGGCTGTGCCGCCGGTTGCGCCGGGGCCGGTTGCGCCGGAGCGGGGGCCGGTTGTGGCTGCGTCGGGGCCGGGGCCGGTTGCTGGGCCGGCTGGGCCGGAGCGGCGGGTTGCGCCGCGGGCTGCGCCGGGGCGGCGGGTTGTGCGGCGGGTTGCGGCGGAGCGGCGGGCTGCGCCGGAACGGCCGGTGGCGCCGGAGCGGCGGGTTGCGGCGGAGCGGCGGGTGGCGCCGGAGCGGCCGGTGGCGCCGGAGCGGCCGGTTGCTGGGTGGGCCGCGCCGGGGCGGGTTTCGGCTTCGGCTTCGATTTGGCCCTGGCTTTCTCCGCCTGCACCTTGGCCAGCTTTCCCATCATGTCGTCGATGAAAAAGCCCTGAAAGCGGCTGATACCCATCGCCAAACCCCATTTCACCGCATTTTCGGTATCGACCCGGGCCAGGATCACGCTGTCCTTTCCGGTCGACGCCACCACCTCGCGCATTTCCGCCAGGCGGGAGGAATCGGTATCACCCTCGAATTCCGACCCCCAGGCGATCTTGACGAAATCCGATTGCAGCTTCCCGGGATCGAAAAACTGCAGGGCCAAGGGGCTGAGGCCGTCGACCAGGACCCGGTAGCCCCGATCCTGAAGCGAATCCCGCGCGTAACCGTAGGTATTCATGTCGGCGAAGATATCGAGAACCTGCATTTCGACCACCACCCTCGAGGCGCTCTTGCCGATGGCCTTGTGGAAATTCTGGAAATCCCTGGAAAGGATGGTGTTGACGTTCAGGTTCAGACTGATGGGACTGGCCATGCCCCCGATATCGCGGTTCGCCAGCACCGCCAGCATCCGCTTGTCCAGGGTCTCGGTCAGGTACTGGAACAGCCACGGCGAAGAGAACAGATCGACCTCGGGCGCGATTCGTTTCTTCAGTTCGACCATGGAAACGAAATGCTCGCGGAAGACGATGCTGTGGGGGCCGTCGGGCCCCAACTCCAGGCAGGTTTGTTCGCGGATCAGGTCGGCGACCCGGGTGCCCTGAAGTTTCTGGTTGATGGCCGCCAGGTTCATGGCGCCCAGGGGTTCGCCTTTTTCCCGGTCTTCATGGGCCTTGTCCTGGGTCCTCTGCTGTTTGCTTCGCTGGGCCTCGACGGCCAGGTCGTTGGCGATGCCGACGAAGGTCGAGAAGTCGTCCGGCTGGCTGAGGTCGTACCAGGTCGAAAAAGAGTCCTCGAAGGCCTCTTCCTCGTTGGCCAGCAACGGGTCCTCGCCGAACAGGGCGCGCACCTTGTCGACGGCGGCGTCGGCGTCATCGACGGGAACGTTCCGGCAGATAAGGATCAGGTCCGCGTTGTGGATCGAAAAAACGGTGGCTTCGAAGTTTTCAATCAGCGAATCGAACGACCGGGCGGCGATCCCGAGGAAATGGGGCTGGCGGTTCGAGGCTTTCAGCTTCGACAGGTAAATATGGACCCCGTAAACGCCGGCCGGGTTGGCCTCGATGCGCTTGAGGCGGGACAGCAGCAAGCTTTCCTCGCTGGTCTCCGCTTCGCCGTATCCGCCGGTTGCGTAGCCGAGTTCGGCCATGATTCATCCTGTCTTACGGGCCCAAGGCCCGGGCCTGTCTTTTGGGCCCCAAGGCCCGGTTTCGGGAATCCCCCTCACGGCCCCGCGCATAGGCCGGTCAGCCTGAGGTAATTCATAAGATCGAACCATTAAAATCAGATTACCGCCAAAACAACCGCCCCCCGGGACCATGCCGGGGTCCCGGCCCGTTTCGGGGGCCTCCTTGCCGCCGGGCCGCCGCTGGGCCATCATATTGCCAGAGATGACTCCTCGACGCCAGAGCACCGGAAACGGCCGGCCGGGCCGGGAAACGGCGGCGGACGCCCAGGTTTCCCCCCGCGTGCCGGAGAATTGCCGCGTTTACGCCATCGGCGACATCCACGGACGGGCCGACCTGCTCGGCCGCCTGCACGGGCAAATCCTCGACGACGCCAAGACCGCCCCGGACCTGCGCAAGGTCGTGGTTTATGTCGGCGATTACATAGACCGGGGGCCCGACAGCTTCGACGTTATCGACGGCCTGATCGAAGCACCCCTTGAGGGATTCGAGCGCCATACCCTTAAGGGCAACCATGAGGACATGATGATCCAGTTCCTGGAAACGGGAGATGACGGCGAAACCTGGATCGCGAACGGCGGCCGCGACACCCTGGACAGTTACGGCATCGGTCTTTGGGATTTACTTAGCGACTTGCCGGACCTGCGAAACGCACGCGACAAGCTCCGCCAAGCCGTCCCCGAAAGCCATTGGAAGTTCCTCGCCGGGCTGGAAATCCACCATACCGAAGGCGATTATCTGTTCGTCCACGCCGGCCTGCGCCCCGGGGTGGCGTTGGGGGACCAAAGCGAGTTCGACCTGATGTGGATCCGCGAGGAATTTCTCAATTCCGACGCCGACCTCGGGCACCTGGTCGTCCACGGCCACACCACGTGCCCGGAGCCTGAAATCCGGACCAACCGCATCGGCATCGACACCGGGGCCTGGCGCTCGAACCGGCTGACGGCGCTGGTGCTGGAGGCCGACACCCGGCGTTTCTTGCGGACCTAGGCGTAATACCCTTTCGGCTTTGTCGGCGCCCAGGCGAAGTGCTAGGTTCGGCGCGGTTTTCGGAAGGATTGGGTCATGGCGGCCAGGAAAAAAGTGCTCGTCACCGGCGGCGCCGGGTTTGTCGGCTCGCACCTCTGCGACCGCCTCATCGAGGACGGTCACGACGTGCTTTGCGTCGATAACTTCTTCACCGGCACCCGGGACAACATTATCGGCCTTCTCGACAAGTCCCACTTCGAACTCATGCGCCACGACGTGACTTTCCCGCTTTACGTCGAGGTCGATGAAATCTTCAACCTCGCCTGCCCGGCCTCCCCGGTCCATTACCAATCCGACCCGGTGCAGACGACCAAGACCTCGGTCCACGGCGCCATCAACATGCTGGGGCTGGCCAAAAGGACGAAGGCGAAAATATTGCAGGCGTCGACGAGCGAGGTCTACGGCGACCCGGAAGTGCACCCGCAGACGGAGGACTACCGGGGCAACGTCAATCCGATCGGCCCCCGGGGCTGTTACGACGAGGGCAAGCGCTGCGCGGAGACGCTTTTTTTCGATTATCACCGCCAGTACGGCACCAACATCCGGGTCGCCCGGATCTTCAACACCTACGGACCGCGCATGCACCCCAACGACGGCCGCGTGGTGTCGAACTTCATCGTCCAGGCGCTGCGGGGAAAACCGATCACCCTTTACGGCGACGGCGGCCAGACCCGGTCCTTTTGTTACGTCTCCGATCTGATCGAGGGATTGATTGGTCTGATGGGGGCGCCCGACGAGGTCACCGGTCCGGTGAACCTGGGCAACCCGACGGAACTGACGATCCGCGAACTGGCGGAAAAGATCATCGCCATGACCGGGTCGGAGTCCGAATTGGAGGAACACCCCCTTCCCGGCGACGACCCGTTGCAACGTTGCCCCGACATCGGCCTGGCGAAATCGGCGCTCGGTTGGGAGCCCCGGGTGGCGCTCGAGGACGGCCTGGAAAAAACCATCCGCTACTTCAAGGAAACCCTGTAGCCGCTTCTTTGCATTGGCGGGCCTAAACAGAGTAAATAAGGGCCATGGACCTGAACGCCTTTTACGAAGCCGAGTTCGACCAGCACAAGGACGCCGTGGACGCCACCCGCGAGGCGCTTATGGAGCCGTTTTCCCGGCTCATCGGCGTCTGCGCCGAGGCCATCCGGGCCGGCAACAAGCTGGCCCTGTTCGGCAACGGCGGCAGCGCCGCCGATTGCCAGCACATCGCCGCCGAATTGACGGTGCGCTACATCACCGACCGCGACCCCATCCGCGCCATCGCGCTGACCACCGACACCTCGACCCTGACGGCGATCGCCAACGACTGGTCCTTCGACGACCTGTTCGCCCGCCAGGTCGAGGCCCTATGCCGGCCCGGCGACGTGGCGCTGGCCATCTCGACGTCGGGCAACAGCGAGAACGTCATCCGCGGCCTCGAGAAGGCCCGGCAAATAGGCGCCATTCCGGTGGGCTTCGGCGGCAAGGGCGGCGGGCGCATGGTCGGCCTGGCCGATCCGTTGTTGATCGTGCCGTCGGACATCACGTCGCGCATCCAGGAGATGCACATCACGCTCGGCCACATGCTGTGCGGGGCCCTGGAACAGGAGCTCGGCCTGATATGACGGATCGCGCCCACCTGGCGGCGCTGATCGGCGCCCTGGCCAAGTCCCGGGTGCTTTGCGTCGGCGACGTGATGCTGGATCATTTTAATTATGGAACGGTCGATAGGATCTCGCCCGAAGCGCCGATACCGGTGCTCAAGGTGGAGCGTGAGGACGCCATGCTCGGCGGCGCCGGCAATGTGGTGCGGAACCTGCGCGCCCTCGGCGCCCAGACCCGCTTCGTCACCGTCGTCGGAGACGATCACGCGGGTAAGGAGATCTTCAGACAAATTAGGGACCACGGCGTTGCCGACAAGCCGATCGTCGACGACGGGCGGCGAACATCGACCAAAACGCGCTACCTGGCCGGCGGGCAACAGGTGCTGCGCGCCGACCGGGAAACCGACCATCCCCTGTCGCCGCAGGTCGAAAAGAAACTGATCAGGGCCGCCGCCGGCGCCATGCGGGGCTGCACGGTGGTGGTGCTGTCCGACTACGGCAAGGGGGTACTGACCGGCAAGGCGGCGGCCGAGATCATCAAGATCGCCCGCAAGGCCCAGAAGACCGTGATCGTCGATCCCAAGGGAGCGGATTTCGGCCGTTACCGGGGCGCCGGCCTGATCACGCCAAACCTCGGGGAACTGGCCGAGGCTACCGGCAAGACGGTCGAAACCGACCCCGACGTCACCGCCGCCGCCAAATACCTGATCCGAAAACACAAGCTCGGCGCCATGCTGGTGACCCGAAGCGCCAACGGCATGACCGTGGTGCCGGCGAAAGGCCGGGCCGTCCATCTGGCCGCCGAGGCGCAAGAGGTCTTCGACGTATCGGGGGCCGGCGATACGGTGGTCGCGGCCGTCGCCGCGGCGCTCGGCGCCGGCATCCCACTGGCCGACGCCGCCGCCTTGGCCAACGTCGCCGCCGGCATCGTCGTCGGCAAGGTCGGCACGGCGGCGGCCTACGCCGCCGACATCGTCGCCCGGCTCCATCATCAGGACCTTTCGAGCGCCGAGGCCAAGGTTTTGTCCGCCCAACAGGTCAAGGACCGGGTCGGCGCCTGGCGCCGGGCCGGTCACAAGATCGGCTTCACCAACGGCTGTTTCGACCTTCTGCATCCGGGCCACGTATCGCTGCTGAGACAGGCCAAACGGGCCTGCGGGCGGCTGGTGGTGGGGCTGAATTCGGATGCCTCGGTGGCGAGCCTGAAAAGCGACGGCCGCCCGGTGCAGTCGGAAGCCGCCCGGGCCACGGTGCTGGCGTCGCTGGCGACGGTCGACGCGGTGGTGATCTTCGCCGAAAAAACGCCGTTGACGCTGATCAAGGCCCTGAAGCCGGACGTCCTGGTCAAGGGCGCGGATTACGACATCGAAGGCGTCGTCGGCGCCGACGTGGTCAAGCGCCGCGGCGGCAAGGTCCTGCTGGCGAAGCTGGAACCGGGCTTTTCGACGTCGGCGACCATTGCCCGGATGAAAAAATAAACCGCCTTGGCGGCATGGAAGACCTTTTTACCCAACCCACCCCCCTCGAGGCGCAGGCGATCTATGGGCTGGCGTGGCTGAGCTTCGGGATCGTTCACTCCGTCCTCGCCGGGGCCAGCGCGAAACGACGGCTGGATTCGTTGTTCGGGGTCTATTACCGGCTCGCCTATAACCTGTGGGCGGGGCTCCATATCGCCGCCGTGTGGGCGCTCGGCGGTGCGTTGATCGGCGATCAGCCCTACCCCCTTGAGCCCGGCGTCGCCGGCGCCATGACCGCGGTCAGGGTGCTGGGGGTGGTGGTTCTGGTGCTGGCGCTCCGCGAATATGACCTCGGCCGGTTTTCGGGCGTGGCGCAAATCCGCGCCCAAAAGGCGGGAAACACCCTATCCGAGGACGAGCCGCTGATCACCAGTGGCCTGCACCTGTTCGTCCGTCATCCGCTTTATTTGGGCGCTTATTTGATTCTATGGGGCGGCGCCACGGGCGATTTCGGGCTGGCGACGGCGGTTTGGGGATCGGTGTACCTCGCCGTCGGCGCCGCTTTCGAGGACCGCAAACTGCTGGCCCTTTATGGCGACGAATTCCGCGACTACAAAGACCGGATTCCCGCCGTCATCCCGTGGCGGGGACGGGTCAGGGGCCACTAACCCTCGTTCCCCGACAACGTGGCCAGGAAATTGCGCCAAAATCCCGGGCCGTCTTCTTCCGGGGCCGCCGGGGGGGCCGGCGCGGGAGCCAGGCCCGGCAGCGCCCTTGGCGGCGTTCCGGCATGGGCGGCTTTCATGAAATCCCGCCACAATCGGGCCGGCGGCCCGCCGCCGGTGACGTTGCGCATCGCCTTGCCGTCGTCGTTGCCCATCCACACCCCGGTGACCAAATCCGCCGTATAGCCGACGAACCAGGCATCGCGGAAGTTCTGGCTGGTGCCGGTCTTGCCGGCCTGGGGGCGGCCGATTTGGGCGGCCCGCCCGGTGCCGTGGCTGACGACGCCGGACAGCATGGCGTTCATCGCCGCGACGTGGGTTTCCGACACCACCCGCCCGGGGCCGGAGCCGCGGCGCCGGTAGAGGATGGTCCCGGCCCGGTCGCGGATTTCCTCGATCCCGTAGGCCCACACCCCAGCGCCGCCGTTGGCGAACGGCCCGTAGGCCTGGGTCAGTTCCAACAACGTCACCTCCTGGGCACCGAGGGCGAGGCTGGGGGTGGCCTTGAAATCGCCGGACAGCCCCAGGCGCCGGGCGACGCCGATGACCCGGGCGCGGCCGGCCTTTTCGCCGACCTTGACCGCCACCGTATTGATCGATCGGGCCATGGCCTCCTTCAGGCTCACCGGGCCGACATGGCGTTTGTCGAAGTTTCGAGGGCGCCATTCGCCGATCCGCACCGGTTCGTCGACCAGCACCGTTTCGGGTGTAAGGCCGGCTTCGAGCCCGGCCAGATAGACGAAGGGCTTGAACGCCGATCCCGGCTGCCGTTTGGCCTGTGTGGCGCGGTTGAACTGGCTTTTGACGTAATTCCCGCCGCCGACCATGGCCCGGACGGCGCCCGACGGCGTGATCGCCACCAGGGCCGCTTCGGAAATCCCGGCTTTCGGGCCTTGTTTGCTCAGCGCCTTGCCGACGAAGGCTTCGGCGAGCCCCTGCAAGTGGGGATCGAGCGTCGTCCTGACGACGATATCCCGGTCGCCGGGATTGACGTAGCCCGAGACCTGCTCCAGCACCCAGTCGGAAAAGTAGCGGCCCAGGCGGGAGCGGGAGGCGGCGGTTGCCCAAGGCCCGCCGCTCGCGGTCCCTTGGCCCGCCTTCGCGGCCTCGGCCGGCGAAAGATAACCGGCGGCGACCATGTTTTTCAGCACCTGGGCCGTCCGCACCCTGGCGCGGGCCGGATGGGCCAGGGGATTGTAGCGGCTGGGCGCCTTCAGCAGCCCGGCCAGCATCGCCGCCTGATAGGTCGACAGCCGCGCCGCCGGGAGGCCGAAATACTTGCCCGCCGCCGCATCGACGCCATAGGTGCCGGCGCCCAGGTAGACCCGGTTCAGGTAGATGGTCAGGATCTGGTCCTTGGTGAACTTGCGCTCCAGCCACAGGGCCAGCAAAAGCTCCTGAATTTTGCGTTTTACCGTCCGTTCCGGGGTCAGGAACAGGTTCTTCGCCACCTGCTGGGTGATGGTCGACCCCCCCTGAACGATGCGCCGGGCCTGCAGGTTGGCCTTCATGGCGCGGGCCAGGCCGATGACGTCGAGGCCGAAGTGGCTGTAGAAGCGCCGGTCCTCGGTCGCCAGCACGGCCTGGGTCAGGGCCTTGGGCAGTTCGCCGAGCCCGGCCGGCCGGCCGTAGACGTCGCCGATGGTGGTAAGCTGGGAGCCGTCGGCGGCCAGCACCGTCACCGTCGCCCGCCGGGTGGCGTTGAAGGCCTCCTCAACGTCCGGCAGTTCGGTCGCGTACCAGGCGGCGAGCACCGAAAACGCGATCACCGCCCAGACGGCGCCGACGGTGCCCCATTTCAGGGTTTTGCCGACCATCCACCTGACGGCCCGCCACGGGCCGCCTTGGCGCTTCGGAGCCGTGTTGGCGGCGGCCAAAGTGGCGGCCTTTTTGGGTTCCTTGGCGTTGTTTTTACGGACTTTTCCCATGCCGGGCATGATCGCCCACGCCGGTTAGCAACGGGTTAACGGGAGGAGGGCAAAACTATCAATCGTTATCTGTTGGTTAACGGGGCGTGTAAGGTATTGGAAAATATGATTTTAGCAAAAACACTGCATCATTGTCCTTTGAGTTGGATATCATTTTGTAAATCTGTAGCTCTTTGTTTTTGTTCGCTATTAACCCTTTCATCATAATTGATGGTTTTGCCCTGCCCACCCTGGAATTTTTTTTCCAGCGTTCTTGTAAATTTTATTGATGACCTTAAAGCGTGGTTAATTTGAAGCCGGTTCGGGAACCTTCAACCTTTCCCGGAAGAGCTTTCTTCTTGTAACGCTTTAAGCGCCTTTTCTTCCCGCTTCAAATCTCGTTCGGGGCTTCCTAGGGCATAGCCAGCCCAAAAGACACAAACAGTCAACCCGATTAAAACCCAATTTCCCGCAGTAGATTGGAGTAAAGGAACGTTGTCTTTTGCGAGTATCACCGCCTCCGCGCCAATCCAGAAACCTAAAATCCCGATCCATTCGATGGCGCGCATCGAGATTTTGTGCTTGATGTTATCGACGGAAAACCACCGTACATAATCGCCACTGCAAATTTCCTTGTTGGACTGGATGTAATTCTCAAGTACGGCTTCCCGGGAGAGGATGCCGAGTTTGATTTTTTTACCGCCAACCTTGCCGGTCCAGTCCTTATAAAGAAAATCCTCTTCGATTTTTTGGAGCAGACGTTCGCTTAGCTTGAGGAGTTGGGCATTGCGGACATCGAGGCACAAGAAGAACGTCGACAACACACCACCGATGCACAGGAGGATAAAGGCGTAATCCTGATAGATTGACCCATTACTCCGGGTCATCAGGGAAAAGGCGGTAACAAGGAGCCCAACCGCTATCAGGAAAAAGTGGAACATGCGGGTACGCTGTTCCGCGTGGAACTTGAAATGCTCCCACGCAAAACGCATTTGCTCGCTGAATAAAGTGTCTGGTTTGGGTTTAGCCACTAATGGGTTAGGGTCGAGGTTAGCCACTTGAGTCGGCTTCCGACTCGCGTCTAAGTTCTTCCATTATCTCGACCGAGGACGAACAACCGAGCCGAGTAGCGCCAGCGTTCAGCATCATCCGGGAATCCGCGAGCGTTTTTATGCCGCCCGCCGCCTTGACTCCTACCTGCTCGCCGACCGTCTCGCGCATGAGGCGGACCATCTCGGCATCCGCCCCCCCCGGTCCGAACCCCGTGCTGGTCTTGACGAAATCCGCACCGGCATTCACAGCCAGCCGGCAACCGGAAACGATTTCATCATTGTTCAGATATGCCGTTTCCAGAATGACTTTGACGATGGCTTGACGTGAATGGGCCGCATCGACGACGGCGGAAATATCGTCCTCGACGGCGGAGTCATTCCCGTCCTTCAAATCGCCTAGGGAAATAACCATATCGATCTCGGAAGCACCGTTGGCAATGGCTTGTGCCGCTTCGAAAGCCTTGCCTTCACTCGTCGTGTTTCCATGAGGAAAGCCGACCACGGTACATACTGGGACCGAATTGGGACCGAGGCTCGATAACAATTCAGCCGCCGCCGCAACCCAGCGTGGCGCTATGCATGCCGCCCCAAAGCCGTTTTCCGAAGCTTCCTTACAGAGTTGTTCGATTTCGGATTTTTCACACGTGGGCTTCAAGTTCGTATGGTCGAACCCAAGGGCAAAGGCCTCAAGGTCGGTTCGTTGCGGAGCGGGTGTTTCAGTCTGAGAACCTAAAATACTCATGAGATCACCCGAATTTCTTAAATGGCACCTACTGTAACCACGAACATACACCTTGTCCGCGAAAGGCACCACAACCCAGGGCAAAACCATCAATCGTTATCTGTTGGTTAACGGGGCGTGTAAGGTATTGGAAAATATGATTTTAGCAAAAACACTGCATCATTGCCCTTTGAGTTGGATATCATTTTGTAAATCTGTAGCTCTTTGTTTTTGTTCGCTATTAACCCTTCCATCATAATTGATGGTTTTGCCCTGTAACGGGAGGAGGCCGCGGGAGGGAGGGGGTTAAACGTCCAGGTTGGCGACCTTGAGGGCGTTTTCCTCGATGAATTGGCGCCTCGGCTCGACCACGTCGCCCATCAGCGTCGAGAACACATCCTCGGCGTCGTCGGCGTGGTTTACCTTGACCTGCAACAAGGACCGGGCACTGGGGTCGAGGGTCGTTTCCCAGAGCTGTTCCGGGTTCATCTCGCCCAGGCCCTTGTAGCGCTGGATGCCGACGCCCTTGCGTCCCAGCTCCATGACGCGGTCGACCAGCGACACCGGCCCGGTGATCGCATGTTTGCTTTCCTTGTGCACGAGTTCGCCGTGATCGCCGTAGACCTCGAACAGCGACTGCGCCTTTTCGTTGAGGCGGCGGGCATCGGTGGAATCGATCAAGGCGCCGTCGATGGCGTAGTGTTCGGTGACGCCGCGAAGCGTGCGGGTAAATTCGAGCCCGCCGTCCTCCAGTGGCGCGCCTTTCCAGCCCTTCTCGTTGACCGGCTCCAGCTTGTTGAGACGTTTCGCTAGGTATACCGCTGTTTGTGAGGAGCGGTCGGCGTCGGAAAGGATGTCGGGATTGAGCGCCGTGGCAATCGCCGCCTGTTCCACGATCCGCAACGGAACGTGCTGCGCGAGGCGCTCCATCAGCACTTTCATGGTGCGGCCTTCGGCGAGCACGTCCCGCAGGTCGTCGCCAGCGATCTGCACGCCGTCGAAGGTGGTGAACACGACGCCTTCGTCGATGGCGGTGTTGAACAGGTAGTCCTCCAACTGCCCGTCATCCTTGAGGTAGACCTCCGACGAGCCGCGTTTGGCCCGGTAAAGGGGCGGTTGGGCGATATAAAGATAGCCCTGGTCGATAAGCGGTCCCATGTGACGGTAGAAAAACGTCAGCAGCAGGGTGCGGATGTGCGAGCCGTCGACGTCGGCGTCGGTCATGATGATGATCTTGTGGTAACGGCATTTCCCGATGTCGAAATCCTCGCGTCCGATACCGGTGCCGAGCGCCGTGATCAGGGTGCCGATTTCCGACGAACTCAGCATTTTGTCGAAGCGCGCCCTCTCGACGTTCAGGATCTTGCCGCGCAGCGGCAGGATCGCCTGATTGGACCTGTCGCGCCCCTGTTTGGCCGATCCACCGGCGCTGTCGCCCTCGACGATGAACAGTTCGCTCAACGCCGGGTCCCGTTCCTGGCAATCGGCGAGCTTGCCCGGCAGGGAACTGATATCCAGGGCGCCCTTGCGCCGGGTCAATTCGCGCGCCTTGCGGGCGGCCTCGCGGGCGGAGGCGGCTTCGAGGATCTTGCCGATGATCCGTTTGGCGTCCGCCGGGTGTTCGCCGAACCAGCGTTCCAGACCCTCGCCGATGATCCCTTCGACGACCGGGCGGACCTCGCTCGACACCAGCTTGTCCTTGGTCTGCGACGAAAACTTCGGGTCCGGGAGCTTAACCGACAGCACGCAGGTCAGGCCTTCGCGGGCGTCGTCGCCGGCAAGGTTGATCTTTTCCCTCTTGGCGATGCCGCTCGACGCCGCGTAGGAATTGATGGTCCGGGTCAAGGCGCCCCGGAATCCGGCCAGATGGGTGCCGCCGTCGCGCTGCGGGACGTTGTTGGTGAAGCACAGCATGGTCTCGTGGTAGCTGTCGTTCCACTGCATCGCCAGTTCCACGAAGACGCCGTCGCGTTCGCTGTTAATGGTGATCGGCGGTTCGATAAGCGCCGTCTTGGCCCGGTCCACGTATTTGACGAAGGCCGAAAGACCGCCGTCGTAATTCATTTCCACCACCTTGGCCTCGACGTTGCGGGCGTCGGTCAGGTTCAGGGATACGCCGGAATTGAGGAACGCCAGTTCGCGCAAGCGGTGCTCGAGCGTCGGAAAATCGAAATCGGTCATGGTGAACACTTTTTTCGACGGCAGGAACGTGCATTCGGTGCCGGAAATCGGCTCCCCGTCGCCGCCTTTCGGCGCCTCGCCGATCTCGGCCAGCGGTTTTTCCGTCTCGCCTTCCTTGAAACGGACGAAATATTCCTTGCCATCGCGGCGGATTCTCAGTTCCAGCCATTCCGACAGCGCGTTGACCACCGAAACGCCGACGCCGTGCAGGCCGCCCGAAACCTTGTACGAGTTTTGGTCGAATTTCCCGCCGGCGTGAAGCTGGGTCATGATGACCTCGGCCGCCGAAACGCCTTCCTCGGCGTGGATATCGACGGGGATGCCGCGGCCGTTGTCGATCACCGTCACCGAACCGTCGCCGTTGAGCGTCACCTGGACGGTGTCGCAGAAACCGGCCATTGCCTCGTCGATGGCGTTGTCGACCACCTCGGTCACCATGTGGTGCAGCCCCGAGCCGTCGTCGGTGTCGCCGATATACATGCCCGGGCGCTTGCGCACGGCCTCGAGCCCGCGCAGGACCTTGATCGATTCGGCGTCATAAGCCTCGTTGTTGCCGTTGACCATTTCCATGTCTTCCGGCGCGGCGGCGGGCGCCGCTTTTTGGGTGGTTTCCCCCGGCCCTTTCCTTGCCGCCTTCGGCGTCGCTTTCGTCGCCGTCTTTTTGGTCGTTTTCCTTGCCATGCTTTGTTCTTTACCTAGTTACCTAGTCTTGGGGTGTTACCGTGCCGTCGTTGACGGCGAAAAACCGCGCCCGCCCGGCCAGGGGCGCGAACAAGCCGGCGTCGGTGCCGGTCAGCCACACCTGGGCGCCGAGGCCCGAAATTTCGTCGAACAGCGCCTCTAGGCGGATTTCGTCCAAGTGGGCCGCGATTTCGTCGAGGAGCAACAGCGGCGCCGTTCCCTGCTCGTAGGCGCGCATTTTCGCCGTTCCCAATACCAACGCCACCAGGAGCGCCTTCTGTTCGCCGGTGGAACAAAGCGCCGCCGGCCGGCCGTTGCCGAGATGCAGGACCTTTAAATCGCTGCAGTGCGGCCCGATGGCGGCCCGGCCTTCGGCCGCGTCGCCGGCGCGCCGGGCGCAAAGCGCGGCCCTGAGCCTGTCTTCCGCCGCCAGCGCCGGGCCTTCCCTCAGCCAATCCTCGACCGTGCCGGCGGCTTCGACGGAAGCCCGGGGGAAAGCCCGGGGGAAAGCGCCCGTTGATCCCTTCAGTTGGTCGCCCAGGCGCCGCGTTGCATCGAGCCGAGCGGCGGCCACCGCCACGCCGCGGGTCGCCATGGTGTCCTCCAGGGTCTCGACCCAGGATGCGTCTCCATTGGTACGAAGCAGGGCCATGCGTTCGCGCATGGCGTGTTCGTAGGCGTTGACGCGGCCCAGGTGCGCCGGATCGGAATCGAACACCAAACGGTCCAGGAACCGGCGCCGGGACCCGGGGCCTTCGAGGAACAGCCGGTCCATTTGCGGCGTCAGCCAAAGGGCGCTCAGGTGTTCGGCCAGGACGGCCTGGCTTTTCACCGTCTCGCCGTCGACCCTGACGATCCGCTTGTCCCGCCCGCCCGTCCGGCCGGCTTCAAAACCGGTGCCGATCTCGACCTCGCCTTGGGGCGATTTGACGGTCGCCGCCACGCCCCAGGGACCAGAGGGCGCGTCCTTTCCCTCCTCCCGCCCTTCTTCACGACGGATGACGTCGGAAAGCTTGGCCCGCCGGAGGCCCCGCCCGGGAACCAGGAACGACAGCCCTTCCAAAAGGTTCGTCTTGCCGGCGCCATTGGGTCCCGTCAGCACGACCGGGCCGTCGCCGGCCTCCAGGCGTTGATGGCGGTAACAACGGAAGTTCGTCAACGTCAGCCGCTTGACCGCATAGCCGCCGTTGCCGCCGTTGCCGCCATGGCCGGGGGCGAGGGGGGCCTGCTCGCGGGTGTCGGCTGGAATATCCAGAGTGGCCAAATTTTGCGATCCCAAAAGGCGCGTTCCCTACACTCGCATGGGCATGAGAACGTAAAGCGCGCTGGTGTCATCGACTTCGCTGAGGATGGTCGGCGAAGCGGCGTCGGCCAGCAAAAGCCTGGCGTTCGAACCTTCGATCTGGCGGGTGATATCGAGCAAATAGGCGGCGTTGAACCCGATTTCCAATTCCTCGCCCTGGTAAGAGGCCTCGACCTCTTCGGTGGCGTTGCCGTCGTCGGGGCTCGACGCCGAGAGCGTCAGGCTGTCACTGGAAAGGTTCAGCTTCACGGCGCGCGATTTCTCGCTGGAAATGGCGGACACCCGGTCGACGGCATCGGCGAAGACCTTGGCGTTGATTTCCATCTTCTTGTCGTTTCCTTCCGGAATGACCCGCTGGTAATCGGGAAACGTGCCGTCGATCAGCTTCGACGTCAGCACCGCGTCATCGAAGGAAAAGCGGATCTTGGTTTCCGACAATCCAACGGCGATGTCGTCCGTCGTCTCATCGATCAGCTTGCGAAGCTCGGTCACGGTCTTGCGCGGCACGATGACGCCGGGCATCCCGGCGGCGCCGTCGGGCAACGGGCATTCGATGCTGGCCAGCCGGTGGCCGTCGGTGGCCACCGCGCGCAGCACCGCCGTCCCGTCGCGCTCGGCGGCATGGAGATAGATGCCGTTCAGGTAATAGCGGGTCTCTTCGGTGGAAATGGCGAACCGGGTCTTGTCGATCAGGGCCCGGATATCGGCCACCGGCAGGGAAAACTCATGGCCCATGTCGCCACCGGACAGGACCGGGAAATCATCGGTGGGCAGGCAGGCGAGTGAAAAGCGCGAGCGCCCGGAGGTCAATTTCAGTTGTCCTTCGCCGTCGGCGTCAAGTTCCACTTGCGAGCCCTCGGGCAGCTTGCGGACGATTTCATAAAGGGTATGGGCCGGCGCCGTGGTCGCCCCCGGGGTGGAAATTTCGGCCGCCACCTGGTCGATGATATCGAGGTCCATATCGGTGGCGTTCAGCGACAGTTTTCCGTCACCGGCCTCCATCTTCAGATTTGACAGAATCGGGATCGTGTTGCGGCGCTCGACAACGCTTTGTACATGGCTCAAGGCCTTCAACAAAGCGGCCCGCTCGATAGTCAATTTCATGATGTAATTTCAAGCCTTTAGTATGATTATTCGCCAGCGTTTCCGGGTCATTCCGAAGGTACCGGAAAGGTCTCGAAACAGGCTCTTCCCGAAGAGCGTCGTATTATAGCATAAGGCCCTTGAATCGTAACCATTTTCGACCCAGAAAAGGGCTCAAAAAAAGCCCCGGAAAGGGGCTCGAAACGGCCTTGGAATCGGTGCTCGGAAAGAGACTCACCCTTCGAGCATGCGGCGCAGCAGTTCAACGTCCTCGGCGAAGGAAGAATCCTGCTCGCGGAGTTCATCGACCTTCTTGACCGCGTGCATCACCGTGGTGTGGTCGCGGCCGCCGAATTTACGGCCGATTTCCGGCAAGGAGCGGGCCGTCAACTGCTTGGCCAGGTACATGGCCACCTGACGGGGGCGGGCGACGGAACGCGCGCGGCGGGCCGAATGCATGTCGGAAACGCGGATGTTGAAGTGCGCGGAGACGCGCTTTTGGATTTCCTCGATGGTGACCCGGCGGTCGTTGGCGCGCAACAGGTCATGGAGCACGTCCTGGGTGGTTTCCAGGGTGATTTCGCGGCCGACCAGTTGGGCATGGGCGACGACCCGGTTGAGGCCGCCTTCCAGTTCGCGGACATTGGCGGTGATCTTGTGGGCCAGGAATTCCAGGACCTTTTGCGGGATATCCACCGACATTTTCTCGGCCTTGGAATGCAGGATGCCGAGACGCAATTCGTACGTCGTGGCGTGAATGTCGGCGACGAGGCCGTAATTGAGGCGGGAAATCAGCCGTTCTTCCATGCCTTCCAGGTCGGAGGGCGATTTATCGGCGGAAAGGACGATCTGGCGGCCTTGATCGACCAGGGAATTGAAAGTGTGGAAGAACTCTTCCTGGGTCGATTCCTTGCCGCTGATGAACTGCACGTCATCGATCATCAGCACGTCCACGGACCGGAACTGTTCCTTGAAATCAACAGTGTTCTTTTCGCGCAGCGCCCGGATGAACCGGTACATGAACTTTTCCGCCGACAGGTAGATGACGTTCCGGTCCGGCGTGCGTTCGCGGATGTGCCAGGCGATGGCTTGCATCAAATGGGTCTTGCCGAGGCCGACGCCGCCATAAAGGAACAGCGGATTGAAAACCACCTTGGAGGCTTCGGCGATACGCCGGGCGGCGGCGTAGGCGAACTCGTTCGGCTTGCCGACGACGAACTGCTCGAAGGTGTAGCGTTGATCCAAGGGGGCGCTGATGTCGACGCGGTAATCGTTGGAGCCGCCGTTCCCCCCACCGTTCGCGGAAGAGCCGGCATCGCCGGAAGATGTTTTTTTCCTGGATGGAGCCGTTTCCGTCTCGCGTTCGGATTGGATATAGACGTCGACGCTTTTGATTTCGGGGTTTTCGTCCGCCCACAATTCGCAAAGCCGGTCCAGATAATGGGCGATGATCCAATCGCGCATAAAACGCGTCGGCACGGAAATCCTCATTTCACCGTCGACAATTTCGCGGACGGTCATCGGTTTGAGCCAGCTTTGGTAAGCCGCCTCTCCGATCTCGGCCCTCAGAAGCCCGCATACGGCCTTCCACTGGGTGCTTAGGCTGGTATCGGATGGGGTCTTGCCGTCGGCCGCGGTTTCGTCTTTTTCCATGGTCCCCTAATACGCCCCCGGAAGTCCCCTTCAAGGGACTTTATAGTTTCGCGGTTCGGCGAAACCCCGATCCGACACCTTCGCGGCTGACGGCGCCGCCAGGACAATCCCGATCAAAGAGGGCGTTGGACAGAAGCCAACCGTTTCAAAAGCCGCGACGGAAGATCCTTAAAAGCAAGGCCGGGTGATAGCCGCCCGCGTCCTCAGGATCGAATGCCCCGGGGAAAAGATCGATGCATCCCCCGCCTGTATTCTTCCGATCCAAATTCCGGATCAAAGACCTCGTAGCTGTTGAATGCCCCCCTTTGAGAACAAATTTCGGTTTTTTATATCCGTTTTTGGTTTCGCAAAAAAATCTAACCAATGGCGCTAAAAAAAACCGGTGGAATCCTTTCCGCCAGTTTTCAGCGTTAAAAAATATTACTTGATTGGTAACCTCCAAACTTGGTTTTTTACTTTATTTTACTTTTATAAATAAATTGTAAGTAAATTTGATTAAAATACAGATTGACTGAATTCTACCTTAACTATTTCCCAGAGACTCTTTCCGGCCCGGCGCCGGAAGATCGAATACTAGGGCGACCGACTTCGCGTGGCAACAAGTTCGAATAGGGAACATCGAAAAAAATCGAAAATAAATTTCTTGACAAGTTTTGCCGGAAGGAATCCACCCCCGCCTCGGAAATGAAAAAGCCGCGGACCCGATGGGGGCGCGGCTCGGAAAAGGAAACGGCGTTCGTCCGGGCTCAGGCGGCCATCCTCTTGATTTGCCTGGAAAGCCTGGAAAGCTTGCGTGACATTGTGTTGCGGTTGACTACGCCCTTCGCGGCGCCGCGCATCATTTGCGGTTCGGCGGCGCGGAGCGCGGCCTCGGCTTCCGATTTATTTCCCGCCGTGATCGCCGCCTCGACCTTGCGGATGGTCGACCTGAGGGCGTTGAGGCGGCGGATGTTCACTTCGGTCCGCCGCTTCGTCTGGCGGATTCTTTTCTTGGCTGAAAGACTCACGGCCATATAAAAAAACCTTTTATTTACTTAGACCTCTGAAACAGAAGGCAGGCTTATATAGGGGCCTCGGCGGGCCGTCAAGACCTGTTTGCCGACCCCAATCCGGCGCCTTCAACGCCGCCCGAAACGCCGCGGCAAAGCCCTGGCTCAATTGGCCGCCGGCATCAGCCGGAAGCCAACCGTCAGCGGCGGCGCGGCGCCCTTCCCGCCCGGGAATTCCACTATCAGGATTTCGTTTTCCCGTTGGAAAGCGCCTGTGCCCAAGGGCCGCCAACCCAATTGCGGCAGCGTCTGGTCATAGAAATCCCTGACCGCCCCTTCGCTGACCCACCCGGTGGCAAAGGTTTCGACGATGCGGCCGCGGGCGGAGTCGAAAACCATGCCGCCTTTTTCCTCGATGAGGCCCGGCATCAGTGGCAGGTCTTCGATGGCGCTGACGAAGGCGTCCGGGCTCTGGGCCAGGGTGCGGTCAAAAGGGACCAGGGCCGCCATCCCGCTTCCAAGGAAGGCGGCAAGGGCGATTATCCGAAGCCCGTTTAAGATTGTCCGTTTCCGGTGTCCCATGGGTCCGCTTATAGCATCAGCGCTGCCGGGACGCACAATAGAATGTGGAGCGCCCCGACTGCGTTATGCGGCGAATGCCGCCCGTCCGGGCGGCATCACAGGCGCAGCCGGGGCAGCCTTCCCCCTGACGGCCGTAGACGGCGAAGGAATGCTGGAAATACCCCAGTTCCCCATCCGGCCGCCGGTAGTCCCTGAGCGACGACCCGCCGGCGGCAATGGCATCCGTCAACACCGCCTTGATCGCCTGCGACAGCCTGTCGGCGCGTCCCCCCCGCACCGTCGCCGCCTTGCGCCGGGGCGACAGCCCAGCCCTGAAAAGAGCCTCGCACGCGTATATGTTTCCAATACCCGCAACCACCGATTGATCCAGGAGCGCCGTCTTGATCGGCGCCCGGCGGCCCTTGAGTCGAGCCGCCAGCACCGGACCGTTAAAATCGTTGGCCAGGGGTTCGGGCCCCAGGTTCGACAGCATCGGATGGCGGCAAAGGGTGTCTTTTTCGGCGATGTCCATGAAACCGAACCGCCGGGGATCGTTGTAGCGGACGGTGACGCCGCCATCGGTCTCGAAGATAACGTGGTCGTGGAGTTCCAGAGGCGGCGCCGGGCCGTGGAATATCCTGAACCGTCCGGACATGCCCAAGTGGGCAATCAGCGTCGCCCCTTCTTCAAGCCCGAACAGGAGGAATTTGCCGCGCCGGCCGAGGGTGGCCACGGTCCGGCCCTGAAGCCGGTCCGAGAAGCCCGTGGGCAGGGGAAACCGGAGATCGGGCCTGAGCGCCTTGACGGTGGTCAGGCGCCGGCCTTCGAAAACGGCGGCCAGGCCCCGGCGTACGGTTTCGACTTCGGGAAGCTCGGGCATCGATCAGGCACTTGTGGTTAAGGTTGCAAAAAACCCGCTGATGGCCCGCTAACGGTTTGATTCGGATAACGGCTGTTTAGGTCTCGGCGCCGCTTCGACGGGTCGGAAAAGTGGCGTCGGGGCAAAGCTTAGGCTATGTTTCCGGCTATGTCCAAACACCTGCCCGAAGATCAGCCAACCACCCATTTCGGCGACCGCCGCGTGCCCGAAGCCGAGAAAGAGTCCCTGGTCAGGGACGTTTTCGATTCGGTGGCGCCTCGTTACGACCTGATGAACGACCTGATGAGTCTGGGCGTTCACCGGCTGTGGAAGGCGGCGATGATGGACTGGCTGGCGCCGAGGCCTAAAATGGCCCTGGTCGACGTCGGCGGCGGCACCGGCGATATCGCGTTCCGTTTCCTGGACCGCGGCGGCGGCACCGTCACCGTCGTCGACATCAACGGGGAAATGCTCAAACAAGGCCGCGACCGGGCCATCGACAGGGGTATTCTCGACGCCATCGAATGGGTCGAGGGCGACGCCGAAAACCTGCCCCTGGCCGACGCTTCGAAAGACGCCTACACCACCGCCTTTTGCATCCGCAACGTCACCCGCATCGACAAGGCGCTCGAGGAGGCGCGGCGCGTACTCAAGCCCGGCGGCCGGTTCCTGTGCCTGGAGTTCAGCCGCGTGGCGCTGCCGCTTCTGGGCAGGCTGTACGAAGCCTATTCCTTCAAGGTGCTGCCGTTCCTGGGCGCCAGGGTGGCCGGCGACAAGGAGGCTTATCAGTACCTGGCCGAAAGCATCCGCCGGTTCCCGGCCCAGGAACCGTTCGCCCGGATGATCGCCGAGGCGGGCCTGGGCCAGGTCAAGGTACGGAATCTTTCCGGCGGCATCGCCGCCTTGCATTCGGCGTGGCGGGTCTGAGCCGGTGATCCGGTCGCTGCGCAATATCTGGAGGCTGCTCAGGGTGGCGCGCATCCTGGCCCGTCACGACGCCCTGTTCCCCCTCGAAGAGCTCGACATTGCCCCCGGCGTGGCGGCCCTGGCGCGGATGCTGGCGGGCCCGCCGAAGGGAACGCCAGGGGGAAGAAAAGGGCAGCGGCTGGCGCGTGCATTGAACGAGGCGGGGCCGAGTTTTATCAAGCTTGGCCAGGCGCTGGCCACCCGTTCCGACCTATTGGGCGAGGAGCTTGCGGCCGATCTGTCGGATTTGCAGGACCGCCTACCGCCGTTTCCGGCCTCGGAAGCCCGGGCCATCATCGAGCGGGAATTCGGTGAGCCCCTGGAAAACCTTTATTCCCGCTTCGACGACACCCCGGTGGCCGCCGCCTCCATCGCCCAGGTCCATTTCGCCGTTACCCCCGAAGGCAAAGAGGTGGCGGTAAAGATTCTGCGGCCGGGCATCGAAGAGGCCTTCAAGCGCGACCTCGACCTGATGCGCTGGGTGGCCGGGCTTCTGGAGACGACCCGGCCGGAACTCCGGCGCCTGAAGCCCCTTCAATGCGTCGACACCCTGGCCGAAACGGTGGAATTGGAAATGGACCTCCGTTTCGAGGCCGCCGCGGCGGCCGAGATCGGCGACAACTTCGAAGGAGACGATGATTTCCGGGTGCCCGAGGTGGATTGGGGGCGCACCGGACGCCGGGTGCTGACGACGGCCCGGCTTTCCGGCATCCCGCTGGATGAACACGACGCCATCATCGCCGCCGGACACGACCCCGAAGAGGTGCTGGAAAAGGCCTCCAACGCGACCTTTAAACAGGTCTTCCGCGACGGGTTTTTCCATGCCGACGTCCATCCGGGCAACCTGTTCGTCATGGCGGACGGCGCCATCGGCGCCGTCGATTTCGGGATCATGGGAAGGCTGGAGCTAAAAACGCGTCGTTGGCTGGGTGAAATACTGCTGGCATTCCTGACTCGTGATTACCGCCGCGCCGCGGAAGTGCACTTCGAGGCCGGCTTGGTGCCCCCGGACCGGTCCGTCGATGCCTTTGCCCAGGCCTGCCGCTCCATCGCCGAACCGATCCTGGACAAGCCGCAGAACGAAATTTCCATCGCCCGGCTACTTGGACAACTGTTCCAGATCACCGAAACCTTCCAGATGGAGACCCAGCCGCAACTCCTGTTGTTGCAGAAAACGATGCTGGTCGCCGAAGGAACCGGACGGAAGCTGGCGCCGGACGCCAACATGTGGTTCCTGGCCCGGCCCATGATCGAGGATTGGATGAGGGAAAACCTCGGCCCCGAGGCCCGCATCCGCGACACCGTCAGTTCCATCGCCGAGGCCGTCGACCGCCTGCCCCGGATGCTTGACGACATCGAGGAAAGCGCCGCCATGCTGTCCGGCGGCAGGCTCCGCCTGCACCCGGAAACCGTCGACGCGCTGAAACGGGAATCGGGCCCGAACCGGGGCTTGTCGGCGGTCTGGCTGGCCGTCGCGGTGCTGGTGGTGGCGTTGGCCGTGGTCAAATTCACCTGATTGGAAAACGAAGGGTTGCGCCGTCTTTGGCACGGCACTATTTTAATCACACCTTTTTTACGTTAATTAATTCTAAACTCCACAAGACATGCAAAATGACATGAAGGTAAAATGCTAGAGGGTAAAAGAATTCTGTTGATCGTCTCGGGTGGGATCGCCGCTTATAAGTGCCCCGACCTGGTTCGCCGGCTTCGCCAACGGGGCGCCGCCGTGCGTTGCCTGTTGACCGCCGGCGGCGCCGAATTCGTCACCGCGCTGACCCTGGGCGCGGTCAGCGAAGACAAGGTGTACCAGGACCTGTTCTCGCTCACCGACGAAGACGAAATGGGCCATATCCGCCTGTCCCGCGAGGCCGACCTGGTGCTGGTGGCGCCGGCGACGGCCAATATCCTGGCCAAGATGGCGGCCGGGATCGCCGACGACCTGGCGACGACGGCGTTGATGGCCACCGACAAGCCGATCCTGGCCGCGCCGGCCATGAACGTCCGTATGTGGGAAAACCCGGCGACCCGGGAAAACCTGGCAACCCTGGAAAAAAGAGGCATCGGCTTCATCGGCCCCGAGGAAGGCGACATGGCCTGCGGCGAATGGGGCCTGGGCCGAATGTCGGAACCGGATCAAATCGCCACCGCCGTCGAGGATTTTTTCCGCCAGGGCCTGCCTTTGAGCGCCATGCGGGCGCTGGTGACCAGCGGGCCGACCCATGAAGCCATCGATCCGGTCCGCTACCTGGCCAATCGTTCCTCGGGCAAGCAGGGCCACGCCATCGCCGGCGCCCTGGCCCGGCTGGGTTCGCGAACGACCCTCGTTTCCGGGCCCAGTCACCAGCCGGACCCGCCCGGCGTCGAGGTGGTGAAGGTCCTGACCGCCCGCCAAATGCTGGAAGCCTGCGAACAGGCGCTGCCGGTGGACGTCGCCGTCCTGGCGGCGGCGGTCTCCGACTGGCGGCCGGAAACGGTGGCCAAGGGAAAGATAAAGAAAACGGCGAAGAAAAAGGCCCCCGAACTGACCCTGGTGGAAAACCCCGATATCCTGGCGACCCTCAGCGCCAAGGGCAACCTCAGGCCCCGCCTGGTGGTCGGTTTCGCCGCCGAAACCGACGACGTTATCGCCAATGCGACGAAAAAGCGCGCGGCCAAAGGCTGCGACTGGATCGTCGCCAACGACGTGTCGCCGGAAACCGGCACCTTCGCGGGCGATACCAACACCGTGCACCTGATCACCGAGGCCGGGGTCGAGGACTGGCCGACCCTGTCCAAGACCGCCGTCGCCGAGCGCTTGGCGCAAAAGGTCGCCGGCGTTCTCGCGGCGGCGTCCTAGGGCTTCGCCATGAACACCAACTTGGCCCTCGACGTAAACGGCATTTCCGTCGCCATTCAACGCCTCCCCCACGGAGCGGACCTGGCCCTGCCGGCGCCGGCCACCGACATGAGCGCCGGCATTGACCTGGTGGCCGCGGTAACCGACCCGGTGGTCCTGGAACCGGGCCGCCGGGCCCTGATTCCGACGGGCATCGCCATTCAGCTTCCCGGCGGTTTCGAGGCCCAGGTGCGGCCGCGCTCGGGACTGGCGGTTAAGCACGGGGTAACGATCCTCAACAGCCCCGGCACCATCGATGCCGATTACCGCGGCGAAATCGGCGTCATTCTGATCAATCACGGCGAGGAACCCTACACCGTCACCCGCGGCATGCGTATTGCCCAAATGATCGTCCAGCCGGTCATCGGCGCCCAGTGGCGAGAAGTCGGGGCGCTCGACGAAACGGACCGCGGCGACGGCGGCTTCGGGTCCACCGGAACGGGCAGTTAGGCCATGCTCAGGCTGTCGAAAAAGATGATGTTCGCCATCGAGGCGGTGCTCGACATCGCCTATCACGCCGGCGCCGAACCGGTGCAGAGCCGGGAAATCACCCGCCGCCAGGGAATCCCGCGCCGGTATCTGGAACACGCCCTGCAGCACCTGGTTCGTCAGGGGATCCTGATCGGCGTCCGTGGCCCCAGGGGCGGCTACAGACTGGCCCGCGAGCGGCGGCGCATCTCTGTCGGCGATATCGTGCGCGTGGTCAGGGAAATGGAGGCCGACAACAACCTGATCGAGGAAACCCAGGGCTCGGAGTTGGGTTATCAGGTGGTGCGGCCGTTGTGGCGGGAACTGCAGGACGGGCTGATGGAGCGCCTCGACAGCCTGACCGTGGATGAACTTTGCACCCGCGCCAACCAGTCCGGGATTGTCAGCGAAGGCCGCCGCAATCTGGATTTCACGATTTGACGGGTTTTTTGACGGAACGATACTGATATGAGCACGAAACCCGCCTCCGTCCCTTCCCCCGGCCCTTCCCCCGGCCCTTCCGCCACCTCTTCCCTTGGGCCCGAATTTCGCGGCCGCGTCTATGACAGCATCATCGAGACCATCGGCGCCACGCCCCTGGTGCGGCTCGGCAAACTGGCCGAAGACCAGGGGGTGAAGGCGGAAATCCTGGCAAAGTGCGAGTTTTTCAATCCCTTGGGCTCGGTCAAGGACCGCATCGGGATTGCCATGGTCGAGGCCGCCGAACGCGAAGGCCGCATCAAGCCCGGCACCACCCTGATCGAGCCGACCTCGGGCAACACCGGGATTGCCCTGGCTTTCGTCTGCGCCGCCAAGGGATACCGGCTGATCCTGACGATGCCGGAAAGCATGTCCGAGGAGCGCCGCAAGATGCTCAACCTGTTGGGCGCCGAAATAGAACTCACCCCGGCCGAGTTGGGCATGCGGCGGGCCGTGGAGCGGGCCGGGGAACTGGTCGAAGAGACCCCCGGCGCGGTCATGCTTCAGCAGTTCACCAACCCGGCCAATCCCGAGATTCACCGCCACACCACGGCCGAGGAAATCTGGATCGACACCGGCGGGCGGGTCGACGCCATCGTCATCGGGGTCGGCACCGGCGGCACCCTGACCGGGTGCGCCCAGGTCTTGAAACCGCGCAATCCGGACCTGCTGATCGTCGCCGTCGAGCCCGAGGACAGCCCGGTGCTGTCGGGCGGCATGCCGGGACCGCACAAGATTCAGGGCATGGGGCCGGGGTTCATCCCCGAAGTTCTCGACATGGAGGCCATCGACGAAATCCTCAAAATCGGCAGCGAACCGGCATTCGAAATGGCCCGCCGCGTGGCCCGGCTGGAGGGCATCGCCGTCGGCATGTCCTCGGGCGCGTCCCTGGCCGCGGCCCTGGAAGTAGGGGCCCGCGAAGAAATGGCCGGAAAGGTGATCGTCACCTTCCTCCCCGACTCCGCCGACCATTACCTTTCGACGGCCCTTTTCGACGGTCTCGGTTAGACCCCGCGTGATGAGCGTCTCCCCGTGAGCTTCACCGAAGCCCAGATAAACCGGTACGCACGCCATATCCTTTTGCAAGAGGTCGGCGGCGAGGGCCAGGAGCGGCTGTTGAACGCCCGCGTTCTGGTGGTCGGCGCCGGCGGGCTGGGATCGCCGGTGCTGTTGTACCTGGCGGCGGCCGGAGTGGGGACGCTCGGCATCGTCGACGACGACGTGGTCGACTTGTCGAACCTGCAACGCCAGATCGTTCATACCACCGACGCCATCGGCACGCCGAAGGTGGAAAGCGCCAAGAAGACCCTCGCCGGCATCAACCCGGACGTCACCGTCATCCCCCTGAATCAACGCCTCGGCCCGGACAACGCCCTCGACTTGATTTCCGATTACGACATCACCGCCGACGGGACCGACAACTTCGCCACCCGGTTCCTGGTCAACGATGCCTGTTACTTGGCCGGCAAAACCCTGGTTTCCGCCGCCATCCTGCGCTTCGACGCCCAGGTCTACACCTTCAAGCCGTTCGAGGAAGACGCCGACGGCGGCCACGGGCCCTGTTACCGCTGCCTGTTCCCGGAACCGCCGCCGGAAGGCCAAATCCCCACCTGCGCCGAGGCCGGCGTCCTGGGCGCCCTGTGCGGCATGGCCGGGTCCCTGCAGGCCACCGAGGTGCTGAAGGAGCTGCTCGGCATCGGCGACAGCCTGTCCGGGGCGATGATAATCTGCGAGGGGCTGGGGACCACGTTCAGGAAAATCACCCTCAAGCGCGATCCCGGCTGTCCATTGTGCGGCGACGATCCCAAAATCACCGACCTTTCGGTGCACAAGGAATAGAACCCATGGCCGCCGATAACTCCTCCCCGGACAAGCTGTCGATCGTCGTTTGCGCCGGTTTCTACGACAAGGTGCACTATGCGCTGGTGATGGCGTCGGCGGCGGCGGCCATCGACCGGCCGGTGACCCTGTTTTTCACCATGGGCGCGTGCCGGGTACTGAAAAAAACCGGCGCCGGCGGCGAGGCCGCCTGGCGTTCCATGCCGTTGAGCGAGGGCGAAAGCCGGGGCTGCGCCAATGGCGGCGAAAAAGACGACGCCTACGCCGAAACCAACGTCGCCACCTTCGAGGAGCTTCTGCGATCCTGCGTCCAGATGGGGGTTAAGTTCATGGTCTGCGAAATGGGGCTCAGGGCCGAGGGCATGGAAGGCGAGCCGCTGCGCGACGACATTCCGCTGCAACAGGGCGGCGTCGTCACCTTTCTCAACGACGCCTCCAAGGACGGCGTCTTGTTTTTTATCTGAACAAATCTCTCAGACGATTTTTCGAGCCTCGGCGCTAACCGGCCCCGGATTGCCGTCGCCGATGGGTTCTCCGTCGACGGCCGTCAGCGGCCGAATGCCCAAGGAATTGGTCAGGAACGCCTCCGACGCCGACGACAGATCGGCCGGCCCCAGGGTGCGCGCCACCGCGCTTAACCCCCTAATCACATCGGCCCGCATGACGCCGGGCATCGCCCCGTCATGGATGGACGGAGTCACCAGGCCGCCGTCGATGACCAGGAACAGGTTGGCGGCGGTGGCTTCGGCGAGTTTGCCGGCGCCGTTCAGCAGCAATGCATCGCCGGCGCCCCGTTTGGCCGCTTCCCGGGCCGCCAGGATGCTGTCCAGGGCGCTCGTGGACTTGATTCCGGATAGCGGCGAATGCTCGTTGCGCCGGGTCGTGGTGGCGATGACGGCGGTCACCGGTTCTTGCGCCGTCAAATCCTGGGACACGCCGGTGATCAACAACGTCGGCTGGGCCGGGACCGGCGGCGGCAGCCCCCGGGGGCCTAAGCCCCGGGTCAGAGTCAGCCGCAGCACGCCGAAGTCGATGGCATTGGCCTCGATAACCTCCCGGAGGGCGCGCTTGAGTTCATGCCCGGCATAAGGAACGGCGAGGCCGATGACCTCGGCGCCGTCGCGAAGACGGGCCAGATGGGCGTCCGTCCGCGCCGCTTGGCGATCCCGGACGGCGATCGTCTCGAACAGGCCGTCGCCCAGGGTCAGTCCCCGATCGGTGGGGTCGATACGGGCCTCGTCGTCGGCCACCAGGCGGCCGTTGAGAAAGACCGTCATTAGAGCAAATCCCGAGCAGATTGAATCAATCCGCGACGACGAATTTGCGTAATATCAATAAGATAGAGCATGAAACATAAGCCATCCTAAATGCATCATGCTCTAGGCCCGTTCCTTGGCGATTTCGCCGCGGGCGATTTCGCCGGGATCGAGGCTTTGCAGCATCGCCCAGGCCTTGTCCATGGCCTCCTCGTATTCGGCCCCGGGATCGGAATCGGCGACGATGCCGCCGCCGGCCTGGGCCGCCACTTCGCCGTCCTTGATCACCAACGTGCGGATGACGATGGCGGAATCCATGGCGCCGTCGAAACCGATCCAGGCGATGGCGCCGCAATAAGGGCCGCGCCGGGCCGGCTCCAGCTCGTTGATGATCTCCATGGCCCTGATCTTCGGCGCCCCGGTGACCGATCCGCCCGGGAAGGTGGCGCGCAAAAGGTCGATCGGGCCTAAGTTCGGGAACAGGGTGCCCCGGACCTCGGAAACCAGGTGATGCAGGTTGGCGAAACTTTCCAGCCCGGCCAGCTCCTTGACCTCGACGCTGCCCAGCCGGCACACCCGGCTCAGGTCGTTGCGCAGAAGGTCGACGATCATCAGGTTTTCGGCCTGGTCCTTTTCGCTTTCGATCAGCTCGCGGGCCAGCTTTTCGTCCTCGGCCGGAGTCCGGCCCCGGGGCCGGGTTCCCTTGATCGGCCGGGTCGAGACATGGCCGCCGGGGGTGAGCTCCAGGAACCGTTCCGGCGACGCCGAGGCGACGGCGATGCCCGGGCCGGCGGCCAGATAGGCCCCGAAAGGCGCCGGCGACAGGGCGCGCAGGCGGCGATAGAGCATGAACGGGGAAAGGCCCTTGGGCAGGACGCCCAACATACGCTGGGTCAGGTTGGCCTGGAAGATGTCGCCGGCATGGATATAAGCGATGGCGCGCGCAACCATGTCTTCGTATTGGCGGCGGCTCAACTCGGGCCGCCAACTCCCCGCCGGCCCCCAATCAACGCTTGGCAGCGGCGGCGCGGCGGCGATCCTGGCCGCCATGGCCTCGGCCCGGGCCTCCGGCGAAGGGCGATCGAGGGTGGCGTCGGCGGCTCCGGCGTCGCGGGCGAATATCCAGGCCTGTCTGGTCTGGACGTCGAAGGCGGCGATGGTGTCGTAAAGCCCGACCACCAGCTCGGGGATATCGAGGCCGGTCTGCAAGGGCGGCGGCAGGCGCTCCAGGTGGCGCCCCAACTCGTAACCCAGATAACCCACGGCGCCGCCTTGAAATGGCGGCAGGTCTGGATCGTTTCCCATCCGGAACATTTTAAGCTGGCGCTCCAGGACCCGGAAGGGATCGCCCGAAGCCGGTTCACCGTCAACGAAAGTTCCTCCCTTGGCGGCGGTGATGACGCGGAACGGATCGGCGGCGATATAGGCGTAACGCCCCCGTGGGCGTCCCCTGGGGCCGGTCTCGGCGGCGCTGTCCAGAAACGCCGCCACCGGGTCGCCTGAAAAGGCCGCGAAGGCGCCCGGGGGATCGCGGTAGGGAATGGGTCTGGCGGTGGGCCCTTCGGTCATGGGGGGCCTCGGATCAAAACGTGTCGCCAATTATGCGGTCCGGCGGCGTGTGGTCATCGACGAAGGTCTGGATGTTGATCACCACCTTTTCGCCCATGTCGCCCCGGCCCTCGAAGGTGGCGGAGCCCATGTGGGGAAGCAGGACGACATTGTCCAGCGCCAGAAGCTTCGGGTTGACGGCCGGTGCGTGCTCGTACACATCGAGCCCGGCGCCGGCGATGTCGCCGGCCTGCAACACCTTGGTCAGGGCGTTTTCGTCGATGACCTCGCCGCGCGCGGTATTGACGATGACGGCATGGGGCTGCAACAGCTTCAGACGCCGGGCCGACAGAAGGTGGTACGTCGCCGGCGTATGCGGACAGTTGACGGAAACGAAGTCCATATGGGCCAGCATCTGGTCCAGGCTTTCCCAATAGGTGGCTTCGAGCTCGTTCTCGATCTCCTCGTGGACCTTGTTGCGGTTGTGGTAATGGATGGACAACCCGAACCCCCGGGCGCGGCGGGCGACGGCCTGGCCGATCCGGCCCATGCCGATGATGCCCAGCCGCTTGCCGAAGATCCGGTGCCCGAGCATCCACGTCGGCGACCATCCGGACCAATCGCCGGCGCGCAAGATTCGTTCGCCTTCGACCAGGCGCCGGGGCACCGCCAGGATCAGCGCCATGGTCATGTCGGCGGTGTCCTCGGTCAACACGTCGGGCGTGTTGGTGACGGTGATCCCCTTATCGCGCGCCGCCGCCAGATCGATGTGATCGACGCCGGTGCCGTAGTTGGCGATCAGCTTCAGCTTCTTGCCGGCGGCGGCGATAAGCTTGGCGTCGATGGTGTCGGTGATCGTCGGCACCAGGACATCGGCCGTCCGCACGGCTTCGGTGAGGGCGGCCTCGTCCATGGCCTCGTCGTCGACGTTCAGGCGCACGTCGAACAATTCCATCAACCGCGTCTCGATGGCGTCGGGCAGCTTGCGGGTGATCACCACCAGCGGTTTTTTCTTAGCCATTCCGTCCCCTCCCGGGGCGCGTATCCCGGGGCGCGCATCCAGGGCTTCGGCCCCAAGAACGCCAACGCCGCCATTGCGCGCCTTGGCCCGTCAGGCCTACCAACCCCGGCGGCGGTTGTCCAGCGCCCTTATGCCGCGCCCCGCCTTGACCGGGACCGAGGAGTGAGCCCTATAATGGGCCCCAGGTTTTCCTTACGCTTGCCCGTTAACGGTCCCGGCCATGTCTCGATCCCATTTTAGCGTTTTCCTGCTTGTCTTGGTGTTTGTTTTCGCCCTTTTAGCGCCCGCCCTTTGGGCCGCCGAAAAGGGCACCGGCCTGCCGCTGCCCCGGTTCGTCAGCCTGCGCGCCGGCGAGGTCAACCTGCGCACCGGCCCCGGCGTTCAATATCCCGTCGATTGGGTCTTCCACCGCCAGTATCTGCCGGTCGAAATCATCGCCGAATACGGAACCTGGCGCAAAGTCAGGGACTGGCAGGGAACCCAGGGCTGGGTCCATCAAAGCATGGTCGGCGCGCGCCGGACCTTTATCGTCACCGGCGACACCCGCACCATCCGCCGAAAAAACGACCCCAAGAGCGGCCCCGTCGCCAGGGTCGAGGCCGGGGTCGTCGGCAAGCTGTTGTCGTGTCCCGACCTCGACGGTTGGTGCCGGGTCGAGGCGGCCGGCCACCAGGGCTGGCTGCGGCGGGTCGAATTCTGGGGCGTGCTGCGCAACGAGGTGATGCAATAGGGGGGATTCTCCCCACCCGGCCCTAATCGTATCCGCCACCCGGTATTATGGAAAATCCTGTGGGAATGTAGGATTTCGTCGGCTTATGTAGGGAAATGTAGGCTTTCCTGCCCTCCGTAGCCTCTTGTCGGCCGAAGCCTTCCGGCGAAGGCTGATGGCAAAGGCTGATGGCGAAGGAGGGTGTCGGCTCTTTAAAATCAAGGCGTGGAAAATCCCTGCCGCGATCAGTTTTTCCTATTCACCATGTCAAAGAGCGGCCCCCGGAAACGCCGAGGAGCATAGAACAAATATAGAACATTAGGCGCCCTTTGTCAAGGCCAAGGAAAAATAAGGGAAAAGGCCAGGGGGAGAATAAGAGGGAGGATAACGGGAGGCCGGCTTTTTACCCGAAGCGGGCCTCTCCGCGACTTCGGATATTCCGTTCTATTTTTGGGAAATCTGTAGTCTTTGCGGAAAGTTCGGTAACCTATGGACATGGCGTCGCCACTCCAGGATCGGACATATCGCCGGCTTTTCACGGCCCAGGTTATCGCCCTCGCCGGCACCGGCCTGTCTACGGTCGCGCTTGCCCTGCTGGCGTACGATCTGGCCGGCGGCGATGCCGGTGTCGTCCTCGGCACGGCGCTGGCCCTAAAAATGGTGGCCTACGTCGGCATCGCGCCGATTGTGGGTGGCTTTGCCCATCGGCTGCCTCGCCGCCGATTGATGATCGCTCTCGATGTCGCGCGCGCGGGATTTGTTGTGTGCCTGCCGTTCGTCACCGAGGTCTGGCAAATTTATCTGCTGGTCTTCCTGCTGAACGCCTGCTCGGCGGGCTTCACGCCGACCTTCCAGGCGACGATCCCGGATGTCCTGCCGGACGAAGCCCAGTACACGCGCGCCCTTTCCCTGTCCCGGCTGGCTTACGATATCGAGAACCTGTTGAGCCCGGTGCTAGCCGCAGCCGCTCTCGTCGTGTTGAGCTATGACGCCCTGTTCAGCGCCAACGCCTTGGCCTTTCTGATCTCGGCCCTTCTGGTTTTTTCAGTGCGCTTGCCGTCGCCCATACCCCATGAGCGAGAGCACGGCGTATGGCACAACATGACCTTCGGTATCCGGGCCTACCTCAAGACACCGAGACTGCGCGGACTGCTGGCTCTTTCGCTCGCGGTAGCGACCGCCGGAGCCATGGTTGTCGTCAACACCGTGGTCTATGTGCGCGACCGCCTGGGGGGCACGGAAAGCGACACGGCCCTTGTATTCGCCGCCGCCGGAGCGGGATCGATGGCCATCGCCCTGATGCTGCCCCGTCTCTTGGACCGCCGGGCCGCCCGCCCTTTCATGCTTGCCGGCGGCGTGGTCCTGGGAGCCGGCCTCCTACTCGGCTTGACCGATCCCGGTCTGCTCGCCCTGCTGCCGGTCTGGTTCGTTCTTGGCGCGGGCTCGTCCCTCATCCAGACCCCGGCGGGCCGTCTCCTCAAACGATCCGCGCATGAAGGAGACCGGCCGGCCATCTATGCGGCGCATTTCGCCCTATCGCACGCCTGCTGGCTACTCGCCTACCCGCTCGCCGGCTGGATGGGAGCGGCACTCGGGCTGACGGTTGCTTTTACGGTGCTGGCGCTTGTGGCTTTGGCTTCGACAGCCGCCGCGCTGGCTTTATGGCCGGCTCACGACCCCGTCGAGGTGGAACACCTGCACGAGGCGCTTGAGCACGGGCACCTCCATGTCCATGACGAGCACCACCGGCACGCGCACGAGGGCTGGGAGGGACAGGAGCCCCATCACCATCCCCACGAGCACGCTCCCCTCCAACATAAACACCCTTACGTTGTCGACCTTCACCATCAGATGTGGCCGAGCCGTTAGAGCAGTTTCCGGCCAAAAGGAATCCGTGTTCAAAAGCGGCCTCATCCCGGGCCTGTCGAAGGGCGAGGCCCCGCCCGCCCCCCGTGTTTCGACAACCTCAACATAAGGGGCGGGCTTGTGACCTGTTTTGGCCGGAATATGCCCTAATCGAAATCTTGCGCCAACGCCTCCCGCACGGCGTCTGGAAGCCCCGCCATGTGGATATATTTCTCATGCCCGATGCCGAAGGTGACCTAAGCGTCGGGGAGGCGGCTTTTGACCCGGAGCGGACGTTCATCCTTTATAGGTAAGGAAATAGGTAAGGAATATTGGGCAGGCCGCGAATGGGCCTTGCCTAATCGTCGCCGAACAGCGGACTGATCTCGGAAAACGGCGCCGCCGCGTCGGCGATGGGGAAGGTTCCATGGTCGGCGATCTCGCGCGCCGTGCGAAGAGCCGCGCCGAAGGCTACGCGGAACAGCCCGGAGCCGATACTGACTCGCTTGACGCCAAGGTCCGCGAGCTCCTTGACCGTCAAGGTCATGCCGGGAATTCCGGCCAGCACATTCACCGGCCGGTCGACGGAGGTGACGATGGCGCCGATTTGATCGTCGGTTTTTGGTCCCGGCGCATAGAGCACATCGGCGCCGGCATCCTGGAAGGCTTGCAGGCGCTTGATGGTGTCGTCCAGGTCCGGGCGGCCGCGCAGAAAATTCTCCGCCCGCGCCGTCAGCAAGAACGGGCGCGGGAGCGCGCGAACCGCCTCGACGGCGGCCTGGACCCTTTCCACGGCCTCGGAAAATTCATAGATCCGGTTGTCGGGATCACCGCTGTCGTCCTCGATGGAACCGCCCGCGAGGCCGGTCTCGGCGGCGCGGCGGATGGTTTCGCCGATACGGTCCAGCGAATCCGCATAACAGTTCTCGAGGTCGGCGTTGACCGGCAAATCCGTGGCTTCCACCAGGTCGCGGCAATGGGCCAAGACCTGGTCCAGGGTCGAGGTGCCTTCCTGGCGGCCGGATGCAAAATCGAACCCGACGCTGGTGGTCGCCAATGCCTTGAAGCCGAGCTTGGCCAGCATGCGGGCCGAGCCGCGATCCCACGGGTTGGGGATAACGAAACAGCCGGGTTCGCCGTGCAGGGCCTTGAACGCCGCCGCCTTGTCCCCAAGTGGCATGTCACTACTCACAATCCGTTCCCCATTAGAGATTCACCAACAGGGTTGATTGTGCGCCGGATACCGGCCGGTAGGCAATATTTCCGCGCCCTAGAGCATGATGCATTTAGGATGGCTTATGTTTTATGCTCTATCTTATTGATATTACGCAAATTCGTCGTCGCGGATTGATTCAATCTGCTCGGGATTTGCCCTAGTCGAAATCCCCGGCCAGGGTCCGGCGCACGGCCTCGGGCAGCCCCGCCATGTGGGTATATTTCTCATGCCCGATGCCGAGGGTGACCTGGGCGTCGGGGGCCCGGAATTTTTCCACCTGATCGTCGGTGAACGGGAAGTGCAGGAACTGGATCGACTACGCCTTGCCGTCGGCGGTGGTCCTGTCCACGTCCTGTTCCGGGGTGGCGGTGATGGTTTCGCCGGAAAACGTCAGCGTCACCGTTTCCTCGACGCCGCCGAGGCCGGCCAGGAATTCGGCCCGGCGGCCCGGTTCGTCGATTTCGAACATCAACGTGGCGACCAGCTCGCGGCCGCCCGGGATCATCGGGTTGTAGGCCCGAAGCTCGCCCAAGATCTGCTGTTCGCCGCCCTTCTCGATGTACAGCATCTCATGCACCTGATGGAGCATGGTGTCGTAGGACTCGAAATAGAAGGTCGCGTCGGGGCCGACGCCGACGCGGCGGTGTTTCTTCAATTCGGCGACGGCGCGTTTCCTTTCAGGCCGCACGGCGGCGTAGTCCTCCGGGCTCAGGATGTCGGCGCGGGTGATTTCGTGCCGGGGGATCATTGGGGGGGACAAGGTTAAGTCTCCTTACAGCCCGTAAGCTTGGGCGATCAGTTCGATGGGGTGCTGGGCGGCGCTGACGCGGGTGGCCATGGAGGCGGAGTCCCCGCCCAGGCGCTCGACCCCTTGCAGGATATGGTCGCGGGCCAGCGGGCACTCGGACACCAGGTGCCTGGGATTCCGCTTGGCGACGTCGCGGGCCACCGGCTTGCCGTTCTTGAGGCCGACCTCGAAATTGTCCTTCATCACCCCCCACGTTCCCCCGTGCCCCGAGCAGCGCTCGATTACCGAAATCTCCGTTTCCGGCACGAGACGCAGCATCTCGGCCGCCTTCCGGCCCATGTTCTGGGCCCGGGCATGGCACGCGATATGGACGGTGACGCCGCCGTCGAGCGGGCTCAGGCCATCGGCCAGGCCTTCGTTTTTTGCGATTTCGACCAGGTATTCGCTGATGTCGGACGTGGCGCCGCTCAATCGTTTGACGGCTTCGTCGCCGGGCACGATCAGCGGCCACTCGAACTTCAGCATCAACGCGCACGACGGCACCAGCGCAATCACGTCGTAGCCTTTATCGATCCAGGCGCCCAGATCGGCGGCCGTGGCCTTGGCGCTTTTCGCCACCGCCTCGATGTCGCCGTGTTCCAGTTGCGGCATGCCGCAGCACCGGGGATGGACGATTTGCGTCTCGACGCCGTTTTTGGCCAGCACCTTGAGGGCCGCCTCGCCGATGGCGGGGTTGTTGTAGTTGCCGAAGCAGGTGGCGTAGAGGACCGCCTTACCAGCCCTCGACCCGGAGCAGGGCCGTGACACGACGATAGCCGTAACGACCGTACTTCCCGGCAAGATGGACAATGTCCTCCGTCAAGGCCATCTCATCGTCCGGCGTCACCAACTCACGGCGCTGTGTCGATCTGGGTCGTCCCAGATAATTCAATTGCAACACGGCCGAGCAGCGGGTCATGAGGGCTTGGCGTTAAGGCGGCGTTTCAAGGTGTCTTGAAACGCTGCCCTAATTTCTTGTCCATGATTTCCACAGGTTTGCGGGGGATTTGCGCAGCCTTGATCTAGTCCTGATTACTCAATACTCGCTCTTGGCTGCGCATTAGAAGCCCTCGAAGGAATCCTCTCCGTTGAGATCAAACGAGGTCGAAGCGATCAAGGTTCATCACCTTGTCCCACGCAGCCACAAAGTCTCCCACGAACGCCTGCTGCGCGTCGTCGCATGCGTATACTTCCGCGATGGCCCGGAGCTGGGAGTTCGAACCGAAGACCAGGTCGACGGCGGTAGCGGTCCATTTGACCTCGTCCGAAGCGTACTCGCGTCCCTCGAACACGTTCTCGTCCGAGGCAGACTTCTGCCACGTCGTGTTCAGGTCGAGCAGGTTCACGAAAAAGTCATTGCTCAACGTCTCGGGCCGCTCAGTGAAGACGCCGAGTTCGGACTGCCCGACGTTGGCATTCAAGACGCGCATGCCGCCGACGAGCACCGTCATCTCAGGAGCGGTCAGCGTCAGCTTATGCGCCCGATCCACCAGCAGCTCCTCCGCCGGTCTCTTGTGTCCGTTTGCGAGATAGTTGCGGAACCCGTCTGCGGTCGGTTCGAGCACGGCAAATGAGTCCACGTCGGTTTGCTCCTGCGCCGCGTCCGTGCGCCCCGGCGAGAAGGGAACCTGCACGTCGTGCCCGGCGTTCTTCGCAGCTTGCTCGACGGCTGCGCACCCGCCCAGAACGATCACGTCAGCGAGCGAGACCATCTTCCCGTCGGACTGCGAGCTGTTGAATTCCTTTTGAATCTCCTCCAGGGTTGCCAGCACCTTCGCCAGTTCGGCCGGCTGGTTGACTTCCCAATCCTTCTGCGGCGCGAGGCGAATGCGCGCCCCGTTCGCCCCACCGCGCTTGTCGGTGCCGCGGAACGTTGCCGCCGAGGCCCAGGTGGTCGAGACCAGTTGGGAAATGGACAGTCCTGATGCGAGGATCTTGCCCTTGAGGGCAGCGATGTCCTGCTCCCCAATCAATTCATGAGTGACGTCAGGGACGGGGTCTTGCCACAACTGCGGCTCGGCAGGAACCAGCGGCCCGAGACACCGCGTACGCGGCCCCATATCGCGGTGCGTCAGCTTGTACCACGCCCTGGCGAACGCGTCAGCTAACTCCTCCGGGTTCTCGTGGAAACGCTTTGAAATCGGCGCATAGATCGGGTCCATCCTCAGTGCGAGGTCCGATGTGAGCATCGTGGGGGCGTGTGTCTTCGACGGATCGTGAGCATCCGGTACGGTGCCATGTGCAGATGCATCCGTGGGTTTCCACTGGTGCGCACCAGCAGGGCTCTTCACGAGCTCCCACTCGTAGCCGAACAGGTTGTCGAAAAAGTTGTTGTCCCACTTCGCCGGCGCGGTGGTCCATGCGCCCTCCAGGCCGCTGCTGATCGTATCGACACCTTTGCCACTGCCATAGCTGCTCGTCCAACCAAAGCCTTGCTCCTCGATGCCGGCAGCCTCGGGTTCAGGACCCTTGTGCTCTTCCGGAGCAGCACCATGCGTTTTGCCGAACGTGTGTCCGCCGGCAATGAGCGCAACCGTTTCCTCATCGTTCATTGCCATGCGGCGGAACGTCTCTCGAATGTCCTTGCCTGAAGCGAGCGGATCCGGATTACCGTTCGGCCCCTGCGGATTGACGTAGATCAGGCCCATCTGCACGGCGCCGAGAGGATTCTCGAGTTCCTTGGGGTCCCTTGGCTCGGGGTATCGCTCGTCTTCGAGCCACTCGGTCTCCGGCCCCCAGTAAATGTCCTCTTCGGGCTCCCAGACATCCTCGCGCCCGCCGGCGAAACCGAGCGTCTTGAATCCCATGGACTCCAGGGCACGGTTCCCCGTGAATATTATCAGGTCAGCCCACGAGATCTTTTGGCCGTACTTCTGCTTGATCGGCCAGAGCAACCGGCGCGCCTTGTCTAGGTTCACGTTGTCGGGCCAACTGTTGAGGGGCGCAAAGCGTATTGTGCCGGAAGCTGCGCCGCCGCGGCCGTCGCCAATGCGGTAGGTGCCTGCGCTATGCCACGCCATGCGAATGAAAAGCGGCCCATAGTGGCCATAATCGGCAGGCCACCAGTCCTGCGAGGTCGTCATCACCTTATCGATGTCATTTGCCAGTGCATCCAGGTCAAGTGTCTTGAACGCCTCAGCGTAGTTGAAATCCTCCGCCATCGGATCTGACTGGGGGGAGTTCTGGTGGAGCATCCTCAGGTTCAACTGATTCGGCCACCAGTGTTGGTTCGCCGTGCTCCCAACCGCCTTGTGTGTGTGAGGTCCGCCCAACACTGGGCACTTGCTTGCTTCGCTCTGCATGTTCTCTCCAATCGTGTTCTGCACTTGTTATTCAAACACATCCGGCAACCATGAAAGATCTCGAAGACCCAGGTGGTTTCCTTTTATGAGGATAGCAAGTTGGTTTGTGATGATCTAGGGGGTCACGTCAGCGACGGTCATAGCGCGTCGAACTGAATCTCAGAAGTTATTGGTCCGGTGACTTTTCTCGGCCATTCCGCACCTATTTTTCGAAATCCTAAATCTGAATGGCTGCTTTTCCCCAAAGCGGGCGTTCATACCACACCGAAATCGTGAATTTGACAGGCCGCTAACGGCCATTAGCGGACGCGCCAATACCCTGGTCAATTTCTCTCCGGAGGTAAGGACTGATCCCATCCGAGCACACTATATTTTCTGAGAACCTCAATGGTGTCTTCCAGCGGAAGTGCTTCGACCGTGCCGTGGTGCCCATGTATCGTTGTTGCGCGAAAAAGTGAATTGTATACAGCTTCTTCGGTGGCCTCGGCGACGGCCTGGAAGAGTGGGGATAGACGGCTATTTGGTACAAGTGATTCGGTAGTACCAGTGGTCGAGAAAGCGATAATGTAGTCGCCTGAGCCGTTAGTCATGCTGGCACCCGTACGGGACAATCCGACCAGGGCACGTTTGGATACGCGTTCGAGCGCGCGTGCATCAAGAGGCGCATCTGTCGCGACGACGATCATTATGCTTCCGTCAGCGTGTTCACCCAGATCGTGCTGGAAGGCATAATCGCCTAGTTCTCGCCCGACCGGCGCACCATTGATCGTCAGAACGCCTCCGAAATTAGACTGGACGAGTACTCCCACCGTAAAGCCGCCCAAGGAGGCTGGCAACTCACGCGAACTCGTACCGATACCGCCCTTCCATCCGAATGCTCGCGTGCCTGTCCCTGCGCCGACTGACCCTTCGGCAACTGGGCCGGTCGAGGCAACCGACAGCGCGTGAAAGACATGCTCACGCTCGACCGGGCGGGCGCGAATATCGTTTAAGAAACCGTCGTTGGTCTCGCCAACGACAGGATTAATCGACCCAACGCCTTGCATGCCTGGTTGCGCCAGGAGCGCTTCGACCATGAAGTCGGCTGCCTTCCATACACACAACGTGCAAGTCAAAAGGATAGGGGTCTCTAACTCGCCGAGTTCACGGACCTGCGTTACACCAAGCAACTTTCCGAAACCGTTGCCGACGTAGATGGCCGCTGGCACTCGCTCGCGGAAAATGTTTCCGCCATGTGGCAGGATAGCGGTCACTCCCGTGCGCACCGCGTCGCCTTCTATAATCGTTGTGTGCCCGACACGGACACCGTCTACGTCGGTGATTGCATTTAATTGCCCTGAAGGCAAGATTCCGACGATTATGCCGACGTCTCGCGCCCTTGGCCGCTCGCTTAACGATTGGCTTATCACCGGCGATTCAGAAAAAAGTATCAAAAGCAGAATCAGAAGAAGGCGCATAATTCCATCCAGGTTAGGGCGGTAAACGTTCGTATCAAGACATCCCAAGGCTTCGACGTACAGTCAGACAGTCTTTGGAAACACAGCACCATCTAATAGTTTAAGGGCCTAATGTCCGCTTTGGGTCATTAGCGGCCCTTTTCAGCCATTCTAGCCTAACGGCCGCTTTCGGGTGTAAGGCGGCCAGTCAGCAAGCAATTTTCAGATTCCCAATTTTGAACGGCAGCTTTTCCCAATAGCGGACCTCGTAAGAGCTGCGGCTACTGCTGATGATGCGCAGCGACTTGCTCGTCAGACAGCCTCAAAAAGCGAGCTGCGTTGTTGTACAAAATGTCACGTTTCTGTTCTTCGGTCAGAAAATCGGCGGCCTCTATCATCTCGATGTTTTCACCGATTACCTCTGGCCAGATCATTTGGTCGGACCCAAACATCAAGCGCTTGCCAAGTCCATTGTCCACAAGGTCTTTCATGAATCTGTATGCGACTGGTTGGGCCGCAATGTGAAGGATCGTAGATAGATCGGCATACACTGAGGGGTACTGATACATCAGCGAGGTAACCTCCTCAAGGAATGGCCAGCCAGCGTTTTCCAGGTAAATTCGAAGGCCAGGATACTTCTGTAACACTTTCCCAACTCGTAGAGGGTTTCCCAAATGAATCGGGAAGTCCGGACTTCCACCAAGACCCAAAACGTGTACATGAACCGGGACGTCCAGTTCGTGCGCAAGAGCCAGCAACGGATCAACCGATGGATCATCGATTGCTATTCCTTCGTACTGGAAACCCAATTCGCCCAGCACCTGTACCTGGCCTGTCTCAAGTAATGTTCGCAACTCAGAAAAGGCAATGTCTTCGGGTCGCCGAAGCGCCAGACCTACCACAAACTTTTCGCTTTCGCCCTCTGTCCATCTCAAAACCCCGTCGCGGTCACCACTGACTACGGCAAGGACCACATTGTATTTATCCATTTCTTCGAGAGCACTTGAGCGCAATAAAGTTGGATCATTTACTTGCGACGGGCGGCTTTCGCATGGTTGTGGAAAACAGAAGCGTTGTTCAGCCCAAATGTTTGTGTGCGAATGCAAATGCATATCGATGACAGGCTGCCGCCTATCCTGAGCTTGAATTGGGCCAGTCAACACGACGAAGATTGATAAGGAATATAGCAGCGAGTTAAATTGCTTCATGTGCGTTCCCCGGCAATATGGGTTATTCCATAAAGGATAGCAGTGGCATGTCCGCTTTGGGTCATTAGCAGACCTTTTTCTTGATTCTAGCTCAATGGCCGCTTCCGCGCGTAACCCGGACGCTGAGACAATAGTTTTCGCTGCCTGTAGCGGCGTAATCTCGCTGCGCTCCAACCGTTGCATGACCCGCCTAACGTTGACCGAGTCTAAGTCTACCGTTGCTAAAGCGTCCCCGAGTTTCAACAGCTCGTCGATCTGCCATCTGTCCATGGTTCCGATGATCGCGAGCCGTGGGGGAGGGTGCTGGGGGGTCTTTCTGGTTATTCCGAGCATTTATGCCACACTATTGAACATGTGTAATGGTTTTTACGAATGCGAAGTTGCCGGGCAAATGGCGACGTGGCTGGCCGCAGTCGGCACGATTGGAGCCGTTGTTGTAGTGCTAACCGCTGAGTGGTGGTGGAGGAAGCTCCACGGGCCAAGGCTTCGATTGAGTTTTGGCGCGGATGCAGACTACCAGACCTTTACGATCGTGACCGATAACCAAACGGGAAAAGCCGTAGGTGGAGCCCATTATATTCGAGTGAAGGTACAGAATAGTAGGAAGGCGACCGCTGAGAAGTGCCGCGCATATTTAGTCAACATAGAAAAGTTCAATGATGCGGAAGACAATTTTGAATCTACATTGTTTTGCGACAGCATCCGATTGAAGTGGTCCTGTATGGGTAGAGATTCCGATTCTGTCACGCCGCTGGATCTACCCAATGGCGTCAACCAATTTGTGGATTTAATCGAAACACAACAGGGGCACTCAGTTTTTTCGATCCAAATGCATCCGCATATGAACCGCTACGAGTACTTACAGGCAGAAAAAGGAATATTTCGATTTACGGTTTTGGTAACTGGCAATCGTGTCGTGCCGAAAAAAATCCCGATCATTTTCGAATGGTCTGGCGTATGGGATGAATTCAAAGCATATCGTGGTTAGCCGGAATTCTACTCGCCGGGGCTGCGGCAGTCATACGGTATTATGATTGTCTCGTTTTCTCGGAGGCACAAACCATGAATGCTATTCTCAAGACTGTAATCGCTCTAATGCTTCTCACGATTTCGCCGGCAGCGTTCGCCGATACCGGTCACTATTGCGAATTCAGAATGGATTACAGTGGTGACTTTGTTGCCATTGGTGCGGTGATAGAAAAGTTCGAAGCCAGATGTAAAAAAGGCGACGCTCTAGTAATTCGGCTCGTAGGCCAGAGCGACGATCAATCGGTTGTCGGAACACGTGTCGAGCTACTCGCGCCCACCGCCGCAAAATTCTGTGACCTAACGCAGCCCATTAGTTTCACCGGGCAAGCGTCGGCGGTATGTACTTACCGAGGCGGGCGGCGAACGATTCGGCCATTGAGTTAGTTCCAGATTCCGACTTTGCAGAACGTATCGAACAGTTGCGACTGAGCTGAATCGTACCGGTCGAACTCACGGAACACGCGCGCCGTGTTCAATTCGGATTGCTCCGCGGCATAGCGCTGCATCGCCGTATCATACGGCGCCCGAAGCGCGTCGGAGAGCCTACGATATTCTGATCGGGTCATCATGGCTCGGAATATAGCGCGCCGGGTCGGTTGATCGAGCGGCGGTCGTCACATGATCGATGAATGTCCGCTTTTCCCGAAAGCGGACGTTCAGGTACCGTGAAAACTCCAGAATTTAAGGTCTGCTTTCGGCCACAAGCGGACGTTCGTTGACCGTTATCCAAAACCTTCTCGCTTCGGTTCGGTGATTTCAGTCAGGGTTCCAGGCGATATCCCACATTCGTGAAACCCACGGAATCGTCTCTTCCACCCCATACGATCACTGAATCACCGATGGCGATTACCGTGGCATCAGTCGTGGGCGCTCCAGGAAATGAAGTGACCGGGTGCCAACCATCACGCTGCGCGTCATAAGCGTAGCCCTCGGTGAAGTCTTCGTTCCAGCTGAGCATGCGGCCATTTAGCCAGACGGCGTTCGGCGTCGCGATCGACTCGCACGCATCCACAACTGTCTGCCATTGCTCCTGCACGCTATCGTAGCGGCGCGCTTCGGAGACGATCACAGATGCAAACTCGTTGGTAACCGGATCTCTGATGACATCACTCCAGGGGGACCAGACCATCATGTCTGTGCCGGCCTGAACGACACTGTCGGGAATGGACGTGGACTTGGTAATGTCGGGTGCATTTTGCGTGGGTAATGGCGTCCAGACGTCGGAGACCGGGTCATACACGCCACCGTTAGAAACTGGGAAGTTCGCGCTCCCGTTGGTAGACACGCCACCCCAGACAATCATCCGCTGTCCATCGAATACAGCATGGTGACCGGTACGCACTGCCGGCGCATTGACGGATGACATCACCGTCCAGGTATCTGTGGACGGATCATATCGCCTGCCATCAGAGTTGAGCCCGATTTCGTCCCAACCACCACCCCAAACTATTAACTCCGTGCCAGTCCAAATCGCCGTGTGTCCATTTCGTTCTGACGGTGCAGCATTTGTACTCATCGGCGTCCAGCTATCGGTCGCTGGATCGTAGCGTGCTCCGTCACGCAGAAAAAAAGTTTGCCCTATTCCTCCCCAGACAATCATCTCTGTACCCGTCCACGTTGCCGAGTGTTCTTCGCGTGCTGATGGCGCACCAATAGACGATATGTCACTCCATTGATCCAAGGCCGGGTTGTACCGGGCACCGTCATCGAAAAGCTGCTGTCCTCTTCCGCCCCAGACAATCATCTCGGCACCAGTCCATACCACACTGTTATCCGTGCGACCCGCCAGATTCGCAGGTACTGCAATGGACGTCCAGCTTCCTTCGGCCAGGTACGGCGTAGTGAATGACCACGACGACGGCGGCAGCGGGTTGCCTCCCAGGTCCGTGATTCCGGCGTTCAGGTGAGCGGTATAGGTCATGGCCGAATTTAGCGGTGTTGCGGGTGTAAACGTCGCGATGAGATCATTCAAGACCACCTCACCATCCACCGGCGTGCCAGTGCTGTCTTCCAACATAAAGGTGGCTGCCGTTACGGTATCGGGATTGAGCAACTTGTCGAACAGGACTGAGATAGCACGGTCCGGCGCCACGCATACATCGCCAGCTACTGGCGACTCTGCAACCTTGGTCGGTGGCGTAAGGTCCGGGACCGTTGTGAACGACCATGTAAATTCATCGGCGAGCGAGTTACCGTGGCTATCTGTGATTGCGGTCGTGAGCCTTACGGTGTAAGTGGTACCGAATTGCAGCGATTCGTTGGGCGTGAAAGTCGCGTGGCTGGGAATGTTTATTTGTCCCTCGAAGGTGTATCTAACAATGCCCGGCACGGTGGTTCCGGTCTGGTCTTCAACAATGAAGCTTGTCGAATCAACTGTCGAGCTGCTCAGGTTCTCGGAAAAATCAGCGCGTACAACGGTGCCATTGACCGCAACGTCGATGCTGTTATTCACTGGAAACACCGAGGTTACTGTCGGTGGATTGGCGACACGAACGATCGTGATCGATGCGGTGGCGCCGGTTTCAGCTCTTGCCGTAATTCGATTCTCGCCGATATTGAGATCAAAAGAGCCAAAGAGGACTGTATGAACGATTTCGAGTTAAAGCATGTCTGTGACCTTAAAGCGATAATCAATTATGCTATTAAGAATCGGTTTCCTTCTATGGAGAGGAAGTTAAGGAGGAAGACATTGGCAGGAGACTTTAGACCAAAGAAATATTTTAGTACCAGCTATGAAAAGAGGACGTAAGAATCTTATCATTACAATAGGATCAATCCTTGTACTCGCAGGGATACTAGCCTATTTCTGTAACGCACGGGAGTTTACAGTAATAACACTAGCATTAGCGATTGAGAAAATATTAGATAATTTGAGGTATACATAATGACAATAGCAACGATCCCAGTAAATAAAGTAACACTAGAGAAGTACGATTGCCCGTGCTGTAATGCAGATGGTGACAATTCGTCACCGGTTGAAAACGCCAATCCACACGGATTTACATTAGATATCTGTCGATACTGTGGGTTCATCTATCGGGGTAACTGGCACAATCAAGAGAGTTTCGAGCAGTACTTCACCCACTACCATAAGTCGAACCCAAACTATAACTACTCTCAGATCGAAGTGATCAAGGGCACCTATATGAAGTTCAATATCCCTGAGATAAAGGATGGGATGAGGCATTTAGACATAGGTTCTGGGATGGGCGGGTCTGCCAAGTTCATGGGTACTGACTGCATTGGTCTTGAATTAAAGAGGACACACTACAAGTACGCTAAGCATGTGAATAGGGTAGAGACTAGGAATACGTACTATATCCACGATTCATCATTTGATCTTATTACACTATATACTTCACTGGCCTATATCCCTAAGCCTGACGAATACATACGTTCGTTAAGTGAGAAGCTAACAGAAGATGGGATAATGGTTATCGGAAACTTCATCCTAGAGAGGCCATCTAATAACAACCTCATCAATGCCCTCGATACAAACTACTTTAGTTTCTTTACAGATAGGACAATGCGAAACCTAATTGAGTCTAATGGCCTGACCATAGAAAGGGTAGAGTTTAGTTATAAGGAACCGCTGTATATCTGTAAGAGGGGGAAGGATAAGAATATCGTTAAATGCTTTGACGATTCCAAACAGAAGATGGCCGACTTCCGGGTGCTGCACGTGGAATTCCTGGACGAGCTGCTGACGCGTAGCGTGGCCGCGCTGATGATGCAAGGCGCGGTGACCCTGAACCGGGTCGCCCAGGACGGCATGCGGGTCCGGGCCGGCGCGGGCAGCGGCTCGTTCCGGCGGCGCAAACGATTGAAGCAGTTCCTGGAGCAGGCCAAGCAACAAGTGCAGCGCCTGCGCCACGAGTTGGAGGAAGACCCGGCGGCCAGCGAGAACCGGAACCGCGCTGCCCGCCGGCGCGTCGCCCGCGAGCGGCAGGAGCGAGTGACCCAGGCCCTGGCCGAGATGCAAAAGATCGAAGCCCAGTATGCCGCTAGAAACGCGCATGGCTACAAACGTAAGAAGCCTCCTGCGGACGACGGAGGTGCACCACCGCAAGACAAGCGCCAGCCCCGCGTTTCTACCACGGACCCTGAAGCGCGTGTGATGAAAGGCGCCGATGGGGGCTTCCGGCCCAGCTATAATGTCCAGTTTGCCACCGACACGGGCAGCCAACTGATCGTCGGCGTGGATGTCGTCAACCGGGGCAGCGACTGGGAAGAGTTGCCGCCCATGCTCGATCAACTGCGCCGGCGCTACGGCCGGGTTCCCGCGCAAGCGCTGGTGGACGGAGGCTTTGCCCGCTTTGAATCGGTGGTGGCCGCCACAAACCGGGGCAGCGAAGTCTACGCTCCGCTGCCCAACCCCAAGAATGCCAAGCTCGGCCCCCACCAGCCACGCCCCAAGGATGCGCCGGCCATCGCCCAATGGCGCTTGCGCATGGCCACCGAGCAAGCCAAACAGATTTACCGCCAACGAGCGGCCAGCGCCGAATGGGCGGGCGCCCAGGCCCGCAATCGCGGGCTGCGCCAGTTTGTCGTGCGCGGCATCGCAAAAGCCCGAGCCGTCGTGCTCTGGTACGCCCTCGCGCACAATCTGATGCAGTTGCCGAACCTGACGGCCCAGGCCCAACCGGCTTGACCGGCTGCAATCGTTCCAAAGCCACAAGGAACCCCGGAGGGGAGGCGGCAATCCAACCGTGGGGGCGACACCAACCGGAGGTGGAGCAGCAGGGACCATCGCTTCAGTTGACCCACGAGTGCCCCGTCCTCGGGCTCGGGGCTGGGCAGGGTGTAGCCAAAGGGAATTCTTCACAGCCTCAAGGCCCCTGACCCGCCGGAGGCAATAAATCACAGCCTTTCCAGAAATCCGGAAAAAATCAGTCGGGTCCGCCGTACCGAGGCATGGCCGGCGACCCCTTTTCGCAACGCCGCCGGCGGTTTGGGACCACCCTGGCAGGGGTTCCTGGGCACTTCAGCCGGGGCAATCAACGGCGCTCTCGCTGAAACCGCGCCTGCCGTGCTAATAAAAGGGCCGGGGGCCCGAGCGAACCGTCGGCGCAGGCCATCCAC
>JADFMB010000059.1 GCA_022564115.1 Pseudomonadota bacterium
GCCCTGATTTCGCAAAATGACCTGCTCAGGGCCAAGGGGCCGGACTATCCCCTCGACGACGCGGCCCTGGAATGGCAACTGGACTTTATCAAGGACCTTGCCTAGGGGGCGTACTCATGAACCGAGGGACCGCCCATGGCCCTATGACTTCGAACCATTCTTTTTTCCGGTCTCGGGAAACATCCAAATCGCCAGAACCATGAAGACGGCCAGTCCGGCCACGACCCACGCAAGATGGTCGTTGCCGGCTTGGCGCTCGAAGAAATAAACGATCGCCCCGACGATTAGCGTCAGGATGGAAAGCATCGTCTTTATGTTGTTGGGCATCCGGATTCGTCTCCGTCGTTCGGCCGCCGGCGGTTTTTTTCTATTCGGCCCCGATCGGCTCCGCGGCAACCATGTCCGGAGAAATGGGCTGTCCCTTGAGGCCCGTTTTCAGGTGCTTGGTCGAATATCCGTTGAACAGGTGACCCAGCAGCCCCCGGTCCAGGTCGGACGTGCCGAACAACCAATCGGCGATTGGGAAAGTCAGGTTCATGTTCACTTCCATCATCAGCCGATTGTTGTGGTGCGACGTGTGGTGGCGGCGAAGGGTGTTGATCAGCGGGCAGTAACGGACGAACCAGTTTTCGTCCACGTGGCAGCAGAAATGCATGAACTCATATACCAGGAACATGCCCGTGGTCGCGCACATCACCAGCCAACCGACGTTGGGCGCAATCAACCATCCGAGGACCAACCCGCCCGGCATGGACATGAGGATGAAAACCACCAGGGCGTATGGTGGGAATACGGTGACGCGCCAGTCCCTGTTGTCGCGGAAGCGCATTTCCTCATCGGAGAAGAATTGGTGATGATTGAGGGTGTGACGCGTGTAGATGGACTGCAGGCCACCGTTGTTGATGGGGCGGTGCATGACGTGCATGTGCAGGAACCATTCGAATATGTTGCTCGTCAGGCCGATGATGGGGATGGTCAACCACTCCCACCACAAAACGCCGCCGATGTGGCTCGTATAGATAAAAAGCGCCGTCAGACCGATGGCGTAGACGACGAGAATGTGTACATAGCCGTTGTACCAGCCGGCGATGCGGGAGCGATATTCCTTGCGGAATCCCAATTGTCGGTCGGTCATCATGATCGCGATCCTCCGTTCGATGAATTCATCTATTCGGCCGCTTCCCCGTTCAGATTTTCTTCTTGCTGCAGGGCGAAGATCGAGGAATAGCCGCCCGACCAATCAGGCGGCAAGAGGCATGGCCGGGGGTCGTGATGGGCCCATCGGGCGCGTGAACCGCGGACGATGGCCTCCATGTACCGTGACTGCAGGGGGTTGTACGTGTAGGGCAGGGCGTCGGCCGCGGTGTAGGCGTTCAAGAGAAGCGGGCGGCGCTTGTCCGATCGATTGGGTTTCGACGCGTGAAGCGTCCGGCAATTGTGGATGGTGAGAGAGCCCGCCGGGCCTTCCAGCGATACCGCCTTGGACGCATCCAGGCCCGCTTCGTCTTCCGCCGACAGACAGCCCATCCATTCGCCGGCCCTGTTGTACTGGTCGTAAAGTTCCCCGGCGTGGCTTCCGGGCATCACCATCAGCGGCCCCTGGTCCGGGCCGCAGTCATACAGGTAAGTGCCGACGGTCAAGGGACTGTAGTTGGTGTGCGGCCAGAACTGGATGTCTTGGTGCCATTTCACTTCCTCGCCTCCCTGGGCCCATTTGAAATTGAGCTTCGAGTGGTGGAACTTGACGTCCGGCCCCACCAGGTCGGCGACAATGTCCGGCACGATGGACTTCGATGCGTATTCCCAATAGGTGGCATGATGATCGTTGGGGCAGGACAGTCTGCGCAGCCGGGGGTCGTCGCCTGTGTGGCCTTCCTCCAGGTCCCATTTGGCGTCGGATTCGGAAATCGCTCGGCTTTCCTCGATTATTTCGTCGGTCGCGCCCCGCAAGCGGTCGACCCACGTGTCGGGGATGGTCTTGTCCAGCAATAGATAACCGTTCTCGAAATAGAACTCCCGCTGGGCCGGGGAGAGAATCTTCGGCTCGACGGCCAAAACTTCTTCTGGGGTCATCCTTGTCTCCCAAAGCTACCCATGCCACGCCGGGCGCCGGTCCGGCAAGGCGGCGGCGCCTGATATATTAGTAGTACATCAGAGCGTGCCCATTGGTCAACAATGTTGATCATCTGAACCCCAGCAGTTGCTCCGGAAGCCACAACACCAATTGCGGGAACAAGGCGACGATGCCGAGGCATAGAACCTGTACCACGATGAACGGAATCACGCCCCGGAACATATGGCGCAAGGTAATCTCCGGTGGGCTGATGGCGCGCAGATAGAAGATCGCCGGCGCCATCGGCGGCGTCAGGTAGCTGGTCTGAATGACCACCAGGAACAGGACGCAGAACCAGACCGGGTCGAAGCCCATGGATTTGACGATGGGGATGAACACCGGGATGAAAATCAGCAGCACGGAAATCCAATCCAGGATGAAGCCCGCCACGAAGCATATGAACAGAAAGACCACGAGCGTCGCCCAAGGCGCCAGATTCGCCGCCGCGATAAGATCCTCGGCCAGCGCGACGCCGCCCGAGGCGACGAACACGCCGGCGAACAGGTTGCCGCCGAGGAGGATGAGGATGATCATGCAGGTGACCTTGAGTGTCTTCATCGCCGCCTCGTGAAGGATGGAAAGGCTGAATTTTTTGTAGATCACGGCGAGCAGGATCGACCCGAACGCGCCGAGCGCGGCGGCTTCCGTCGGCGCCGCGAACCCGAACATGATGGAGCCCAGCACCGCCACGATCATCGCCACCGGCGGCGCCAGGGCGATCAATGTGATGCGTAATTTCTCGGTCAGGCTGGGCTCGTCGTCGGACTTGGGCAGGACCGGTCCCGCCTTCGGGTCGATGGTGCAGCGGATCAGGATATAGGCTATGTAGGAACTGGCCAGGATGAGCCCCGGGAAAATCATTCCGACGAACAGATCGCCCACCGAAACGTCGGCGACAGGCCCCAGGATGACGACCACCACCGAAGGCGGAATAATGGTGCCGAGCGACCCGCCGGCGCAAATGGTTCCCGAAATCAGCCCCTTGTCGTAGGCGTATTTCATCATCGCCGGAATCGCCAGCAACCCGACCACGGTCTCGGTGGCGCCGATCACGCCCGTGGAAGCGGCGAAGATAACGCACATCACGATGGTGCCGATCGCCAGCCCGCCGGGAAGACGCCGTGTCCAGAGGTGCACCGCCTCGAACAGTTTCTCGGCGATGCCGGAGCGCTCCAACATGGAGCCCATGAAGATGAAAAGCGGTACCGCGGCGAGCACGAAGTTGGACGCCACCGCGTCCACCTTCTGGACGAATTGGAAGATCACGGCCGTATCGAAGGTGACGAGCCCGAAGAACAGCGCCACGCCCATCATGGAAAACGCCACGGGAAATCCCATGAACAGGGCCAGCAAAAGCGCCGGAAACATCATCAGGGCGAGATAGTCACCCATTGGCGGCGTCCCAGTCGTCGGTCCGCCCGGCGAGGAAGCGCAGGCATTTGATGAATTCGGCGATGCCTTGCAACCACAGCAAGGCGAAGCCCAGGAAAAAGGCGAGCCGGAAAGGCCAGATGATCGGGTTCCACGCGGACTGGCCGGAGCGGAATTCCCCGACAAAAGCCTCCACCCAGTACTCCCACAATCCAAGCGATACCAAGGACACCACGGGAAGGAACAGAACCAGGTAACCGAGGGTGTCGATCAACGCCTTCGTCTTGGGGCTGAAACGGCTGTAAAAGATGTCGATGCGGATATGGCCGCGTTCGCGCAGGGTATAGGCGGCGCCGATCAGGGCGTGGGTGCCCATTGCCATGTAGCTCAACTCGAACGCCCAGATGGTCGGCGCGTTCAAGGCGTAGCGCGAGAACACTTCGAAGCACATGGCCAGGATCAACGGAAAGACGAGCCAGGCGATCACCAGGCCGGCCATCCCCGTCACCCGTTCGATCATACGCAGAAAAAAAGCCATCCCCCCCGCTCATCCTCCGTTTCGAGGCGTGATCAATTTATGCCGGAGAAACCCGGGCCCGGCTAGAGCCAAGAAGAAGAAAAAGGGAGCGCGGCGATGCGCGCTCCCCAAACGGCGTTGGATGGCGTCATTCGGAAATGACGTTGCGGTAATGTCTCGCCTGGGACCACAGCTTCTCGAACTGGAGCTGATGCTTCAGCACCTTGTCGAACCAGGGGTTGGTCTTCGCCTGTTCCTTGGCCCAGGCGAGACCCAATTGCTTACCCTTTTTCTGCACGGCGGCATCGAGAACGATTATTTCGTTTCCGGCTTTCTTATAAAAGTCCAGCGCCTTGGCGTCCTCTTGGCCGATGCGGGTCCAGGTTTCGAAGGTCACCAGCTTCGCCGCCAGCTCCACGAGTTCCTGATCACGGTTGGAAAGCTTGGCCCATGCCTTCTTGTTGATCACTAGTTCGAACGGCGCCGTCGGCTGATGGATGCCGGGAATGATTACGTATTTCGCGATCTTGTGAAAACCCGTTGATTTGTTTTCATACAGCGTTCCCCACTCCGTCGCATCGATGGCGCCACGTTCGAGGGCCGCGAAAACCTCGCCTCCAGGCATGGTCACCGGGGCGGCGCCAAGACCCTTAGAGATCGCCAGCCAAGCGCCGGCGGTACGGAACTTGAGCCCGTTCAGATCGTCGAGCGTACGGACGGGCTTGCGCGAATGCAGAAAGGCCTCGGCCGTTCGGATGAACATGGGCATGGAAACGACGCCGAATTTTTCGTCGTTGAACTGCCGCCACAGCTCAAGCCCGCCGGCTTCGTAGATCCAGTGCAGCATGCGCTCGGAATCCATGGAGCCGGCATATCCACCGAACAGAACGGTGGTCTTGTCCTTGCCCCAGTCGTACCCCATCCAGGTATGGCCCGCCTCGGCGACGCCCTTGGCGACGGCGCTGCGGACTTCAAGGCCCTTAGACAGTTGTCCCGATGGAAAGACCTTGATTTCGAGACGGCCGTCGGTGAGGAACTTCACCTTGCTGGCGAACGCCTTGGCGCCGATCTCCATCAACGGGCCGCCGCCCCAGCTGGCCGCCATTTTCCATTTATATTTGGCTTCCGCGAGGGCGCCGTTCGGAAGAGCCACACCCAGCGCGAACGCGGCGACGGCTCCGATCGTGGTTAATCTCCTAATGATGCTCATTTTCGTCTCCCGACAAATTCTGTTTACCTGATCCTCCCGCTTTTCGTTTCCCGGCCCGCTCCGTGCGGAACCGAACCATACCGCTGCCTGCGGGGTTGGCGGCGGGCTGGGGTGAATAATCAACTGTCCGGTTCGGACATTCGTTCCAGTGCGGCGTCGATATCGCTGCTGTTCAGCAGCCAATCGTTGTCCAGGTCGGCGACGACCAGCTTCATGAACGGCTCCGACAGCGCGAGCGCGCGTTCGTCGTTGCCAAGATGATCGGCCAACAACGCCAGCGCCAGTTGGCGTGGCTCGCCGCCTTCATAGGTCCATTCAAAGCCCATCGTCGTGAAGCGCTGAATATCGTAGCCCTCGTCCAGAGGCCGGCCGTCGACTGTGACCTTGATGCCGTCGATGGTCCGCGCACCGGCGTAGGTTTTCATGGCCCCCCCCTGGGTCGATATTTTTTTGGCCGCACTGATATATCTCAAGTATGCTAATGATGTGGTTTTCTAAAGTAAAGGCTTGCTGGGCGGCAACCGATACGCGCCGGGGATGGATGGGGCTGGCTATGGGGGATCCGGGAAATGATCGGCGCCATCGAAATTATTCATCGCGACCACGTCAATCTTGACCGGGTCCTGAATGTGCTGGAGACGGTGGTGGACGGTCTGGCGCCCGATCAGCCGAAGCCAGACCTGGAACCGCTTTATTCCGCCGTCTACTATATCCGGGTGTTTCCCGACCGTCGCCATCAACTGCGCGTTCGGCATGGACAGCGATCCGCTGTTCGGCGAGAACATGGAAACCGGGTTTCGGGCGCTTTTCGAGAAAATCACCCGTTAATCTGAAAACGGTGTTTTTCGACTGGCGAAATCCGTGACCACGGTGGCGCGGGTAAAAGTCTCGACGTAATCGACAAGCTTGTCCGCCGCCGCGGCGGCGCCTTCGGGGTCGCCCTCGGCGATCCGGCGCGCCAGTTCGGCGTGCAGCCGGGCCGCCAACGGCAGATCGGCGGCTTCCTTGTAATGCATATACCAAAATCGGCGCGACAGCCCGTTCATCAGACCGATGGCGCGGGCGGCATAGTCGTTGTGAGCGGATTCGGCGACGAGACGGTTCAAGGCGTCGTCCAAGCGCATGAAGTTAATATCGTCGTTGTCGCGGGCCGCCTGCTCCATGCCGTCGGCGATGTCGAAGAACTGCCGGCGTTCGTCCTCGGTGCAACGGATCGAGCCGGTGCGGGCGAGAAGGCGTTCCAGTTCCCTGCGGACTTCAAGCAGCAGCAACTGGCTTCGAGGATTGATCTCGGACACCAGGATCCCCTTGCGCGGCAGGATAACGACGAGTCCTTCGCGCGACAGGCGCTGCAAGGCTTCGCGGATCGGCGTGCGGCCGATCTCCAACCGTTTGGAAAGGGCCGTTTCCGATAGAACCGCTCCCGGTTTGAATTGAAGCGTGACGATCATCTCTTCGATGACCGCGTAGGCCCTGTCGGTCAGGCTCGCGGCCGGGTCATCGCCGTCGATTACGGTGTTGGATGATTTTTTCCTTGGTTGCGTCATCCGGCAGCCCTCGGCCCGTTGAAGCGGAACGTCCCTTTATAGCCGATTATATCTGTTTGCGCTTTTCCACCATGGCCGCGAACTTCTCGTATTCCCCCTCATCGACGCCGTAACTGTGGTCGTCGTCGGGAAATTCGCCTTCCTTGACCTGGCGTACGTATTCCGAGATGCCGCCGACGGCGACCTCGGTCAGCTTGGCGTAGCGCTTGGTGAACTTCGGCTTGAAATCGGTAAACACGCCCAGCAAGTCATAACAAAGAAGAATTTGTCCGTCCGTGCCCACACCGGCGCCGATGCCGATGGTCGGAATTTCAAGTTGCCGGGAAATCAGTGCCGCGATCTTCGCCGGCACCGCCTCGAACTCCAGCATGAAACAGCCGGCGTCCTGGATGGCGAAGGCGTCTTTCAGAATCTTCATTGCCGCTTCGGCGGTGCGCCCTTGAATCTTGAAGCCACCGAACATGGCGACCGTATGGGGCGTCAGCCCAATGTGCGAGGCGGTCGGGATTCCCGCGTCGACCAGCGCTTTCAGGATGTGGGCCTGGCTCTTGCCGCCTTGCGGCTTGACCGCGTCCGAGCCCGCGTCCTGCATGAATCGCGTTGCGTTGGCCAGGGCCCGTTCGACGGTGTTGTAGCTCTGGTACGGCATGCAGCCGAGGACGAATGTGTTCGGCGCTCCACGGCGCACCGCTTGGCTGTGCAACACCATCATGTCCATGGTGGCGGGGATGGTGTTCGGGTGTCCATGGGCGATCATCGCCAGGCTGTCGCCGACCACGGCGACATCGACGCCCGCCATTTCCGCCCATTGCGCCGACGTATAATCGGGCACCGACATGTAGACCATCTTTTCCCCGGTTTTCTTGGACTCGCGGATATCGGTGATCGTGCGCTTCTTTTTTTCCTCTTTGTCGGTCAATGCCGTCTCCCTTATCGCCCTTCGATGAACGCTCGGCCCGGCGTGATCAGCGTGCCGACGCCGCCGGCGGTGAAAAGCTCGATCAGGATGGCGTGCGGCACCCGGCCGTCGATGATGACGGCGCCCTCGACGCCGGCCTCGACGGCGCCAAGGCAGGTTTCGATCTTCGGGATCATGCCGCCCGAAATGGTGCCGTCCCCGATCATCGCCTTGGCTTGATCGTCGGTCATTTCGGCAATCAGGCCGCCGTTTTTATCCAGGACTCCGGTGATATCGGTCAACATCATCAAACGCTTCGCGCCGACGGCCTTGGCGATGGCGCCGGCGACGATGTCGGCGTTGATGTTCATCGTTTCGCCGCCGGGGCCGACGCCGATGGGGGCGATGACGGGGGTGATGTCGGATTCGTCGAAAAGCGTCAGGACATGGGGGTTGACCTCTTTCGGTTCGCCCACCAGCCCCAGGTCGAGGACCTTTTCGATGTTGGAATCAGGGTCGCGTTTGGTCCTTTTGACCTTTTCGCAGGTGATCAAATGGCCGTCCTTGCCGGACAGCCCGATGGCGAACCCGCCGGCGGCGTTGATGGCCGAGACGATCCGTTTGTTGATCGAGCCCGACAACACCATTTCGACGACGTCGATGGTTTCCTCGTCGGTGACCCGGAGCCCGTCGACGAATTCGCTCTTGATCTTCAGCCGCTCCAGCATGTCGGCGATCTGCGGCCCGCCGCCGTGGACGACGATCGGGTTGATGCCGATCTGGCGCAACAGCACGATATCGCGGGCGAACATGTCCGCCAACTCGGGATCGCCCATGGCGTGGCCGCCGTATTTGATCACCAACGTCTCGCCGGCGTGACGGCGCATGTACGGCATCGCCTCGGACAGAACCGTCGCCTTGCCCAGCCAATCGTCCGATGATAGGGGCCCGGTTGGAGACGATTTTTTCGGTTTCTTGCTCATGGCGGGGGGAACCTAGCCTTTTTCCGCCAACGCCGCCAGCGCCGCCCGAAGGGCCGGGATGCCCGAGCCGTCGCGGGCCGACGTGGCGATGACCTCGGGATGGGCCGCCGTGTGGGCGGCCAGCGCGTCGCGTAAGCCCTCGATGCGGTCCTTGAGCGGCCCTTCCTTGAGTTTGTCGCATTTCGTCAACACCGCCTGATAGACCACCGCCGACTGGTCCAGGAGCGCCATTACCCGGCGGTCCGACTCCTTGAGCCCGTGCCGCGCGTCGATCAACAGGCAGACCCGCCGGAGCCCGGCCCGGCCGCGCAGGTAGTCTTCGATCAGGCCGGTCCATTGTTCGATTTCGGCCTTCGGCGCCTTGGCATAGCCGTAGCCGGGCAGATCCGCCAGCATTAGCCGGTTTCCGAGGTCGAAAAAATTGACCTGGCGCGTGCGCCCGGGGGTGTTCGACGTGCGGGCCAGCGCCGTACGGTTGGTCAGCGCGTTGATCAGGCTCGACTTGCCGACATTGGACCGTCCGGCGAAGGCGATTTCCGGCAGCCGGGTTTCCGGTACCTGGTCCATGCTTGCGGCGCCGGTGACGAAGTCACAGGCCTGCGCGAACAGCCGGCGCCCGATCTCATGGGCCTGGGCGTCGTCGTCGGCGTTTTCGGATACCGTTTGGGGCACGTTCCCCTCCTGGCGGCGGTTACTTAAGGGCTTCCTTCCCGGTAATGCCCATGCGCCGCATGATGACCCATTGCTGAGCCATCGACAGGGTGTTGTTCCAGGCCCAATAGATCACCAACCCGGCCGGGAAGCGGGCCAAAAGGAAGGTGAACATGATCGGCAGGAACAGGAAGATCTTGGCCTGCATGGGGTCCGTGGGCTGCGGGTTGAGCTTCTGCTGCAGGAACATGGAGCCGCCCATGATCAGCGGCCACACCCCGACCATCAGGAAATCCGGCGGCGTCCAGGGAACCATGCCGAACAGGTTGAAAACGGATGTCGGGTCGGCCACCGACAGGTCCTTGATCCAGCCGAAAAACGGCGCGTGACGCATTTCGATGTTGACGAACAGCACCTTGTAGAGGGCGAAGAACACCGGAATCTGAATGAGGATCGGCAGGCACCCGGACGCCGGGTTGGCGTTTTCGCGCTTGTACAGCGCCATCATTTCCTCGTTCAGCCTGGTCTTGTCGTCGCCGAAACGTTCGCGAAGCTTGGTTATTTCCGGCGTTAGCTTCTTCATCTTGCTCATCGATGTGTAGGACTTGTTGGCCAGCGGAAAGAACACGATCTTGATGGCGACGGTCAAAAGCAGGATCGATACGCCGAAGTTCAGGACCACCTCGTTGATGTAGAGAAGGGCGTAAAAAATCGGCTTGGTCAGGAAATAGAACCAGCCGAAGTCGATCGCCAGGTCGAAACGGTCGATGCCCAGGTCTTCGTTGTAGGCGTCGATGACGACGACTTCCTTGGCGCCGGTGAACAGGCGATTCCGGCTTTCGCCGGTTCCCCCCGGGGCCACCATTATCGGGTCGCTCAGGTAATCGACCTGATACAGGTCGTCGCCGCTTTCCTTGCGGTAAGTGAAGCGTGAATTACCCTTGACCTTTTGGTCCGGGACCAGGGCGGCGAGCCAGTATTTGTCGGTGATCCCGATCCAGCCGCCCTGGGCGGTTTTCTTGACCTGGGCTTGCTCCTGGATTTCGTCGTAGTCGATTTCCTCGAGCGTGCCGCCGAAAACCCCCATCAGCCCTTCGTGAAGAATGTAGAACCCGGTGACCTCGGGCGTGCCGCGGCGCGACAACAGGCCGTAGGGATAGAGGATCGCCGACTTGTTACCTGAGTTCACCACCTTCTGGGAGACGGTGAACATATAGTTTTCATCGACGGCGTAGGTGCGGGAGAATTTCAGGCCCTGGCCGTTGTCCCAGGTCAACGTCACCGGGGTTTCCGGGCTCAGCGTGCCGCGGCTGGCGCGCCAGGGGGTTTCGGGGCCCGGCACCGGCTGTCCGTCGCCGGAGACCCAGCCGAATTCGGCGTAATAGGCTTTTTCGGCGCCCTTGGGGATCAACAACACGATTTCAGGACTCGTCGGATCGAGGGTCTCGCGGTAGCGCGCCAGCGACAGGTCGTCGATGCCGCCGCCGGTCAGGTTGATGGAGCCGTGCAGGCTCGGGGTGCTGATCCTGACCCTTGAGCCTTTTTCAATGATCGCCTTGCGGACCGATCTTAATTCTCCCACCGACGGCACCCCCGGGGCGCTGGGAATGGCGGCGCCGGGCTTCGACGGCGCGGCGGGAATGCCCGGTGCCTGGCCGGGCTTCGGCGTCGGTGTCGCCCCAGGCGCCGTTTGCTCCGTGCCGGGCTGATCGCCGGGCGGCGGGTCCGGACGGTCCTTCCCGAAAAACATGTCGAACCCGATCAGAATGATGATCGACAGCACCACCGCCAGGATCATGTTTTTATTGTCGATCATCCCGTCCGTCCTTCAAGGCCGTCCGCCGTTGCCGAAGACGCGCCCGCGCCCTGGTGTTCGCACCTTGGGGGAACCGCATCGAGGCCCGACGGACCCCACGGGTGGCAGCGCAATATCCTTTTCACCGTCAGCCAGCCGCCCCGGACCGCGCCGTGGCGGGCGACGGCTTGCATGGCGTATTCGGAACAGGTCGGATGAAACCGGCAGCCGCCGGCGGGCAGCACGGGGATGATCAGGAGCTGATAGGCCCTGATCACGATGCGCATGACGGTGCCGAGAAATCCCATCGTCGTCCCTACTTCTTTCATGCCTCGCCGCCTCCGTTGATGCCGGGGGCGGCCCCGTTAATCGTCATAGGCATCGAGTTTCCTCAATGCCGTTTCCAAATCCCCGACCAGGGCCGGGAACGGCCTCTTCAACGTCGCCCTGCGGCCGATGACGACGAAGTCGTGACCCGGACGGGCATGAACAGGCATCACCCGTTCCGCCGCCGCCCGAAGCCGGCGCCGCGCCCGGTTGCGGCTGACCGCGGAGCCGACCTTGCGGCTGACGGTAAATCCGACCCGAAACTCGGACCCCGGGGCACTTCCCCCGTCGCCGTCCTCACGGCGCCGGGCTTGCACGATCAACCCGGGGGCAACCCACTTGCGGGCGGCGCCCTGAACACGCAGAAATTCCCGCCGACGCTTCAACCGTTTCACGCCAGCGGACTCGATGTTGAAAGGCACGGACAGGCTGGGCAACCCCGATCAGGCGAAAGCGTCACGCGGAGAGACGCTTGCGCCCCTTGGCGCGCCGGTTCGCGAGAATCCTGCGGCCGCCGACGGTCGCCATGCGTTTGCGGAATCCATGCCGGCGTTTGCGGACAAGATTGCTGGGCTGGAAGGGGCGTTTCACGGGTTACCTCCGACGAATTACGAGCCCGCTGTATACGGTTTTGCCCAGGTGAAGTCAACGCCGGGGGGCGCCTTCATGGGGCCCCAAAAAACCGGGCCATTTCGCCCTCTTCCGGGTTGTTCGCATCCAGGAGATCAAGTCCGGTTCACATAATGTTGACCGGGGAACGGCCGCCGATGCCAAGGTTCCGGTTGCCCGGATCGAGCCGTTCACCTTAAATGACCCCTGTCCGGCGGTCTTAACGGCGTGATGGTCCTTATCCCCCGCCCCGGGCGACAACGTTGAAGGACTTTTTCCCGATGTCCCCATCCGATGGTCTGAAGTACGCACCAGGGACGAAAAAATCCTCACCTGCGCGGTTTTTGGTTGTTGTTCTGATGGTGTTGGCCGTCGGCGCCGTTTTCGTCTTCGGGCTCGACGATTTTCTGTCCTTCGAAATGATCAAAACCCACCGCCAAACGGCGATGGATTGGTATGAACAGAACCGCATCCTGGCGGTTCTGGTGTTTATTTTCGGCTATGCCCTGGCGGTGGCGTTGTCGGTGCCCGGCGCGGTGTGGCTGTCACTGGCGGGGGGGTTCCTGTTCGGGGCCATTCCGGCGACCGTGTTCGTGGTCCTGGCGGCGACCCTGGGTGCCTTGGGGATCTTCCTGATCGCGCGTTATGTGTTGTTCGATTTCTGCCACGAGAAAATGGGCAAGACCGGCGAAAAAATGGAAAAGGGTTTCCAGGACAACGCCCTTTCGTATCTCCTGGTCTTGAGGCTGATCCCCATCTTTCCGTTCTGGCTGGTGAACCTGGTGCCGGCGCTTCTGGGGGTGCCGGCCCGGACCTTCGTCATCGGCACGTTTTTTGGGATCATCCCGGGCACCGCCGTCTTCTGCAGCATCGGCAGCGGCCTCGGCGCGATCATCGACAAAGGCGATATGCCCGATCCCGACATCATTTTCCAACCCCAGATCTTCGGCCCCCTTTTGGGGCTGGGGGCGCTGGCGCTTCTCCCTGTCGCCTACAAGAGACTGAAGGCGTCCAGGGGCCAGGCCGGGTAGACTGACCGGGTCATGGCAAGGAACCTTACCGTCGATATCTGCGTCATCGGCGCCGGGTCCGGGGGCCTGAGCGTGGCCGCCGGCGCGTCGCAGATGGGGGCCCGCGTGGCGCTGGTTGAAAAAGCCAAGATGGGCGGCGATTGCCTCAACACCGGCTGCGTGCCGTCGAAAGCCCTGCTGGCGGCCGGGCACGCGGCCGAGGCGCACCGCCGGTCGGGACGTTTCGGCGTCGGCGGGCCGGACCCCGCCATCGACGCGAAAGGCGTTTTCGGCCATGTCCACGGCGTTATCGCCGCCATCGAACCCAACGATTCCGTGCCCCGGTACGAAGGAATGGGCGTCAAGGTCATCGAGGAACAGGCCCGGTTCACGAGCCCCCGGGAAGTCGCCGCCGGCGGCACCACGATCACCGCCCGGCGGTTCGTCGTCGCCACCGGATCGTCGCCCTTCGTGCCGCCGATCCCCGGCCTCGAGGAGGCGGGCTATGACACCAACGAGACGATTTTTTACGCCGACGATCTGGCGGACCACCTTATCGTCATCGGCGGCGGGCCCATCGGCGTCGAGCTGGCGCAGGCGCACCGCAACCTGGGATCCAGGGTGACGGTGCTGGAGATGTTTTCCATCATACCCCAGGACGACCCCGAGCTGGTCGACGTGGTGCGCCGCGGGCTGGCCGGGGAAGGCGTCGACAATGTCAGATTCGTCAATCGGTCGCTCGCTCATTTCTATTTCTCCGGAGAGCTTATGCCCTTTTCTGCCAATAACTTCCGTAGTTTCTTCAACCCGCGAAGCAGCCGCACACGGACCGTGCCTTTCCTCAAGCCCAACCGTCCCGCAATCTCCTGCGGGCTCAATTCCTCGATGAGGCGAAGGAAGAGGACAGTTCGGTACGAATCATTTAATTGCCCGATGGCTTCCATCGCGAGCCCTTGGGTCTCCGCAAACGAAGCCGATACGGCCGGCGTTCCCTCCGCCATGCGTGACTCCGTTCGCAGACTGTAGTTTACGTTCGACTCGGCGGGCCGGCTGTCGATGCGCCGCCTCGTCGCTTCACGCCGTCGTGCATCCATCAACTTGTTACGTGCGATAGCAATGAGCCATGGGCCGAAACGATCGGGCCGCTGCAGCCTGCGGAGTTTGGTATAGGCCGTCAGAAATGTTTCTTGGAGCAGATCCTCCGTTTCCGGGCCCCGTCCGGCCCTTCCACATATATAACCCAGCACTATTGGTACGTAACGCTCCATCAGTGCATCAAACGCGGCACGGTCGCCGTCCAAGGTCCGCTGGATCAGGACGCCGTCATCCGACCTCGGATTTCCCGCGTGGGCCGCCGCGTCATGGGTTGGCTCGCCCGGCAGCTCTGGTTCTGGCGCTTTTCCCACCTCGCACCTTGCTCGTCTTTCCGACACGTTTAAGCCTGTCCTCGGGAAGGCTATGTACGACAAGGATACCCCAGG
>JADFMB010000060.1 GCA_022564115.1 Pseudomonadota bacterium
CGCATCTCGTTCAGATTGCCGAAGGCCACCCGATCGAAGCCCTCGACCGCGGGCCCGAAGCCCTTGAAATTCTTCTCCTGGCCGCCGGCGGCGATGGCCGCCAGCGAGCGGCCGTGAAAAGCGCCCTCGCAGGTGATCACCCGGTAGCGCTCCGGGTGGCCCTGGGCATCGTGGTACTTGCGGGCCATTTTCAACGCCGTTTCCACCGCCTCGCCGCCGGAGTTGCAGAAGAAGACGGTATCGGCGAAGGTCGCCTCGATGAGCCGCTCGGCCAGGCGCTCCTGTTCCGGAATCCGATAAAGGTTGGAGCAATGCCAGAGCCGGCCTGACTGCGCCGTCAACGCCTCGATGAGGCGCGGGTGGCAGTGGCCGAGACCGGCGACCGCGATGCCGGCCCCGAAATCCAGATACCGTTTTCCGTCGGCGGCATAGAGGTACACCCCCTCGCCCCGCTCGAAGGCAAGGTCGGCCCTGGCATAAGTGGGCATGACGGGCGAAATCATCGGGTTTGCTCTCCTGTAACCTCGGGCCACCGGCTCAAGCCGGGCGCCGGACGAGGAAAGCGGGCCAGTATCTTGATGCGGCCCAGCCCTGTCAACGCGCCTTTTCAAGAGCGGATCGGGATTGATCGGCAAAGCCTGCGCGATCCGTTCAATCGCGTGAATTGGCACTATCTTATTAATATCGAGCGGATTCACATGATGGACCACGCCACGAAGTGGCTTCGGTCCATCATGATCCGCTCTAGGCCTTCAACTTGTAGCCCGACGCGAACATCCAGGTGCAAAGCGCCCAAAGGGCCACGTTGACCCCGGCCATGACCACGATCCCGGCCAGCAGCGAGCCGTCGGCGTGGCCGATGAAGCCGTAGCGCAGCCCGTCGATCATGTAGAAGAACGGGTTGAAATGGGCGGCGATCTGGGCCGCCTCGGGCAGCCGCTGGATGGAATAGAAGGTGCCGGACAGGAACGACAGCGGCGTGACGACGAAGTTGGTGACCGCCGCGATGTGGTCGAATTTTTCCGACCAGATACCGCCGATGGTCCCCAGCAGCGACAGCATCACCGACGCCATGACGGCGTGATAAACGACGAAACCCGGATGCTGGATCTCGAGGGTGACGAAAGGGGTCATGCAAACGCCGACGACGATGCCGACGGCGACGCCCCGGGTGGCGCCGCCCATGACAAAGCCGAAGGTCAGCTCATGGGCGGTGAACGGCGGCATCAGGGAATCGATGATGTTGCCCTGAATCTTCGAGATCATGATCGACGACGAGGTGTTGGCGAAGGCGTTCTGGACGATGGCCATGACGATCAGCCCCGGGGCCAGGAATTCCATGAACGCCACCCCGGCGACGGTCCGGGTATCGCCGCCCAGCGCCAGCGTGAAGACGGCCAGGAACAGCAGCGTCGTCACCACCGGCGCCACCAGGGTCTGGGTATAGACCTTCATGAAGCGCCGGACCTCGCGCATATAGAGCGTCCACAGCCCGATCCAGTTGACGGCGCCCATGGGGGTTATTTTCGGGGGGGATGTCCCAGGGTGTTCGTTCATCCTGGATATATACGCCCGGGGCGTGACAATATCCAACCATGACGGAATCCACCGGCCGCGAAACCGAACGGCGGAAAAAGCGCGCGCCCAGGAAGGCAACGGCGAAATACCTGGAAAACGCGGCGCTCTATTACCTGTCGCGTTATGCCACGTCGGCCGAAAACCTCAGGCGCGTGATGATGCGCAAGGTCATGCGTTCGGCCCAGCACCACGGCACCGACGTGGAAGACGGCGCCGCCCTCATCGAGGCCATGATCGGGCGGTTTCTGGGCTCCGGCCTGCTCGATGACGGGGCTTATGCCAGAACCAGGGCCGCCGGCCTGCACCGGCGCGGCAATTCGGCGCGCGTGATAAGGGGCAAGCTCAAACAGAAAGGCGTCGATGATGACGCCATCGCCGCCGCCCTCGACGCGCGCGGCGAAGACACGGAAGATGGCGAAGACCCGGAACTGACCGCCGCCGTTACCCTGGCCAAACGGCGGCGGTTGGGGCCGTTCGCCACCCAAAAACCTTCGGACGAGACCCGCGAAAAACACCTGGCGGCGCTGGCCCGGGCCGGATTTTCCTATGACGTGGCGAGGCGGGTGGTCGATGGAAAGGACATCGACGGCATTTGATTTATACCGAGTATCAATGGTAAAGGCCCATGCAACGGGAGGAACGCGACCCATGACCACCATCTATCACAACCCAAGATGCTCGAAATCGCGCCAGACCCTGGCCTTGCTGCGCGAACGCGGCATCGAGCCGGAAATCATCGAATACCTGGTGACGCCGCCGAGCGCCGAAAGGCTGAAGGAACTGCTGGCGATGATGGGCAAGTCCCCGCGCGACATCATGCGCAAGAAGGAAGCCGCAGAGGCGGGCCTAAACGATCCGGCCCTGGACGACGACGCCTTGATCGCCGGCATGGCCGCCAACCCCATCGTCATCGAGCGCCCGATCGTCGTCAACGGCGGCAAGGCGGCGTTGGGGCGGCCGCCGGAAAGCGTCGCCGATATTCTCTAGATCGCCGGAATAGACGCCGGGGTTGAAGTTCTCCGGGCAAAAATCCACTATGTCGGCCCTAAACCCGTAAGATGCCGGTTCGATGGCGTTTTCGGGGCGTTTCCGGGAACCCGCACCCTGAGAGAAACCATGGTCGCCGAAGAATCCACGCCCGCCCCCGCCATGGAAGAAACGCCGCCCGAGGCTCCGGCCCAGGCGCGCGCCCTGACGGCGAGGCTGAAACCGGTGAAGAAGGCCGCCCCGGCAACGCCGCCGCTGGAGCAACTCGCCCAATGGCAGGCGCTTGAGCCCGAACAGCGTCTGGCGCTACGCGAGCGCGAGGCGGTGCGGATGTTCGCCCAGGGCCTCGAACACCACCAGAAAGGCGAACTGGAGGAAGCGCTCAAGGTTTACGGCCAGGCCCTGCTCCTCAACCCCAAGCTTTCCGAGATTTACATCAACATGGGCGTGGCGCTGCGGGCGCTGGGCAAGCTGGAGTCCTCGGTGGCGTGCTACCGGCGCTCGCTGGTGCTCAGGCCCGACAACGCCACCGCCTATATCAACCTTGGCAACGTGCTCAGGCAACTGGGCCGGCTGGAGGTCGCCACCGCCGCCCACCGCCAGGCCGTCAAGCTGGCCCCCGATACGGCCGAGGCCCATTACAACCTCGGCCTCGTCCTGCGCGACACCGGCTGCTCGGAAGAAGCCATCGCGTGCTTCGATAAAACGCTGGAACTGGCCCCCGAACACCCGGACTGCCGCTGGGACCGGTCGCTGAGCCTGTTGCAGAAAGGCGACCTCAAGGGGGGCTTCGAGGAATACGAATGGCGGTGGAAGCTGGACCACAACCCGTCCCGCGATTTCCCGCAGCCGCTTTGGGACGGCTCCGACCTCAAGGGCAAGACCATCCTGTTGCACTCCGAACAGGGCTTCGGCGACATGATCCATTTCGCCCGCTATATCCCGATGGTCAAGGCCAGGGGCGGCACCATCGTCGTCGAGGTGCCGGCGGCGCTGAGCCGGCTGTTTTCGACCATCGATGGTGTCGGCCAGGTGGTCAACGCCGGTTCGGAGTTGCCGAAATTCGACGTCTACGCGCCGATGATGTCGCTGGCCAGGATCTTCGGCACTACGTCGGAGACCATCCCCGCCATCGTGCCCTACCTGAAGGCGCCGGACGCCCACGCGGCGCAACTGCCGGCGACGCTGAGCAGGCACCGCAAGATCGGCATCGCCTGGGCCGGGCGGCCGACTCACAAGAACGACGCCAACCGGTCGTGTTCGTTCAATCACTTCATCGAACTGATGGGGATCCCGGAAACCACCCTTTACAGCCTTCAACAAGGCCCGGCCGCCGACGACATCGCCGAGCAGGGGTGCGAGGCCCTGATCATGAACCTGGGCAACAAACTGGGCGATTTCGCCGACACCGCGGCGGTGATTTCGCAGTTGGACATGGTGATTTCCGTCGATACCGCCATCGCCCACCTGGCCGGCGCCCTGGGCAAGCCGGTGTGGGTGGTGCTGCCCTATCCCGGCGACTGGCGCTGGTTGCTGGACCGCGACGACAGCCCCTGGTACCCGACGGCCAGGCTGTTCCGCCAGAACCGCCCCGGTTCGTGGACGCCGGTGTTCGACCGCCTGCGCCGGGCGCTGCACGACGAGATTACCGGCAAGGGTTAAGCGCCGGGGCGTAAATTGTGGTTTATGGATTTTGGATAGGCCCGGTGCTAGACTTAAAATCATGACTAAACTGCTAAAAAAGGCCATCGAACGCGTGTCCGGCCTGCCCGACGACGAGCAGGACGCCATTGCCGGTATCATCCTCGACGAACTTGAGGATGAGGCCCGGTGGCGCGCTTCTTTCGCCTCCACGCAGGACAACTTGGCGCGCCTAGCGGGCGATGCCCGGAAGGAAATCGCCGAGGGCAACGTCGAACCCTTCGATCCCGCGACCAAGCCTGAATGAATTCACAGACGACGCGTGCGTTTTGGAAGCATTTCGACGCCTTACCCCCGGATGTCCGCGACCAAGCAAAAAAAGCGTTTCGCCTATGGCAGCAGGATACCTCTCATCCGGGCCTTCAATTCAAACGCATTCATTCGAGTGAGCAAATCCATGCCGTGCGCGTGAGCGGCGGTTATCGCACCCTCGGCCTTCGCGACGGCAACACCATAACCTGGTTCTGGGTCGGCTCCCATGCCGCATACGAACGGTTAATTGGGTAGAAGGAGTTCCCCCTAGGGAATTTCCGGTTCACGCTGGTTCACCGGAAATGTCCTAACTCATTGATTTTACGCAAATACGTCGTCGCAAACGATTCCGTTTGCTCGGGATTTGCTCTAAAACCGATACCCGTACCGCACGCCGACGTTTTCCAGGCCCTCGTTGGTGTCGCAGATCTTGGCGTTGGAGATGTGGTCCATAAGCAGGTCGATGGAGTGGTGCTTGTCGAACCGCCAGCCGACGTTGATGCCGAGGCGGAACAGCGGGTTGCAGCCGAGCTCCTTGCGGTCCAACGGGGCCGAGTTTTTGTCGGTTTCGCCGTCGTGATAGGCGCCGCCCATGCTCCAGCCGACGAAAAACCTCTTCCACACCTCCCATTCCCACACAACCCCGAGCCACACCGAGTTGGTATTGCCCGAGGTGTTGATGTCGGCGCCGATATGGGGAGTGGGGGCGCCGATGTATTTAAGGATATCCGGCGACGCGAAGCGCAGCTCGACGTGGGCGGTGATACCGTCTTCCTTGTTGGAGCTGAACGGGCCCTGGTCCTGGGCCAGGGCGCCGATCTTGATTTCGGATAGTAACCCGCCTGAATCATTGCTTTTATTTTTGGCCACGGCGGCGGGGCGGCTTTTTGGCTTGCGGGCCGGTTTGGGCGGCGCGGGGCTGGGCGCCAGTTGCGATCGCGGCTTCGGCCGTGCGGCGGGCCGGGGGGCCGGTCGCGGCTCGCGGACGGGGACGCCCGAGGTTCCCGGGTCGAGGCGCAATTGCGGCGCCATGAGAGGGGCCGGCGCCCCGGGGGACGCACTGGGGGGCGCAATAGGGGACGCCCCGGGAGACACAACGGGGGCCGCCGGTACCGCCGGCTTCCAGCGGGTGCCGTACTGGCCGGCCAGGGGGTGGGGCTCGGACAGCATCCGGTTCATGTCGTAGATCGAGTTGATGCTGGCCGCATGGGCGCCCGCCGGCGCCAAGGCGCCGAGCATGGCAACGACAAAGCCGCGGGTCATGGCTCGCCTCAAAGGCCTATCCCCCAAGAAAACCTTGTTATCACTTTTCCCCTTTTCGGGGGGAACGGGGCTGAACCGGCGACGGTGTCTAAGGATTTTAATTATTATTCGGGTTCGCCCCAAGGGGGCCCTTTTAGTTCCCTCGCCGCGTATTGTCCAGTCAACCCATTGATTTTGTTTTTTTCTTAACGGCGGCGGTTTATTGTTTCGCTTGTCTGGCCGACTATTTGGGCTTGATTTCCGGCCAGGCGTTGACCCCCACCCCCGGCGTGGGCAACATTGCCGGGTGTGACGGCGGGCAGGCAGATTTCAAAGCCCGGAAAAAGACGGCGAAAAATCCTTTGGGGGCCCCGATTTGAAGAAAACGAAACAAACCTTCAACGACGGCGACGTGATCTTCCGCGAGGGCGGGCCGAGCGACACGGCGTATGAAATCGTTTCCGGGACCGTCGAAATCGCCAAAATGGGCGACGACGGCGACGTTGTCCTGGCCACCCTCGGCAGCGGCGAGATGTTCGGCGAGATGGGCGTCCTCGACCAGGAAAAGCGCAACGCCACCGCCAAGGCCGTCGGCCCGGTCACCGTCAACGCCATCGACCGCAAGGATTTTCTCGCCGCCGTTGAGGGCGATCCGGACACCGCGCTCGACGTCATCGGCAACCTGGCCGGCAAGCTGCGCGGCGCCGATGACAAATTGGCCTCCGGCGGCGGAACTCCCACCGGCGACGACGCCAAACCGCAACACCTGATGCCCCAGGATTCGGCGGGCGCCGCCCCCGCTCCGGCCGCCGGGGTTGGGTTTTGGACGCGGTTGTTGGGACTGGCGGCGCTGTCGGGGTCCGAAAGAATCAAGGTCCGGGTGGCGCCGTTTTCAGGCGAGGGCGGCGACGAGCACGCCAAGCACGTCGTTCGGGCGCTGGAACGCAGAAAGGGAATCAGGGTCAAGGGGCTGAAGAAGCCCCTCAAGGTCCAACCCGGCGACCCGGCCAAGGCCGTTCTCGCCGCCGCCCGCCGGGTGCTGGCGGATTCCAAATCCGACATGCTGATCTGGGGCGACGTGCCGCCGCCGGGATTGACCCTGCACCTGAGGTTCATCTCCTTCGCCACCTGGAACGAAGATCCCCCCGGCAGCTTCGTCCTCGGAACGGTGCTTCCCCTGCCGGTGGAGTTCGCCGACCCGTTCGCCGATTTCCTGTATGCCGTTTCCCTGGCGGCGACGGTTCCCAAGTCCGAGGCCAAGGCGGCGGCGCTGGCCCGCGAACTGCCGCTGGCGCTGGACGGCGCCGGGGCGGCGCTGGACGACGTGCCCGGCGACATGACCCGCCGCGAGAGGGGGTTGGCCCGCACATGCTACGCCAATGCCCTGACGACGGTCGCCATCCAGCGGGGCGAGGTGAGCCTCTATCGCCGGGCGGTGGAGACCTACAAGGAATGCCTGGGGGTCCTGACCGAAGAGGAAACCCCGCTTGAATGGGCCCTGATCCAGAAGAACCTGGGCTCCGTACTGCAGTCCATCGCCGAGCGGTCCGGCGACAACGAAGTCCTCGGCGAGGCCGCCGACGCCTTCCACGCCGCCTTGAAGGTGCTGACCCGCAACGACGATCCCATGGATTGGGCGGCGGTGCACAACCGCCTCGGCGAGGCGCTGTTCCGGCTCGACTTCGAAAGCGGCGATATCGATATGCTGAAACACGCGCTCGGCGCCTATCAGTCGGCATTGCGGGTCTATACCCGCGCCGATACCCCGATGCGCTGGGCCGAGGTGATGAACAATTTCGCCCAGGTCACCCAGGTCCTGGGCGAGGAACTGAAAAACGCCGAGGCCATAGAGAAGGCCGCCGACGCCTGCCGCTCGGCCCTGGAGGTGCGGACGAAAGCGAAAAACCCGGTGTTGTGGGCGGCGACCCAGAACAACCTGGGCTCGGCCCTGTTCCTGCTCGGAAAGATGACCAAGAACTCAGACCGCCTTCAAGGCGCGGCCGAGGCCTTCGACTTGGCCAGCGGCGTTTACAGGGCCCGGGGAATGAATAAAATGGCCGCCATCACCGAGAAGAACCTCGGCCGCGTCACCCAGTTGCTGGACCAATCCCAACCCAAGGGCGTTCCCAGGATGCGTTGGGAAAAGGACGGCCCCGGAGACGATAGCTAGGACGGTGGCCGCTAGCAAAGGAACCGATCAAGATGGGCAAAAGCAAGAATCAGGAACCCGGCATCACCTGGCGCCAGCCGGACGGCCGCCCGGTTTCGTGCGAGGAAAAGCTGGCGATGCTGAACGAAAACCTGGATGAAATCCGCGAATACTGCCAGGAAGCCTTCGAGGACGCCCTGCTGATGGGCTGCGACGAGAGTCAGGTCCGCGAGGTTTTCGAATCCATCGTCAAGGCCATTCGAAACCCCTACGCCGGCAAGAAAAACTGACCCCCCGTCCTGGGCCCCGGGGGCGGAATCCGATCAAAAAAAATGGTTCAAGGGTGCGGTTGCGGGATCAATCGGGGCTCTCTATATTCCGCCGTCGTCCATAATTCGGCCACATTTGGGCATATATTTTAGCCTCGTTTTTGGCCTCGCTTCTGGATCGTGTCGGGGCCATGAGAATAAAGGGAACCCTGGAAACGCCATCATGACGGAGAAGATCGTCCTCAAGGGACTGACCAAGAGGTTCGGACCGCTTCTGGCCGTCGACGGTATCTCCATGACCATCGCCAGCGGCGAAGTCCTGGGCTTTCTGGGCCCCAACGGAGCCGGCAAATCGACGACCATGCGGATGCTGGCCGGGTTCATCGAGCCGACGTCGGGAACGGCGGAAATCTGCGGCTTCGACGTCACCCGCCACCCGGTCGAGGTCAAGCGCCGCATCGGTTACCTGCCCGAAGGCGCGCCCGCCTACGGCGACATGACGGCGGAATCCTACCTGGGTTTCATCGCCGAGGTGCGCGGCTTCGACGGGCCGGAAAAACGCCGCCGCATCGACGCCGTCGTCGACAAGGTCGATCTGGGGGAAGTCCTCCGCCAGCCCATCGAAACCCTGTCGAAGGGGTTCAAGCGCCGCGTCGGGCTGGCCCAGGCGATGCTGCATGACCCGGAAATCCTGATCATGGACGAACCGACCGACGGCCTCGACCCCAACCAGAAACACCAGGTCCGCGACCTGATCCGCGAAATGTCGGTCGACAAGGCGATCATCATCTCCACCCATATCCTCGAAGAGGTGGAGGCCGTGTGCTCGCGCGCCGCGATCATCGCCCACGGCAGGCTGTTGGCCGACGGCACGCCGGAGGATCTGTTGGCCCGCTCGTCGGATTACAACGCCGTGGTCCTGACCGTGGACGCGGCCCAGGAAGACGCCGTCAGAAAGGGATTGGAAGGCCTAGACGCGGTCAAGAGCATCAAGAAAACCAAGGCCGAAAACGATACCGTCGAATTACGCATCCGGCCCAGGAAATCCACCCTTATCGCCGCCGACGTGGCCGACGTGATCCGGGCCCGGAAAATTCCCGTCCGCTCGATGTTCGTCAACCGGGGCTCGCTCGACGAAGTGTTCCGCAAGATCACCGTTGACGACAAACCCGTTGACGACAAAGCCGGGGGGAAAGGCGATGCGTAACATCCGGATTATCGCCAAGCGCGAGATCATCGGCTATTTCATCACCCCGCTGGCCTATATCTTCATCGTCATTTTCCTCTCCCTGACCGGCGCTTTCGCCTTTTACATCGGCCGCTTTTTCACCAACGGCCAGGCCAGCCTGGAATCCTTTTTCGCTTATCACCCTTGGCTTTACCTGATCCTGGTTCCCGCCATCGCCATGCGGCTGTGGGCCGAGGAGCGCAAGACGGGAACCATCGAAATCCTGATGACGCTGCCCATTTCGACCACCGAGGCGGTGCTCGGCAAATTCCTGGCGGCGTGGGGATTTATCGGCATCGCGCTTATCGGGACGTCCCCCATGTGGATCACCGTCAATGTCTTGGGCGACCCCGACAACGGGGTGATCCTGGCCAGCTACCTCGGGAGTTTTTTGATGGCCGGCGCCTTTCTGGCCATCGGGTCATGCATATCGGCGCTGACCAAGAACCAGGTGATCGCCTTTATCGTCGCCGCCACCGTGTGTTTCCTGTTCACCATGAGCGGCCTGGAACTGGTGTTGAACTTCTTCCAGGCCTGGGCCCCGGAACTGCTGGTCCGGACCGTCGCCTCGATGAGCTTCCTCACCCACTTCAACGCCATCATGCAGGGGGTCATCGAGCTCAGGGACCTAGTCTTCTTCGCCTCGCTGATCGCGTTCTGGCTGTTCGTCAACATCGTCGTCATCGACCTCAAGAAGGCGTCGTGAGTGTGCGGCGATGAAATGGCTCGAATCCATCGAAAAGTCCAAACTGGGGGCCGCCGGCCTGGCCCTCGCGGTGGTGCTGTTTTTCGCCGTCAACATCTTTTCCAACGCGGCGTTCCAGGGCTTGCGCCTTGATCTGACGGAAGGCAAGCTGTTCACCCTGTCCCAAGGGACGCTGAAAGTGCTGGCCGACATCGACGAGCCGATCGCGATCCGGCTTTTCTACACCAAGCTTCTGGGCGAACGTTCGCCGCGTCACGCGACCTATTTCGAGCGCGTGCGCGAATTGCTGGAACGTTACGCCGATCTGTCCCAGGGCAAGGTGACGCTGGAGGTCATCAAACCCGAGCCTTTCTCCGATTCCGAGGATCGGGCCGTCGCCGCCGGGCTGCGGGGGATTCCGCTGAACGACTCAGGCGACCTCGGCTATTTCGGACTGGCCGGCGCCAACAGCACCGACGACCGGGCGTCGATCCCGTTTTTCACCACCGAACGGGAAACCTTCCTCGAATACGACCTGACCCGGATCGTCCATACCCTGGCCAACCCGGAACGGACCGTCGTCGGGTTGATGAGCCCGCTGCCACTGGACGGCGGCGCGACGCGGCCGCCGTTCAACGCCGGGCCCCGGTGGGCGGTGCTGGACCAGATCAGCGATTTCTTCGAGGTCCGGACCCTGCCCATGGGGCTGCGCCAGATTCCGGAAGACATCGACATCCTGATGCTGGTCCACCCCAAGGGAATGAACGATTTCACCCGCTACGCCATCGACCAGTTCGTGCTCGGCGGCGGCCGGGCCCTGATCTTCGTCGACGCCAACGCCGAGGTCGACGCGCCCGCCGACGGCCGGATGCGGAGCCTGCCCCGCTCGGAGTTCAACAAGAACCTCAATGTCTGGGGCCTGAAGCTGGCCGACAACAAGGTCGCCGGCGACCTGGACACGGCGAGGCGCGTCAACGTCCGGGTCGGGGGCAAGATGAACGTCGTCGATTACGTCGTCTGGCTGTCCCTGGGTAAGAACAATTTCGACGCCGGCGACGCGGTCATCGGCGACATCTCGACCATCAACGTGGCGACGGCCGGCATCCTGGAAAAGACCGGCGCCCCAGGCGCCGAAATCCAGCCGCTGATCACCACCGGCCCCAACGCCATGAGTATCGACGCCGAAAAGGTGATGATGCAGCCTGACCCGGTGGCATTGTTCCGGGATTTCGAGTCCGGGAAAAAGCCGCTGATGCTGGCCGCCCGGGTCAGGGGCAAGGTTAAGACGGCGTTCCCCGACGGCCCGCCCAAAGACAAAGGCGCCAAGGCCGCCGGCACGCCGCCCAAGCACCTGAGCGAATCCTTAAGCCCCGTCAACCTGATCGTCGTCGCTGACGTCGACATGCTGCACGAACGGTTCTGGTCCGAAATCCGCAACCTGATGGGACAGCGGATTTTCGTGCCGTTCGCCAACAACGCCGATTTCGTCGTCAATGCGCTGGACAACCTGGGCGGCAGCGATGCCTTGATCGGGCTGCGCGGGCGCACGGAATCGGCGCGTCCCTTCCACTTGGTACAGGAAATCCGCCAGGCGGCGGAACGCAAATACCGGGACAAGGAAAAAAGCCTGCAGGTGAAGCTCGAAGACGTGCGCTCGAAGCTGGAAAACCTGCAACGCCGCCGCGGCACCGAAGGCGACATGGTGCTCAGCCCCGGCGACAAGGCCGCCATCGAGGATTTCCGCACCCAGATGATCGTCGTCCGCCAGGGCCTTCGAAGCGTGCAAAGGGAACTGCGCCGGGAAATCGACCGACTGGACGCGATGCTGAAATTCTTCAACATCGCCTTCATCCCGCTGTTGTTGGGGGCCGCCACCATCGTCTTCGCCCTGTTCCGCCGGACCCGGCGCAAGGTCCGGGTGGTCGCCGAATGACCGGCAACTGCCGGTAACTGCAAGAAGGATCAACGCCCGTGTCGCCGAAAGCCTTTGCCGCCCTATTCATCATCACCGCCGTGGCGCTGGCCGCGGCCGGGTTCGGCATCGCCCAGGACCGCGGCTTCCGGGCCGCCGAAGGGGTCGGCGAGAAGGTATTCCCGAAGCTGCTGGACCGGGTCAACGACACCGCCTCCATGGTCATCGACCACGCCGGGGGCCGGATCACCCTTCGCCGCGGCGCCGGCGGGTGGACATTCAAGGAAAAACTGGATTACCCGGCCCGCGAGGTGAAGATCAAACGCGCGGTCCTCGGCCTGGCGGAACTGAAACTGGCCGAACCGAAGACCAAGGCGCCGGAAAAATTCTCCAAGCTGGAACTCCGCGACCCCGGCAGCGACGGGGCGAAATCCCGCCTGGCGACGCTTTACGACAAGGACGGCGCGTTGCTGGCCGAGATCATCGTCGGCAAGCGCCGGCGCACCCTGCCCGGCTCGGTGACCGGCGGCGTCTATATCCGCCGCCCCGGCGAGAACCAGACCTGGCTGGCCTCGGGCGGCGCCGAGATCACCGACGAATGGCTGAACTGGCTGGAACGCAAGATCGTCGACGTCGAAAGCACCCGGGTGAAGCGCGTCGTCATCCGCCATCCCGACGGCCAGACCCTGTCGGTCTCGAAGGCGACGGCGGAATCGGAAGATTTCACCATCGACGACATGCCGGAGGGCAAGAAGCTGATCTTCAAGTCGGGGCCGAACGCCGTCGGCGCGTCGCTGAGCGCCCTGCAGCTCGACGATATCGAGAAGGGATCGCCGGCCTTCGACCCCAAGGCGACGGTGAGCACGGAGGTCACCACCTTCGATGGGCTTTCCGTCAAGGTGATGACGGCGAAACGGGACGGGGATTTCTGGCTCCGTCTCGAAGTAACCGGGGAAGCCGGGGGCGACGGCGAGGCGTCCAAGGAGGCGAACGAAATCATCGCCCGGACAGGCGGCTGGACTTATAAGATTTCCGCTTACGCGGCGTCCAACATCGCCAAGCGCATGGAAAACCTGGTCGAGGATGTGAAGCCGAAGTCCTAGAGTCACGGGCGGACTTGACCTTGTTCGTCCCCTCCCTGGCCTTGCCTATAGACTAAAAAAAGACTATATTTAGACTCTTCGTCACCGTGGGAGTCGCACTGATGAAGCTTTCAGACCGGGTCAAAACCATCAGCTATCTCAAGGCCCACGCGCCTGAGGTCCTTCGTGGTCTTGCCGAGGGGCGGGAACCGTTGGTCATCACCCTGCACGGAGAGGCCAAGGCGGTGCTGCAGGATATCGCTTCCTACGAGCAGACCCAGGAAACCCTGTCTCTCCTGAAGATGCTGGCAATGAGCAACAAGAGCCTGGAAGAAGGAAAGGTTCGCCCGCTCGGCAAGGCATTCACCGGAATCCGAAAACGCGTCAAGGCTTGAGCCCGGCCGTGGCGTTCAAGGTCTTTCTCGTCGAGGACGCCGAAGGGGACATCGAGGACATCCATGCCTACATCACGGCCCATGGCTCGTTCGAGCGGGCCGATGGTGTCGTGGATGCCCTTGAGGAACTCTGCGCCAGCCTGACGGAGTTGCCGGAGCGGGGCAATGTGCCCAAGGAACTAAAAGACATCGGAATCACGGACTACCGTGAACTTCACCACAATCCCTATCGCGTTATATACCGCATCATCGATGAAACGGTTGTGATCTATTGTGTCATCGATGGCCGTCGGGACATGGAAAGCCTTCTTCAACGACGCCTGTTTCGGTAGCGGCGACGGCGCAATTTAGGTGCTATCCGGCCAAAATCTTGTCCGCCCTCGCCGATGGTGGGATACTCGCTCCCCTCTCGCCCTAGAATTTTTCCTTTCCGGGACCCCTAAACCTTGAACGCGCAAAAGCTCCGCCTCCTGTTCCTGAACGTCGGTCATTTCACCGACCATCTGTTCATGTTGATTTTCGCCAAGGCCGCGTTCAGCGCCGGCCTCGCCTTCGGGCTGGCGAAGGGGGGGGCCTACGCCGAGATGATCCCCTATGGCGTGCCGTCGCTGATCCTGTTCGGGGCCGGCGCGCCCCTCGCCGCCCATCTGGCCGACAAGTGGAACCGCAACGCCATGATCGCCGTCTTCTTCATCGGCATCGGCCTCGCCGCCATCGCCACCAGCTTCGCCACCACGGCGTTGCAGATCGGCATCGGCCTGGCCGTCCTCGGCGTTTTCGCCTCCATCTATCACCCGGTGGGCATCGCCATGGTCGTCCAGGGCGGCGGCAACGTCGGCTGGCGGCTCGGGGCCAACGGGGTGTGGGGCAATATGGGGGTGGCGGCGGCGCCC
>JADFMB010000224.1 GCA_022564115.1 Pseudomonadota bacterium
GCACGACGGCGGCCGGCGCCGGCGACAAGACGGCCAAATCGGGCGCCGCCGACGATGCCGCCTTCCTGATGAAGAACGCCAACAAGGTCATCATCGTTCCCGGTTACGGCATGGCGGTGGCCCAAGCCCAGCACGCGCTCCGCGAAATGGCCGATATCCTGAAAGCCGAAGGCGTCGAGGTCTCCTACGCCGTCCACCCGGTGGCCGGGCGCATGCCCGGGCACATGAACGTGCTGCTGGCCGAGGCCAACGTACCCTATGACGAGGTCTTCGAGCTGGAGGCAATCAACCACGAGTTTTCGACCGCCGACGTCGCCTTCGTCATCGGCGCCAACGATACCACCAACCCGGTCGCCAAGACCGACCCGTCGAGCCCGATCGCCGGCATGCCGATCCTCGACGTCGAGAAAGCAGGCACGGTGCTGTTCGTGAAACGCTCGCTGTCGCCCGGTTACGCCGGCGTCGACAACCCGCTGTTCTATGCCGATAACTCGATGATGCTGTTCGGCGACGCCAAGAAAATGACCGAGGAAATCGTCCGGGCGCTGGGGTAGGGGACTTCGGCCCCGTCACACCGAATCGCGGACACGCAAAAACCGCCGGGACCCGTATGGCGCGGCGGTTTTATTGTCGGGTCCGGGCGGCCGGAAGGCGGCTTTAGAAGCCTTCGCGCTCCATCCGCTTGCGCTCCAGCTTGCGGGCCCGGCGGATGGCCTCGGCCTTTTCGCGGGCCTTGCGTTCCGACGGTTTTTCATAGGAACGCCGCAGCTTCATTTCGCGGAAGATGCCTTCGCGCTGCATCTTCTTTTTCAGCGCTTTCAGGGCCTGGTCGACGTTGTTATCGCGTACCGTAACTTGCAAAGGCTTTCGTCTTTCTTTTGGTTTGTTTTGTAAAAACACCGGAAATATAAGCATTTCCGTGATCGGGCTCGGCGTTCTATCATATCCGGACAGGGTTGGGAAGGGCCGAAACCCGAGAAACGGTAAAACGGTATAGGAACGCATGGCTATTTTGAAGGTCGCCAGAATGGGCCATCCGGTGCTTAAAAGGACGGCCGATGCGGTGGAAGACCCGACGGCCCCCGAAATTCACCGCCTGATCGCCGATATGGTGGATACCATGGCCGACGCCCCCGGGGTCGGCCTGGCGGCGCCCCAGGTCCACGTTCCCAAACGGCTGGTGATCTTTCACATTCCCCAAAGCCGCGCCGGCGATGAGGAAGACGGCGACGACGCGGAAGAGGAGGAAGCGGTGCCGATGACGGTGCTGATCAACCCCGAGATCGAGGCCCTGGGCGAGGAAAGGGTCACCGGCATCGAGGGCTGTCTGTCGCTGCCCGACATGGTCGGCATGGTGCCCCGTTTCCGGCATATCCGCTACAAGGCGCTGGCGCCGGACGGATCGGTCATCGAACGCGAGGCCAGGGGCTATCACGCCCGCGTCGTTCAGCACGAATGCGACCATCTTGACGGAATCCTGTACCCTCAGCGGATGGAAGACCTTTCGACCCTGGGCTATACGGACGAAATGAACCGCGACGAACTGCCCCTGGGAGCAAGGATGCGGGAAAAGAAACTGCAAACAGAGCAGGAAACAGAGGTCGGCGATGACGGATGACCAGCAAGCCGTCCGGGACCGGATTTTGGTTGCCGCCTTGGCCCACGTGGCGTTCGACGGCTGGACCCGGCGCACGCTGAAGGCCGGGGCAAAGGACGCCGGCATGGGCCCGGACATGGCGCTCCGCGCCTTTCCCGGAGGCATTCCCGACCTGGTGGACCACTGGGCCGATTGGGCCGACCGGCGGATGCTCGACGACCTTGCCGCCCAGGACCTTGCCGCCATGCGCATCCGCGACCGCATCACCGCCGCCGTCAAGGCCAGGTTGCAGGTCATGGACCCCCACCCGGAGGCGGCGCGGCGGCTGTTCGCGTATCTGGCCCTGCCCCCGAATGCGCCGCTGGCGGTCCGGCTCACGTGGCGCACGGTGGATGCCATGTGGTATGCCGCCGGCGACGACGCCAGCGATTTCAACTATTACACCAAGCGCGGCCTGCTGGTGCCCGTCTACACGACCACGGCGCTTTATTGGCTGGCCGACACGTCGGACGGTCGCGCCGATACCTGGGCCTACCTGGAGCGGCGTATCGCCGATGTCATGAAGGTCCCGGCTTTAATGTCGCGGATCAAGGCGGCGTTGTCTTCGCTGCCCCGGCCGTCGAGGATCTTTCGCCGTGCCCGGGGCTGAACGACAGCGGAAAAAAAAGGGGCGCGATCGGGAAAATCGCGCCCCCAAAATCAGGGATGTTGGAAATGTCCCTGCCCATTGGCGGGCAGGTATCTGAACCCCGGATAAGCCGGGAAGTCTCAGCAATGGACGGTGGGGGGGTGCCGCCGTCTGAAACCCATGATGCCCGGGGGCTTCCGGGAAAGCCAGTAAAATGGGTTCACGTTTTTGTCAACACCGGTATCCGATTGTCATAAAAGGCCGGCGGAACAGGGACCTATTCCACCCACAACCCCCGTTGCCGGTGCCAGTCTTCCATGCCGACGGTGTAGGGTCCGTCGAGCCGCTCGATGGTGTCGCCTTCGTGCGGAACCGCCCACGGGGCCCGGGAGGAAAGGAAATAATCCAGGAAAGCCGGCGGTTTCGGCAGCGGCGTGTCGAACGCCGAGGCGAAGGGATGCAGGTGTTCCGGCCACCGGGGATCGAAAAGCCACAGTTGCGAGCCGCAACGTTTGCAGAAACTGCGCTCGGCGGGGCTGACGGAGCCGTCGTCCATCTTCGCCTGGTAGCGGGTAATGTTTTCCTTGCCCTCGATCTTCAGGGTTTCGGCGAGGCCCAGCAGGAAAATGCCGAACCCCCCGGACCCGGCCGTCTTGCGGCAGGTCGAGCAATAACAGCGGGCGTAAGGGTAAGGGGTGTGGGATTCCAGCGAAAACCTGACGGCGCCGCAGTGACACGAACCTTCGAGCAGCATGGGAGCAATCCTTGG
>JADFMB010000061.1 GCA_022564115.1 Pseudomonadota bacterium
TGGGTCACGGCGGCGGAAAAACCGCACTGTGGCATCATCGGGCTGCCCTTCATGAACAGGACGACGGAGTTTTCGTCGATTTCGCTCTGGATGCGGTCGATAACCGGGTTGTCGCTCATGTTTTGGTCCATTCCTTAGTCTGTTGCGGCTCAGGCGCCGCCGGGGGCGCTGGTATTCAGTGCCAGCGCGTGCAGTTCGGTGCCCATGCGGCCCTGGAGCGCCTGGTAAACCAGTTGATGCTGCTGGACGCGGGTCTTGCCCGCGAAGGCCGAGGAAACCACCGTCGCCGCGTAATGGTCGCCGTCGCCGCGCAGGTCCTGGATGGTGACCTCCGCGTCGGGCAGGCTTTCCTTGATCAGGCGTTCGATATCTGCCGCGTCCATTGCCATGCGGCAACTCCTTCTAAAACAAAACTCTGATTATGTGGGATATGGCCTGTTAATCCTCACCCGTCAACCCTTCGCGGTTTGGGGATTTGCGGGCTCCCGATGACAGGGCGGGGAATGCCGACCGTTTCCGGCCGGTCCCTTATTTTTCTTCTTCGCTTGCGTCCTCCTCCTTCGCCAGCGTCCTCAGCAGCACCCACGGAAAGACCACCGCGACGAGGAAACCGACGACAAGGCCGAGGATAATGTAAAAGACGCCCATAGGAGGTTCAGGAGGCGAGGTTTAAAAGAAGCCCCCCCATTCCCGACAGGAAGACCACCAGGGCAATGGCCAGGGCCACGTAGCCGACGTATTTGAGTTCAAAGTCGTCGTCGTGTTCATGTTCAGACATTATTCAGTCCCGTTTCTTTTCGGTTGGGTGCGGCCGCCATTATAAACCAACCGCGCCGGAATCGAAAACACCCCTGCGGGCGCACGACCCCTCACGGCCTGGACCTGCGATCCCCCGGCCAGCCTTCGTGGATTTGGCGCAACGTATCGAGCGCCGTTTCCGTTTCTCCGCACAAGAAAACGGCGCCGCTGCTTAGGGTGCGGCGACGCCGTCGGAGTTGGAAACAGACCGTGTTTCCTCGGATTTTTTATCAACCGTCACGCCGCCCGGCGGCGTGACGGCCTTTCGGCAGCCGATTACGCGGCGCGAACGGTTTCGAGGAACTTCTCGACCTCGTGGCGCAGCATCTCGGATTGATCCTCCAGTCCGCCGGAGACCTTGAGGATCTCTCCCGCCGCCTCGCCGGTTTCGCTGGCGGCCTTGGTGACGCCGGTGATATTGAGCGTCACCTCGTCGGTGCCCTGTGCGGCTTGTTGAACGTTGCGGGCGATCTCCTCGGTCGCCGCCGACTGCTCCTCGACCGCCGCCGCGATGGTGGTGGTGATGTCGTTGACGTCGCCGATGGTTTTGCCGATGTCCTGAATCGCCGAGACCGCGTCGTCGGTGGCGGCCTGAATGCCGTCGATCTGGGCGCTGATCTCATCCGTGGCCTTGGCCGTCTGGGCGGCCAGCGACTTGACCTCGGAGGCAACGACGGCGAAGCCCTTGCCGGCGTCGCCGGCGCGGGCCGCCTCGATGGTGGCGTTCAAGGCCAGCAGGTTGGTCTGTTCGGCGATATCGGTGATCATCTCCACCACCTCGCCGATTTTATTGGCCGCGTTCGCCAGCCCCCGGACCTGTTCGTCGGTTTGCTGGGCCTTCTCGACCGCATCGCCGGCGATCTCGGAGGACTTCGTCACCTGGCGGCCGATCTCGGCGATCGACGCCGACAACTCCTCGGCCGCCGCCGCCACCGTCTGCACGTTGGCCGACGCCTGTTCGGCCGCCGCCGCCACCGCAGTCGACTGGCTGTCGGTCTCCTCGGCCGTCGATGACATGGCCTGGGCCGAGGCCTTCATCTGCGCGGACGACGACGTCACCGATTGCACGACCTGGCCGACGGAGGTTTCGAAGTCGTCGGCAAGCTTGACCATCGTCTCGCGCTTCTCTTCCTCGGTGCGTTTGGCGGCCGCTTCTTTCTCCTCTTGATCGTGCTTCTCCTTGGCTTCCTGGTCGGCCCTCGAGGCCTCTTGTTCGGCCGTCATTTCCTTCACTTTGATGGCGTTGTCCTTGAACACCTGGACGGTCGCCGCCATGTCGCCGATTTCGTCCACGCGACCCTGGGCGGGAATGTCGACTTCCAGGTTACCTTCCGCGAGCTCGCCCATGGTCCTTGTCATGAGTATTATCGGGTTGGCGATGGCGTTACCGATCAGCCATGCCAACGTGACGCCGATGGCGATGGCCAGGATGATGCAAGCGGCGATGATGAAGTAGGTGTTGCTAACCGTCGAGAGGTTGTCCTCCTGGCGCTGTTTCATCAACCCCTCTTCCTCGGCCCCGAAGTCGGCCATGATCTGGCGGAACTTATCGAAGTAAACCTTGCCTTTGGCCTGTCCGACCACATCGGCCATGTCGTCCATGGTCTTGGCGTCGCCGATCTGGCGGCGCAGCGCGATGGTCGGTTCGGTGACTTCACTTTTCCAGGCTTTGATGTTGTCCACGGTCTCGGCCAGCAGTTTCACCTGCGCCGGGTTGTCGTTGACCGTTTTACTGAGACTGGCGGTCAACTCGAAGAACCTCTTGGACCCGTCTGTATAGGGCGCCAGGAAGCCTTCCTCGCCGGCCAGCAGATAACCGCGCATGCCGGTTTCCATATTCACGGCCGACGCCAGGATGGAATTGGCACGTTCGATGACCTCGTAGGTGTGGGTCACCCAGCCTTCGTTGGTCTTCATGACAGCGAGACCGTCATCCACCTTCTTTTTCGCCGTCACGGCCGTTTGCTGGCGTTTCGCCATCAGATCCGCTTCGATCTTGGAAAACTCGGCGATACCGGCGCGGAAGGCGTCGAAAAACACCTTGCCCTTTTTGGCCGCCACCAGGGTCTCGATATCTTGCAGGGTCACGGATCCTTTGCCGGGCCCCACCTGGCGGCGCATTTTGATCGCCGGATCGGTGACCTGGGCAATCCAGTCGCCGATGATTTTTTCGGTCTTCTTGAGGCGCGCCACCTGCGCCGGATTGTCGTCGACCGTCTTCTGCAAGTCTTTCATCCCGGCAAAGAACGCCTTCTGGCCATTCTTATAGGGCGCCAGGAACTCTTCCCTGCCGGCCAGCAGAAATCCGCGCATGCCGGTTTCCATATCCACGGCATGAGCCAGAATGCTGGCCGCCTGGGCCAAAACTACATGGGTGTGGTCGACCCATCCCACCGTGTCGTTGACCAGCTTGAAATTCTCACCGACCGATCCTTGGGCGGTTTGAAACTCGGCCCGGCGTTCCTTCAGAAGGGACGCTTCGCGGCCGATAAATGTGGCGATCTGGCCGCGGAACTTATCGAAGAATTTCTTGCCGCGGGCTTCGCCGACAAGGTCGGCCATGTCGTTCATGGTCTTGGCGTCGCCGATCTCGCGGCGCAGGCCGATGGTCGGTTCGGTCACTTCCGACTGCCATTCGCGCAGGATCTTTTCCACCTCTTCCAGTCGCTTGACCTGCTTCGGGTTGTCGTTGACCGTCTCTTTCAGACTGCCGATCCTTTCGTAGGTTTGTTTCTCGCCGCCTTTGTAGGGATCGAGAAAACCCTCCTCCCCGGCCAGCAGATAACCGCGCATGCCGGTTTCCATATCGACCGCCGAACCGATGATGCCCGAGGCCTCGGCCAGCACGACGCGGGTATGATCGACCCATCCGCTGGTCTTGACGATGGTGTTGATGTTGTAGACGGCGACGCCGCCCAGGACCAATAGGAGGATCATGGGCGAGCAGATGCCGATCAGGATCTTGGGCTTGGTCTTCAAATTCGAGAAATTCATCATCTATGTTCCTTGATGCAAGACCGTTAACCGGTTGGTCGACGGCCCTGGGTTGACTGGAACGGCTGGTGTCTCCGTTCGTTGACTGTCCGGTCGCCGAAACGGAGGGCATTCCGACATCGGCCGTCTTAAAAAACACACCGATGTTTCCACCATGTGTCGGACGGATTTCAACAGGTTTCAAAATGTGTCGGCCTCGGGCTCGTCGACGTCGCCGAGGCGCTTTTCCACGGGCGCAGGGGGCCCGCCAAGAGCGCCATCCTGATGGGGTTGGGGGGCTAAAACCAAATCCGGGCCCTAGGGTCAGGACTCATTGATTGAGATAGAAAATGACGAAGGCGGCGCGAATTTCGCCGCTGTCATAGCCTTTGTCGGCGATCAGCACCGGCGCCGGTGTCAATCCACCTTTGCGGCGACGGCCTCGATCTCGATCTTCAGTTCCGGGCGGGCCAACCCGTTGACGACAAGCAGCGTCGTCCCCGGCTTGTGATCGCCCATGACCCGGTCACGCACTTCGGCGAAGGGGTCTATGTCGGCCCGGTCGGTCATATAAACGTCGAAGCGGACGATGTCATTCAGGGTCATGTCGGCGGCCTTGAGGACCGCCTTCAGCCTTTCGAAGATAACCTCCACCTGTTCCGCCGTCGCTTCGGGGGTCGAACCGTCGGGTTTGGTGCCGACCTGGCCGTTGGTGAACAGCAGGCGGGCCCCCGCCGGCACCTCGACCCCATGGGCGACGTTGCTTCGATGATGATGGAGTTCATCAAGGACATGGACTTTCAGCATTTCATGGCTCCTTCATTGGCGGCCGCTCACGGCCCGGACATGTAATCCGGCAGCCAGCCTTCGTGGATTTGGCGCAGGGTATCGAGCGCCGTTTCCGCCTCGCCGCCGATCAGCGACAACCCGTCCGAGCCGGTGATGCCGACCTGCAGGACCGGAACCCCGGCCTTGTCCGCCGCCGCCAGCAACCCCTTCGCGTCGATGGTGGTGACGATGTAGCGTCCCTGGTCCTCGCCGAACAGCCAGGCGTGGGCCGGCACCCCGCCCTCGCCGCCTCCCGGCACTTGTATCGTCGCGCCGACATTACCGGCCAGCGCCATTTCAGCCACCGCCACCAGGAGGCCGCCGTCGGAAACGTCATGGCACGCCGTCACTTGGCCCCCCGTAATCAGGCCGCGCACGAAATCGCCGTTGCGTTTCTCGGCCGCCAGATCCACGGGTGGCGGCGGGCCGTCCTCGCGGCCTCCGATTTCGCGCAGATAGAGCGATTGGCCGAGGTGCCCTTGCGTTTCGCCGACCAGCACGATGGTCTCGGATTCGGCCTTGAAGGCCAACGTCGCGGCGTTTTCATATTTTTCGATCAACCCGACGCCGCCGATGGCCGGTGTCGGCGGCACGGCGCGGCCCTCGGTTTCGTTGTAGAGCGACACGTTCCCCGACACCACCGGGAATTCCAGCACCGTGCAGGCCTCCCTCATGCCTTCGATGCAGCCGACGAACTGGGCCATGATGTCGGGCTTTTCCGGGTTGCCGAAGTTCAGGCAATCGGTGATCGCCAGCGGCTTGGCGCCGGTCGCCGTCAGGTTGCGCCACGCCTCGGCGACGGCCTGTTTGCCGCCCTCCACCGGGTCGGCGAGGCAATAACGCGGCGTGCAGTCGATGGTGATGGCGAGCGCCTTGTCGGTGCCGTGGACGCGGATCACGGCGGCGTCGCCGCCGGGGCGGCCACCGCCAAGAGTATCGGCCATGACCATGTGGTCGTACTGCTCCCAGATCCAGCGCTTGGCGGCCAGGTCGGGGCATCCCAACAGCTTCTCCAGCGCCGCCATCGGGTCGTTTGGCGCCGGCACATCATCGGCGGAAACTTCTTCGGGTTTCGGCTTGGGGGTGAACGGGCGTTGTTCCTCGTCGTATTCCGGCGACGCCTGGGCCAGCGGGTCGATCGGCAGGTCGGCCACCACTTCGCCCTTGTGGCGCAGCACCATGTGCCCGGTGTCGGTCAGCGTGCCGACGACGGCGAAATCCAGCTCCCATTTCTCGAACACGGCCCGGGCCTCGTCCTCGGCGCCGGGCTTCAGCACCATCAGCATCCTTTCCTGGGATTCCGACAGCATCATCTCGTAGGCGCTCATGTTCTCTTCGCGCTGCGGCACCCTGTCCAGGTCGAGCTCGACGCCCATGCCGCCCTTCGACGCCATTTCGAAAGATGAAGACGTCAACCCGGCCGCGCCCATGTCCTGGATGGCGACGATGCAGTCCGTCGCCATCAGTTCCAGGCAGGCTTCGATCAACAGCTTCTCGGTGAACGGGTCGCCGACCTGCACCGTCGGCCGCTTGGCTTCGGAATCCTCGGAGAACTCGGTCGACGCCATGGTCGCGCCGTGGATGCCGTCGCGCCCGGTCTTCGATCCGACGTAGACGATCGGGTTGCCGGCGCCCGACGCCGCCGAATAGAAGATCTTGTCCTTGTCGGCCAGGCCGACGGTCATGGCGTTGACCAGGATGTTGCCGTCGTAGGCGCGGTGAAAGGTGCATTCGCCGCCCACCGTCGGCACGCCGACGCAGTTGCCGTAATCGCCGATGCCGGCGACGACGCCGGACACCAGGTGCCGGGTCTTGGGGTGGTCGGGGCGCCCGAAGCGCAGCGAATTCATGTTGGCGACGGGCCTGGCACCCATGGTGAAGACGTCGCGCAGGATGCCGCCGACGCCGGTCGCCGCGCCCTGGTAGGGCTCGATGAAGCTCGGGTGGTTGTGGCTTTCCATCTTGAAGACGACGGCCTGATTATCGCCGATGTCGATGATGCCGGCGTTCTCGCCCGGCCCCTGGATCACCCACGGGGCCTCGGTGGGTAGGGTCTTCAGCCATTTTTTGGAGGATTTATACGAGCAATGCTCAGACCACATGACCGAGAAGATGCCGAGCTCGGTGATGTTTGGCTCGCGGCCCATGATGTCCAAAACCTTGGCGTATTCGGCCTCGCTGAGGCCGTGTTGCTCGACGATTTCAGGAGTGATGGCGGTGGTGATGGCGGGGGTGTCGGGGCCCGTGCCGGGGGAAGCGTCGCTCATGGGTCTTTTTTAGCAGATCAGCGGCGGCTGGCAATATCGGAAGCGGGGGAGGGCAGGCGGTCGGCCGCCAACGAAACCGGCTCATCCCGCCAAGCGTGGGGACATGGGTTGAGGAGGACGAAATTCCACTATCCTTGGAATTTTCCAAGGTGTACCATCCCGCCGTTAACGGGGGCTGTTGAGGGATTGCCAGTTAACGTCCCGGAAAGGGGGGCTGGCTTGTGAATCCGTATAATTTGTCAAAGCTCGGCATTTTGCTGCTTGAGAGCAATTTTCTCATGCGCAGATTGTTGGTAGACGTATTTAACTCATTCGGCGTGGCGTCGGTGCAGAGCACGGCGGACCCCGAGGTCGCCTTCGATCTGTTCAAGGCCGTACCCGTCGACATCGTTATGAGCGACTGGTCCCCCGATCTCGACGGCCTGGCATTCCTGAGGCGGCTTCGCACGGACCCGGACAGCCCCAACCCGTTCGTTCCGGTGATTATCTGCTCGGCTAAATCGAAGTTTCGTGACGTTTGCAAGGCGCGGGACACGGGGATGACGGAGTATCTGACCAAGCCCGTTTCCGCGAACCACATCTATTCGCGGATCGTCTCGTTGATCGAGCACGACCGCCATTTCATCAGGGTCGGTAACTTCTTCGGTCCGGACCGCCGCCGGCATCTCGGCGATTCTCCCGAGGGAAAGGACCGGCGCCGGGCTTCCAATGCCTGATCTTCGGAGAACCGGGCGAAGAACCGGGCGGAGAACCGGGCCCGGCCCGGCGAGGGGCATGCCTTGGGATGGGTCCCATTTCATTTTTTGCCACGTATCCTTGTATGAGGTCATGACCTAACTGATCAACGAATACGGCGGGTTACCTTGGTAGGACTTAACAAAGCACAATTAACGGATGGCACGGGAATGACCGATTCGGGGGAAGAAAAAAACCGGTTAAAAAAGTCACCCGGTGGTGACGTCAAGGCTTTGGCGTCGGTTGCGTTCCATGCAATCCCGTTAATCGCCGAGTTGCCAAAAAACGTCAGAAAGAAGGTTTCAAGTGAAATCACAACCCGGCACTATGGCGCCGGATCGCAAATCGTTTCGCGCGGCGACACTCGGGACGAGGTGTTTTTCCTCTTCTCGGGCAACGCGCAGGTGGTCAATTATTCCGATACGGGCCGAGTCGTTGCCTATGCGTCCCTGAAGCCCGGCGACTTGTTCGGGGAGCTGACGGCCATCGACGGCAAACCGCGTTCGGCAACGGTCATCGCCAGAACAATGTGTACCGTCGGAACGTTGCCGGGCGCGAAATTCATGCAACTCGTCACCAAGTACGAACGCCCGGCTTCGATCCTTCTGGAGCGGCTGGCGGGGATCATCCGCAACACCGATGAGCGCATCGAGGCTCTGAGCCTGATGGATGCGGAACAACGCGTTTGTCTGGAATTGCTGCGCTATTTAGAGCCTGACCCCGGCCGCATGGATCGTTTTCGGGTATATCCGGTTCCGACCCATGTTGAGATGGCGTATACCATCGGCGTCACCCGCCAGACGGTGGCCCGGATTTTCAGCAGGCTGGCCAAGGAACAGGTCGTGGAACGCCAGGGCAAGGTGCTCTACATCCGGGACCACGGAAAACTGAAGGAAACCGCCTTTCAGGTAAAAACGACGCAAGTGTAACATCTGATACAGCGTCAAATTCCCGAAAATCATACACTTATCCCTGCTCATGAGGCTGCCTGTTGGTTCCTGCCCGTAATGCGGCGGGGAAGCGGCAGTTTATAAAAATGTTGAATCTGTCGAAGTACAGCATCCTGATTGTGGAAAAGAATACGCTGCTTTGCGGCGTTTTGATCGATGTTTTCGGCTCGGTTGGCGTGCCGACGATGTTGAGCACGGCCGATCCGGAAATTGCCTTTGACCGGTTCAAGGCTTTTCCGGTCGATATTGTCGTAAGCGACTGGTCCCCCGATCTCGACGGCAGGGCATTCCTAAAGCGGCTTCGCACGGACCCGGACAGCCCCAACCCGTTCGTTCCGGTGATTATCAGCACGGCGAATACCAAACACCGCCGCGATTTCACGGCCTGGGACTTAGGCAAGACGGAATATCTGACCAAGCCGGTCTCCGGGAAAGTCATCTATTCGCGGATCGTCGCGATGATCGGGCATGACCGCCCCTTCATCAAGGCCGCGGGCTTCGTTGGACCGGACCGCCGGCGCCATGGCCACGAATCCAGTTTCGGAAACGGTCGGCGCAAGGCATTCAACGACTGATCCCCCACCACCGCCCGCGCCCGGACGAAACCTCCCCCATCACCCCCACGGCCCTTTCGGCCCGCCCTTGGCCCGTTTGCCGCCGCGTGTCAATTCGACGCGACCGCGCAATGGACTCGTTTTCCGGCCTGCGTTATCCTTAGGCCTGCAACCGGAAGGGCCCGGCTGGGGTCGCCGGAGACCATCCATTTTTTTTTGACGCTGGACACAAGCGGGCCCGACGGTGAGGAAAGTCGCCCGCGCGCGGGTGATAGCGTTCTCTATGGCAAAGGAGGGCCGCATGTTTGACGCTTTAAAAAAGCTCATCGGTGCCGACGAGGAAGGCAAGAAGCGGCGCAAGGAACTGGATGAACAGGAACGTCTCGAACGCGAGGAACGCGCCCGGCAGCATGCCCAGAAGCTCAAGCGTGATGTCGAGGAAGTCAAAAAAAGCGAGGATAGCTGATTCCGGAGCCGGGGCCGCCGCCCTGGGCCTTACCGAACGGGACGTTCGGCGGTATAAGGTTGGCGGGAAAGAACCGGAACAAGCGGGCCGACGATGATGCGTTTAAAGACTTGCGCCGCGGCCTTGGCCGCTTTGCTGATGACGGTGATGCCGGGGGCGCCGGCCCTGGCGTCGGACCACATGGATTTCCACCGCCAGCAATGCAACAGCGGCACGGCCGCCCTCGCCGCCCAGGTCCGCGGCTGTTCGAAGATCGCCGGTTCCGACCGCTTCCAGGCCGACGCCAAGGGCATCGCGTACTACAACATGGGCGTCGCCTACGGGCTGAACGAGCAGTTCAATAAGGCGGTCGAGAACTACACCAAGGCGCTGAAGCTCAACCCCAGGGACGCCGAAGCCGCCCACAACCGCGACCTCGCCCTGCTGGCCCTGGAGGAGCCGGAGAAGAAATCCGGCGGCCAGCCCAACGGCCAGCCCGGCGGCCAGCCCAACGGCCAGCCCGGCGGCCAGCCCAACGGCAAGAAGGAAATAGCCAGAACGGACCTGCCCGAGGACATGCGGCGCTCCACGTCGTCGCGGAAGGTGACGCAAAAGAAGAAGGTCCGGAAAAAGCGGAAAAAGCTCACCATCAAGAAGCAAACCAAGGCGAAACGCACCAAGGCGGAGCGCAAGAAGGTCGAATGAACCGCCTAGCTCCCCCTCAACTCCAAGGGCCTTTCGGCCCCCCCCAGCCCTTGTTTTGGCCGCTTTTGGGGACGCGCGAGCGCCGGGCGACGCCGGGCTTGAGGGTGAAGCGCCGCAGGCCGCGGTCGAACAGGGCGACGTTTTTCCGTTTCATCGGCGCGATCAGCGCCACCCCGGCGAAGAAGCCGCCGATGTGCGCCCACCAGGCGACGCCGCCGCCGGCGCCGCCGGCCGCCATGGCGGCGGAGAAAAACTGGAACCCGATCCAGAACCCCAACACCACATAGGCCGGCAGCCAGACCAGGAAATAGGAAATCAGCACCTTGATCCGGGCCTTGGGGTGCAGCATCAGGTACGCCCCGATGACTCCGGATATGGCGCCCGAGGCGCCGATCATCGGGATCCTGGACCCCGGTTCCACCGCCGCGTGGGCGAGCCCCGCGGCGACCCCGCACACCAGGTAGAAGGTGACGAACCGCTTGTGGCCCATGGCGTCCTCGACGTTGTCGCCGAGCACCCACAGGAACAGCATGTTGCCGGCCAGGTGCATGAAGCCGCCGTGCAGGAACATCGACGTCACCAGGGTCAGCACCGCCGGCGCCCGCGCCATCGCCACGGGCAGCTCCGTTTGCCCGAACAGCACCGCCGGGATGGCGCCGAAGCCGTAGATAAAGACCTGCTCTTCCCTGGCACCGAGGGTGAACTGAAACACGAACACCGCCACGCAGGCGGCGATGAAGGCGACGGTGACGTACGGGAAGCGGATGTTCTTTAACGGGTTGTCGTCGTGAAGGGGCAGCAGCATCAGCCGAGGGCTCGGGCGAGATGATCGAACATCGCCCGCCCGTCGTTGCCGCCCAGGGCCGGGTCGGACAGCCGTTCCGGGTGCGGCATCATGCCGAGAACGGTGCGGGTGTCACTGAGGATTCCGGCGATGTCGCGGGCCGAGCCGTTGGGGTTGGCGCCGTTGGCGCGGCCGCCATCGGACGCGCAATAGCTGAACGCGACCAGGCCGTCGCCTTCGAGGCGGTCGAGGGTCTCGTCGTCGGCGTAGTAGTTGCCGTCGTGATGGGCGATGGGGATGCGGATCACCTGGCCCTTTTCGTAGCCGCCGGTAAACACCGACTCCGTCTCCTCGACCGAGAGATACACGTCCTTGCAGACGAATTTCAGCCCCGCGTTGCGCATCAGCGCCCCAGGCAGCAGCCCGCATTCGGTCAGCACCTGAAAGCCGTTGCAGATGCCCAGCACCGGCACGCCTTTCCTGGCCTTCGCCACCACGTCCCGCATCACCGGCGATTGCGCCGCCATGGCCCCGGAACGCAGGTAATCGCCGTAGGAAAAGCCGCCCGGGACGACGATCAGGTCGGTTTCGGGGATTTCCGCCTCGCCGTGCCAGACCATGTCCGGCTGGGCGCCGATTGATTGGCCGAGCGCCACCCGCACGTCGCGGTCGCAGTTGGAGCCGGGAAAGACGATGACGGCGGCCTTCATGGGCGAAAAAGAATTTTTGGCGACACGCAACAGCCTCGTTGAGACTAGAACGCAACGGATGAGACGGTTGACTCACCCGACTCGATGGTAACCTGGTTGAGATGGTAGCCTTGTTTTTCGATGTCGGCGCGGGCGTCCTTTTCCGAAAAACCGATCCTGGGCTGGCCTGTCTCGGGGAATTTCTTGAAGAATTCCCATTCGCCGCCCTCAGGGCACTCGGGCAGGTCTCCGGTGTCCCTTTTGTCCGTCACTCCGAAGAACAAATGGTCGTTCGATGCCCGGAAGACATAGAACATCATCCCGCCCGGCTTGGCGCGCAAGGGTCCACGGGCACCGCCCCGGCGAATGGCGGCACCGGTCCAGTCTTCCGGACGGGTCGGGGCATCCGCGCCTTCGAATTCGTCACCGGTATCAGTCATTATTGGGCTCAACTCAGTGGTTCGAACCAGAAGTATCTGAAGTATAGCATGCTTTCATCCCTGGTCGCTTGTCTGACCGTAACAATGCGACGTCTTCCGTCTCGCCAAGTGTAGACGCAGAAGACACACCGCCCGTGGAGGATTCCGATTACCCGCCATCTGTCCTCGCGGCCGGAGTGCCGATGATCGTAGTCCTCGTGGACCGGTCTTTCGAACATTTCCCAGAGGTCCCGGAAATCGATATCGTGCTTGGAAAGATTTGCTTGCCGCTTGACTTCATCCCACTCGAAGCCCTCCGGGAACGCCATGGGGGAATCATTCCCCGATGTCGATGGCGTAATCCTCGATCACCGTGTTGGCGAGAAGCTTCCTGCACATTTCCTCGACTTGCGACTGCGCCTTTTCGGGGTCGGTCTGGTTGAGCTCGAACTCGATGACCTTGCCCTGGCGGACGCCGGAAACGCCGCCGAAGCCGAGCGCCGAAAGGGCGTTTTCGACCGCCTTGCCCTGCGGGTCGAGGACGCCTTGCTTGAGGGTGACGTGGACCTTGGCTTTCATTTTTATTCGCCCCTCAGTCGCCGGGCGGATGCTCCGCATCCCCACCGGCCCTTGGGGCTTTCCTCGCATAAGCTCGGGCGCGCGGTCGCGCTTGCCACGGGCCTTTCCGGCCCTTGGAATATTCGCCCCTCAGTCGCCGGGCGAATGTTCACTGCACGGCCTTCGGCCCCGGCAGGTCGCGGGGGCCGCTTTCGGGCAGGATGCCGAGCCGGCGGGCGACTTCCTGGTACGCCTCCTCGACGTTGCCGAGGCCTTGGCGGAAACGGTCCTTGTCCATCTTCTCGTTGGTCTTGATGTCCCACAGCCGGCAGTTGTCGGGGCTGATCTCGTCGGCGAGCACGATCCGCATGTGCTCGTCCTCCCACAGGCGGCCGAATTCGAGCCTGACGTCGACCAGCCGCAGCCCGATGCCGAGGAACAGGCCGGACAGGAAATCGTTGACGCGCAGCGCCATCGGCACGATGTCGTCCAGGTCCTGGGGGCTCGCCCAGCCGAAGGCGGTGATGTGTTCCTCGGTGACCAGCGGCTTGTCGGCGTCGGGGGACTTGTAATAGTACTCGACGATGGAGCGCGGCAACGGCGTCCCTTCGTCCATGCCCAGGCGCACCGCCAGCGAGCCGGCGACGATGTTGCGGACAACTACCTCTACGGGTATAATTTCAACTTCGCGCACCAACTGCTCGCGCATGTTGAGGCGGCGCACGAAATGCGTGGGGACACCGATATCGCTCAACCGGGTCATGAGATACTCGGAAATCCGGTTGTTGATAACGCCCTTGCCGGCGATGACGCCTTTCTTCTTGTTGTTGAAGGCGGTGGCGTCATCCTTGAAATACTGCACCAGCGTACCGGGCTCGGGCCCCTCATAAAGGATCTTCGCCTTGCCTTCGTAGATTTGTCTGCGTCTGGCCATCTTCTTCTTCCAATGATGGGGATGCCCGGCGTCGGTGCCGAGCATGAGAACCTGATATAGCAGGTGTCCACCGACAAGACAACGCCGCTCGCAATCTATTGAAACTAAAGGGAAACCGGATCGAAGGGCACGTCCCCCGGGGGACCCGCGGCAAACAGCCAGACCGGGCCCACACCCGTGCGCCCGGCGGCGGGCAGGGCGATGAGGGAGGACGAAACGGTCCCGAATCCGGCTTCCGTGGCCACGTTCATGGCGCCGCCCTGGCCGGCTCCGGCGTCGTGAAGCCGGCTTGCCAGCAGGGACGTCCACCCCGACCAGTCCCCGGCGCCGGGATCGGGCGGTGGCGCCGCCTCGAATTGGGGCAGATACATGCGCATCCGGGCCGATTGGGGGTCGTTTCGGTCATACGCCGTGAACATGGACAGGCCCGGCGGCAGCTCTTTCACCGCGACGTCCGAGGGGCCGTCCGTGCCGTTCCCCCCGCCCGCGGAGCGCAGCCAGAACGCGCTGTCGCTGTCGGCGATCAGAAGGTTGAAGGAACGGTAGCTGGCGGCATCGATACGGGCCAGCGCCTCCGCGGCGTCCGCCGCCCGGGCGTGGTCCAGGGCCTCCAGAGGCAGTTCGCCGCGGCTGCGGAAGCCGGG
>JADFMB010000062.1 GCA_022564115.1 Pseudomonadota bacterium
ATTCGCTGGTTACGGCTTCAACAAATCCCACGCCGCGGCTTATGCCCTGGTCGCCTACCAGACGGCCTACATGAAGGCCAACCACCCGGTTGAATTCATGGCCGCGTCGATGACCTTGGACATGGGCAATACGGACAAGCTCAAGGTCTTCCACCGCGAGCTGAAAAAAATTGGCATCGAGCTTTTGGGTCCCGACGTCAACGCGTCGGGCGTCGCCTTCACCGTCGATCGGGATACCGGGCGGGATACCGGGCGGGACACCGGGGGCGAGCCCGTCATCCGTTACGCCCTGGCGGCGATCAAGAACGTCGGCGAAGCGGCGATGTTGAAATTGGTCGGCGAGCGCCAGGAAAACGGACCCTACCGGGACTTGTTCGATTTAGCCCAGCGCCTCGATACCCATGTCGTCAACAAGCGGCAGATGGAAAACCTTGCCCGGGCCGGCGCCTTCGACGGCCTTTGCGCCAACCGGGCACAAGTTTTTAACGGCATCGAAACCCTGCTTCGGCACGCCAACGTCGCCCAAAGCGAACGCTCCAGCGGCCAGATGGGGTTGTTCGGCGGCAACGAAGCGGGGACCGGCATGGAAGTGCCCGCCCTGCCCGAAATTCCCGACTGGCCTGAACCGGAGCGCCTGAAGGAAGAGCGCGAGGCTTTCGGCTTCCGGTTTTCACCCCACCCCCTGGATGATTTCGAGAAGATTCTTAAAAGGCTGAAAGTCAAGACATGCGAAAGCATCATCGCCGCCGGTAAGCCGGGCCCCCGGCGCATGGCCGGGACTTTGCTGGCGATCAGCGAACGGACGTCGAAAAAGGGCAACCGCTACGCCTATTTGACGTTCGAAGACACCGCCGGCGAATTCGAAGCCATCGCCTTTTCCGAGACCCTGGCCAAACACCGCGCCATCCTGGAGGAAGACGGTACCTATTTCATCCGCGCCACGGTGCAGTTCGAGGGCGAAACCGCGCGCTTCTCCGTGCAGGAGCTTCAACCCCTGGACCGCGCCGCCGCCGGGGCCGCCGCCGGTTTGGCGATTGTTGTCGATTCCAAGGCTCCCCTGGCCGCCTTGCGCGAGGTCTTGGCCGCCGGCCGGCGGGGGGAAGGGCAGGTCAGGCTTATCACACGTCTGGAAGACGGCAGCGAAGTGGAAGTGGAGCTTCGCCAAGGGTACGCCGTATCGAAGCAATTCCTGGATTCCGTCCGCGCCATTCCCGGCATCGTCGAGGCGCGGGAACTCTAAAGGCGCCGGGGCCGGGCAAGGGCGCCAGGATCGGGGCCATTTCGGGTGCCCTCGGCGGACTTTCGGCGGTTCCGGCACCCTTGTGGCCGAAAGGCTCAACGATCAACGCCGGTGGGGCTATCATGGGCTCTTGAGCTTGGCCCCCCGAAGGCCCCGGCGCGGAAGTCCGGCCCATGGGTTTTCGCTTGCAATCACCGGCCCTAAAAGCTATGAATCCCGCCGATTTCACACGCGGACGTGCGGTGGATGACGCAAATTCGTCAACTCGCCGTTCCGGTGTCCGGCCCAGTGGCGGGACCGAGTCCGCGGAGGTAGAACCGGAAAAGGATTAAGACCATGGCGCTTCCCGCCTTTACCATGCGCCAGCTCCTGGAAGCTGGCGTTCATTTCGGACATAACACGCGGCGCTGGAACCCGAAGATGGCCCCATATCTTTTCGGGGTCCGCAACAAAATTCACATCATCGACCTGGAGAAGACGGTGCCGCTATTGCATCAGGCGATGGTCGCCGTTCGCGACGTCGCCGCCGCCGGCGGGCGGGTGCTGTTCGTCGGCACCAAACGCCAGGCCACGCACAGGATCTCGGAAGCCGCCAAACGGTGCGGCCAGTATTACGTCAATCACCGTTGGCTCGGCGGCATGATGACCAACTGGCGGACGATTTCAAATTCCATCAAGCGTTTGCGGGACCTGGACGAACAGTTGGCGGGGGAAACCGTTGGCCTGACCAAAAAAGAGCTTCTTGGCCTGACCCGGGAAAGGGCCAAGCTCGAACGGGCGCTCGGCGGTATCAAGGAAATGGGGGCCTTGCCAGATATTCTGGTGGTTATCGACACCAATAAAGAGGCCATTGCCGTCGCCGAAGCCAATAAGCTGAACATTCCCATTGTCGGAATCATCGATTCCAACAGCAAACCCGAAGGAATCGACTTTCCGGTGCCCGGCAACGACGATGCCATCCGCGCCATTGACCTTTATTGCGAACTGATGGTCGGCGCCGTACTGGACGGCATCCAGCAGGAAGTCACCAGCGCCGGCAAGGATTTGGGCGAATCGCCCGAAGGCCCGGTGGAGAAACTGCCCAACGAGGTCAAACAGCCGGTAAAGCCAGAGGCCAAGAAACCGGAAGAAAAGGCCGAAGAGAAATCTGAAACAAAAGCCGAAAAGCCGGCGGCGAAAAAGGACAAGCCGGTGGCTAAGCTCGTGGTCAAGCCGGCGGACAAGCCGGCGGACAAGCCGGCGGACAAGAAGGAACCCGCCCCGGCCGGGAAAAAAGAACCCGAAAAAGCGAAAAAATCCGAACCCGCGAAATCGGCCAAAAAACCCTCCAAGGGGGATGATGACGAAGGCCGAAAAAAGGATGACGCCGACAAGGGTGAAGAAAAGGCCAAGACATAATTCCGGACCCGGGATTAAGATTTCCGGTTGATTATTTGTGAGTGATTTTATTGCCTTAAAGGCGATTATTAACTAAGAGGTTTAAGATGACGGAAATTACCGCCGCCCTGGTCAAAAAGCTACGCGAGGAGACCGCCGCCGGGATGATGGATTGCAAGAAGGCGCTCGTCGAAACCGACGGCGACCATGAGGCGGCGGTTGGCTGGCTTCGCACCAAGGGCCTGGCGGCGGCGGCCAAGAAGGCGGGCCGGGTCGCTTCGGAAGGCCTCGTCGGGGTTTCCATCGACGGCGCCAGCGGCGCTTTGGTCGAAGTCAACGCCGAAACCGATTTCGTTGCCCGCAACGAGCAATTCCAGGAATTCGTCAAAACAACGGCCGGCTTGGCCCTCGAATCGGCTGGCGATCTGGACGCCCTGAAGGCCGCCGCATACCCCGGAACCGAACGCACGGTCGAAGAACAATTGACCCATCTGATCGCCATCATCGGCGAGAACATGTCGTTGCGCCGGGTCCAGGTCATCGAGGTCGGCCAAGGGGTTATAGCGTCCTATGTGCATAATTCCCTGGCCTCCGGGCTGGGCAGGATCGGGGTGTTGGCGGCCCTGGAATCGGAAGCCGATGCGGCAACCCTAGACGCCCTCGGCAAGCAGATTTCCATGCATGTGGCGGCGGTCAAGCCCTTGGCCGTTTCCCGCGACGGCCTGGACCCGGCGGAGGTCGAGCGTGAACGCGGAATCCTTGCCCAACAGGCGCGTGAAACCGGAAAGTCCGAAGAGATCATCGAAAAGATGGTCGAGGGCCGAATGCGCAAGTATTTTGAAGAAGTCTGCCTGCTCGATCAGACCTTCGTCATCGACGGCGAAACCAAGGTCGAAAAGGTCCTGCAAGAGGCGTCCAAGGAATCAGGGGCGGCAATTTCCATATCGGCGTTCGGTTTGTTCATCCTCGGCGAGGGTATTGAAAAGAAGAAAGAGAATTTAGCCGCCGAAGTCGCCGCCGCCATCGGCGATTGAAAAGGGCGGCTGGAATTGTATCCGGACTCCGCCGATGGGTTGCAATGGCGACCTAATCGACGACCCCGTTGCGCCCTTTAAGCCATTGGCGAGAAACGTTTAAATCGAACGGTACACGATCATGCCCTCGACGCCAAAATACCGGCGCATCCTGTTGAAGCTCTCGGGAGAGGGCCTGATGGGGAAGCGTCAATACGGCATCGACCCGGACACCATCGAGCGGATATGCGACGAGGTCAAAAGCGTCCATGACCAAGGCGTGCAAATCTGCCTGGTCATCGGCGCCGGCAACATCTTTCGCGGCGTTTCCTCGGCGGCCAAGGGGGTCGAACGCACCAGCGCCGATTACATGGGCATGCTGGCGACCGTGATCAACGCCTTGGCGGTGCAAAGCACCCTTGAAAACAAGGGTGTGCCGACACGGGTCCAATCCGCCATCCCCATGGCCACCGTCTGCGAGCCCTATATCCGCCGCCGCGCCGTCCGCCACATGGAAAAGGGACGGATAGTGATCTTCGCGGCGGGGACGGGCAACCCGTTCTTCACCACCGACACGGCGGCGGCGTTGCGGGCCGTGGAAATGAATTGCGATGCCCTGCTAAAGGGAACGCAAGTGGACGGGGTCTATGATTCGGATCCGCAAGAGAACAAAAAAGCCAAACGTTTCGACAAACTGACCTATCAAGAGGTTCTGACCCGGGATTTAAAGGTCATGGACGCCTCGGCCATCACCCTGGCGCGCGAGAACGAGGTTCCAATCCTGGTGTTTTCCATTCACAATCCGGGGGGTTTCGCCGAGGTGGTATTCGGCGGGGGCACCTATACGATCATTAACTGACGGATTACATATCCAGGGGGATAGGACCTTGAGTACGGACATCGAGGCCATTAAAAAGGACGTCACCCGGCGGATGGAGGGCGCGGTGGATGTGCTGATCAAGGAATTCGGAGGTCTGCGCACGGGGCGCGCCAATATCAGCCTGCTGGAACCTTTGATGGTGGAGGCTTACGGCTCGGAAATGCCAATGAATCAAGTCGGTACCGTCAGCGTGCCGGAACCGAGGATGTTGACCGTCCAGGTTTGGGACAAGGGCCTGGTGAAGGCGGTTGAAAAAGCCATCATGGATTCCGCGCTCGGCTTGAACCCATCCTCGGACGGGCAATTGGTCAGGGTTCCCATCCCCACCTTGACGGAGGAACGCCGCGTTGAACTGGCCAAAGTCGCCGCCAAATACGCCGAGGATGCCCGTGTCGCGGTTCGAAACGTCCGCCGCCACACCATGGACGACCTGAAAAATTCCGAAAAAGACGGCGACCTTTCCAAGGACGAACACCACGATTACGCCAACGAAATTCAGGAACTGACCGATAAATACGTCGGCAAGATCGATGAATCCTTGACCAACAAGGAACAGGAAATAACACAGGTTTAATGGCATGAAAGCCGTCCCGCTGCAAAAAGATACGGCGCCTCCGCCTCCGATCCATGTCGCCATCATCATGGACGGCAACGGACGTTGGGCGGAAGCCCAGGGTCTGCCCCGCACCGTCGGCCATCAACGAGGGGCCGTGGCGGTCAAGAATACCGTCAAGGCAGCGGCGTCCATGGGGGTGTCCTATCTGACTCTGTTTGGGTTTTCTTCCGAAAACTGGAAACGTCCGGCGAGTGAAGTCAAGGACCTCATGGGACTGTTGAGGTATTATCTCAAGAAGGAAATCCAGGAACTCCATGAAGAGGGCGTTCGATTCAGGATGATCGGAGAGCGCCAGCGTCTGGATCCGGACATCCAGTCGTTGATCGGAAACGCCGAAAAACTGACCGCGGATAATTCGCGCCTCACGTTGACCATCGCGCTGAGCTACGGCGGGCGGGCCGAGATCACGGCCGCCGCGCGCCGGGTCGCCGAAGATGTCGCGGCGGGACGCCTTGACATCAATGACATCGACGAAACCGTATTCGCCGAACGTTTGTTTACCGCCGATATGCCTGATCCGGATCTTCTCATTCGGACAAGCGGCGAGGAAAGGATCAGCAATTTCCTTCTTTGGCAACTGGCTTATTCCGAATTGATTTTTATCGACACCCTGTGGCCCGAATTTTCCGGTCAAGACTTCGAAAACGCCCTGAGGGAATACCATGGCCGTGAACGCCGATATGGCGCAACAGGCGGGTGACTCCACCCATTCGGACTTGGCGGCGCGTATCGTCTCCGCCGGGGTTCTCGCGCCGGGGGTTCTTGTGGCGGTTTATTTTGGAACGCCTTTTTTTGAATTCGTCGTCGGCTTGATGGCGCTTATCCTGGCCTGGGAATGGAACCGTCTTTGCGGCGGTAGGATTTTGTGGCTTTTGGGCGGGCTTTTTTACATTATCGTGCCTTGCGGCGCCCTTATTTACCTGCGATCAGACACCGCGGCCGGCATGGAAACCCTATTATGGTTGTTGGCGGTGGTTTGGGCGACCGATACGGCGGCCTATGGCGCCGGCCGGCTGATCGGCGGGGCAAAGTTGTCTCCCGTCATCAGCCCCAACAAAACCTGGTCGGGCCTGCTCGGTGGATTGGGGGCCGCTGGCATCGTCGGCGCCCTGACGGCGGTGATCTTGGCAAAGGATGGTGTTATGATCTTGGCCATGTGGAGCGCCGCCATTGGCTTGATATCGCAGGCCGGTGACTTGGCGGAATCTTGGGTCAAAAGGCATTTTAGGGTAAAGGATACCAGCGCTATTATTCCCGGGCATGGCGGTTTGTTCGACCGCGTTGATGGCCTGTTGGCGGCGGCGGTTGCTGTCGCGATGATTGGCGCGGTGAATAAAGGCGGCATATTGACATGGTCATGATCCCTTCGAAAACCGCACCCGAAGCGGATAGCGGCCCCCGAAGCGTGACCATACTTGGGTCCACGGGTTCGGTCGGTTCAAACACGGTCGAACTCATTGAAAACAGCCCCGACGCTTTTGTCGTCGAGGCACTGACGGCGAACCGCAATGTCAAGCTTTTGGCCGAACAGGCCCTGCGGCTAAAGGCGCAATCGGCGGTTCTTGCCGATCCGGAGGGGTATACCGAGCTTAAGGATGCCTTGGCCGGCAGCGGCGTCGCCGTTGCCGCCGGCCCGGAAGCGGTCATCGAAGCCGCCGCCCGGCCGGCCAGTTGGGTCATGGCCTCGATCGTCGGCGCGGCCGGCTTGAAGCCGACGCTGACTGCCGTCCGCCGGGGCGCCACGGTCGGACTGGCCAACAAGGAATGCCTGGTATCCGCCGGCGACGTGTTCGTCAGAGAGGTCAATTCCAACGGCGCCACCCTGTTGCCGGTGGATTCAGAACACAGCGCCATTTTCCAGGTTTTTGATTTCGACAATGCCGAAAGGGTCCAGCGGATTATCCTGACCGCATCGGGGGGACCGTTCCGGGAGTTTTCATTGAAGGAAATGGCCGACGTCACCCCGGAACAGGCCGTAAACCATCCCAATTGGGACATGGGGGCCAAGATTTCCGTTGATTCCGCGACCATGATGAACAAGGGCCTGGAGCTCATCGAGGCCTTTCATTTTTTCCCCGTTCCCGAGGACCGGATCGAGATTCTGGTGCATCCGCAATCGGTCATTCACTCGATGGTCGATTATGTCGACGGATCGGTTCTGGCTCAGCTCGGCACTCCCGACATGCGCACGCCCATCGCCTATGCCTTGGCCTGGCCTAAGAGGATGGAGGCGCCTTCGCCCAGGCTGAAGCTCGAGGAAATCGCCACCCTGACCTTCGAGCCGCCCGATAGCGAACGGTTTCCCGCCCTTCGTCTGGCGCGCCAGGCCCTCAAGGCGGGGGGGTCGGCGCCAACGGTGTTGAACGCGGCCAACGAAGTGGCGGTGCATCATTTTCTTGAACGCGGGATCGGTTTTCTTGACATTTCGCGGGTGGTGGAAGAAACCCTGGATATTGTCCCCCGCGGCAAACTCGACAACCTGGATGACGTAGCCGACGCCGACACCGAGGCCCGCCGCGTCGCCGAGGAAATTGTTGCCAGGATTTCCGGCTAAAAAAAACCACAACCCGCCGGGAAAATGATAATTAATCACCGTTTAGCAGAAAGCATCTCATGAACATCATTGAACTGGCTGCGAATTGGGGCATTCCCTTCCTTATCGCGCTTACGGTTTTGGTTTTTTTCCATGAGCTTGGGCATTTCTGGGTCGCCCGGCTGGCCAAGGTGCGGGTCGAGGTTTTTTCCGTCGGTTTCGGGTCGGAATTATTCGGATGGAACGACAAAGCAGGCACCCGCTGGAAAATCGGCATTATCCCCCTTGGCGGCTACGTCAAGATGTTCGGACAATCGGACCTTCCCAGTGACGAGGAAGAGGATGAGACGCCCCTGACGGATGAGGAAAAAGCAGTATCCTTTCAACACAAAACCCTTGCCCAGCGAACGGCGATCGTGGCCGCCGGCCCGATCGCCAATTTTCTTCTGTCCGTGGTTCTGATCGCCGGCCTGATGGCGACATTCGGCGCGGCGCGGCCCTATGCGGGGGTTGGAGATATCATGCCCGGATCAGCCGCCGCCGCGGCGGGGTTCGAAGTCGGCGACCGCATCGTCAGCATCGACGGCGAACCGGTGGAATGGTTTTCCGATCTTGTCCGGATTGTCAGCGCCCAACCTGAAATCCCCTTGCGCATCAAGGTCATACGCGGAGATACCGAATTGGTCTTGGCGGCAACCCCGAAAAGACACCAACAGCCCGGGGCGGAGGGAAAGACCGTTGAAATCGGCCTTCTTGGCGTTCGCTACGACCCCCAACAGGTGTATTACGAGCGCCAAAACCCCCTGATGGCGGTTTGGATGGGCATAAAACAGACCGCTTCCCTGACTGAAAGAACCCTTTCTTTCTTGGGCCAGGTAATAACCGGGCGGCAAAGCGCCGATGGCATCGGAGGCCCCCTCAGAATTGTCCAATATGCGGGGATTACTTTTCAAAGCGGAATTGAAAGCTTCATTTTTTTCTTGGCCGTTTTGTCGGTCAATCTGGGTCTTATCAACCTATTTCCCATACCCATATTGGACGGCGGGCACCTGCTTTTCTTTGCCGTCGAAGCCATCCGGGGGCGCCCCTTGGGACCGCAGGCTCAAGAATACGGTTTCCGTTTTGGGCTGATTCTGGTATTGATTCTAATGGTTTTTGTTACCTGGAACGATTTGGTTCAATTAAGGGTCTTCGAGTTTATTAAAGAACTCGTCACATAATTTTGAAAAACCCGAGGGATTACTTGAGGCGCTTGCACCGCTTCTTAGTCGTTGTTTTCCTTATCGTGGCTTTTGGACTTTTGCCTTTATCGGCAAAGGCCGGGCCGGGCCGCGATTCCCTTGAACTCGCGCAGAACGCCGGCGCCATTCAGGAAATTATCGTCGAGGGAACGCAGCGGATCGAGCCCGAAACGGTCAAATCCTATTTGCTTATACAGGAAGGGGACTCGTTTGATCCGGCGCGCATCGACCGTTCCCTAAAAAGCCTGTTCGCCACCGGTCTTTTCGCCGATGTCACCCTTCGCCGACAAGGTGACAGGCTGGTGGTCAACGTTGTCGAAAATCCCGTCATCAACCGCATTGCCTTTGAAGGCAACGATAAATTGGAAACCTCCGAACTGGAAACCGAGGTCTCCCTTCGGCCACGGGTGATCTATACCCGAACAAAGGTGCAAAACGACGTTAAGCGCCTTTTGAGTATTTATCGCCGGGGCGGACGTTTCGCCGCCACCGTTGAACCGAAAGTCATTCAACTTCCACAGAACCGGGTCGATCTTGTTTTTGAGATCAATGAGGGCGAACTAACGGAAATCCGCTCCATTCGCTTCGTCGGCAACCGGGAGTTCAGTGACAGCCGCCTGCGCGGCGTCATTCAGACAAAAGAAACCCTATGGTGGCGGTTTTTTACCAGCGATGACAAATATGATCCGGATCGCCTGACTTTCGACCGGGAGTTGTTGCGGCGGTTCTATCTAACCGATGGCTTTGCTGATTTTCGCGTTATTTCCGCCCTCGCCGAGTTGACCCCGAACCGCAAGGATTTTTTCATTACTTTCACCGTCGAGGAAGGGGCGCGATACCGTTTCGGCAAGGTCGAAATCGAAGTGCGTTTGCGAGACCTGAAGGTAGAGGACATCGACGAAGCCGTCGAATTTGAAGAGGGCGACTGGTACGACGTCGATATGGTCAACAAGGCCATTAACGCCCTGACCAATAGGGTCGGTGAATTGGGCATCGCCTTTGTTGACGTGCGCCCGAGAATCAACCGCAACCGCGAAAACCAGACCATCGACGTGGTTTTCGAAGTCAATGAAGGCCCGCGGGTGTTCGTTGAGCGGATTGAAATCGTCGGCAACGTTCGCACCCAGGACAAGGTGATCCGCCGTGAATTCCGGCTGGTCGAAGGCGATGCCTTTAATTCGGCCAAGCTCCGCCGGTCCCGACAACGCATCCAAAACCTCGGGTTCTTCGAATCCGTATCGGTCGAACGGCTGCCGGGCAGTTCCCCCGATAAATCGGTCCTGAAAGTGAGTGTCGAGGAACAATCCACCGGTCAACTGAGCTTCGGCGCCGGATTTTCCTCGACCAACGGTATTCTCGGCGATATCAGCATCACCGAAAGCAACTTCCTCGGCAAGGGCCAGTTGGTGTCTCTGTCGTTGACCGTTGCCGCGCTTAAAAGCGAAATCGATTTTTCCTTTACCGAACCTTATTTCATGGGCCGTGAAATTCGCGCCGGTTTTGATCTTTTCCGGGTCAGCCAGGATCTCCAGGATTCCAGTTCCTTCGACACGGATAGAACAGGCTTCGGCCTGAGGGGGGGGTATTTGATCACCGAAAGCCTCAGGCAGGATTGGCGGTATGGGTTCCGGATTTCGAAGGTTTCCGATGTCTCCGATACCGCCTCGCAGTTAATCCGCGATGAAATCGGCACCGATACGACCTCGGAAATTTCCCATGCCCTGACCTACGACAAGCGCGACAGCCCCCTGATCCCCACGAGTGGTTATTTCATCCGATTTAAAAATGATTTAGCCGGCCTGGGCGGAACCATCAGGCATTTCAGAAACCAGATAAACGCCGTCAAATATTTTCCCCTTGCCGATCAATGGGTTCTGTCCCTGTCCGGCAAGGCGGGTTATATCATCGGCCTGGGCGAAGACGTTGACCTGTTGGAACGTTTCTATGTCGGTGGCGACAGCCTTCGGGGGTTTGCCTCACGAGGTATCGGGCCAAGGGATTCCTCGACCCAGGATTCACTGGGCGGGGAGTGGATGTATACGGGGTCGCTGCAACTAGCCTTCCCGATTGGATTGCCGGAGGAATTGGGTATCGGCGCCAGGGCGTTTACGGACATCGGAAGCACCGGTAAAATTCAGCCGACGGCATCTTTCGTCCAGGATGAAAGCTCCCTGCGGGTAGGCGTTGGAACGGGCCTGACCTGGCAGTCGCCGTTTGGCCCCGTCGGCGTCGACGCCGCCATCCCCCTCGTTAAGGAAGACTTTGACATCACGGAGAATTTTCGCATCAATTTCGGCACCCGGTTTTAGGAGGTTCCCTTGTCACCGTTTTACAGAATAACCCTCACCGCGCTTCTAGGTTTATGGGCGTTGACGTTACCCGCCCTGGCGCAGCAAGCTCAGCCTGCAAAGGGCGAAGGCGAAAAAAAACTCCAGAAGGGACAAATCGTCGAAGTCCAAATTCCCGTTGCCGTACTTGACGTGCAGAGGATCCTCATCGACGCCCTGGCGGTAAAGAATATCCGGGACCAAATCACCAAATTCGGCACCAAATTCGAGCAGGAAATCGAAAAGGAACGCAAGGAAATCCGCACCGCGAACCAGGAACTTGCCCGCCAGAGGACCATTCTGTCGCCCGAGGCTTTTGCCGAAAAACGCCGGAAATTCGAACAAAGGATTGTCGAGGTCCAGCGCTTGGTCCAACGGCGCCAAAGGGAATTGGACAAATCGCGCAACCAGGCAATGATCGTCGTCAACAAGGCCTATACCGGGATCGTTTGGAAAATCGCCAATGAGCGGAATCTCGCCGTGATCCTGCGCAAAAATCAGACCGCTTATGCCGTCACTTCCTTGGACATTACCAAGGAAGTTCTTACCCGTTTGGACAAGAAACTGCCGACGGTGAAAGTTTCCAAACCTGGAAAGTAAACCATGGCCGACCCCCGCTTTTATACCGCTGCCGGGCCATTTACCCTAAATGAACTGGCGGCGGTTTCAGGGGCAAGCATCGGAGAAGGCGCCAATTCCGAAGCCCGGTTCATAGACGTTCAGCCCCTTTTAGAGGCCGGACCGGATCATATCAGCTTTCTCGACAACCCCCGCTATGCCGATAACTTCACCAAAAGCCGCGCCGGGGCTTGCCTGGTTCATCCGGATCATGCTTCCAAGGCGCCAAAGGACATGGCCTTGTTGCTGACCGAAGAACCCTATCATGCCTACGCCCGGGTCGCCGATTCCTTTTATCCCCCGGCGGCGTTGGAAAATTACGCCGAACGGTCGTCCCCCATCGACGAAACGGCGAAGCTGGGAGAAGGCACCACCGTCGCTCCCGGCGTCGTCATCGGCCCCGGGGCGGAGATTGGGCGCGACTGTCATATCGGCGCCAACGCGACCATCGGCCATGGCGTCGTCATCGGAGATGACTGCGTGATCGGGGCCCACGCGAGCCTGGCTTATTGCCTGATCGGCCATCGGGTCACCATCCTGGCCGGAGCGCGGGTCGGCGAAGACGGTTACGGCTTCGCGCCGGGGCCCAAGGAACATCTCAGGGTGCCTCAATTAGGCCGGGTCCTCATCGGCGACGACGTCGACATCGGCGCCAACACAACGATCGACCGCGGTTCCAGCCCCGATACGGTCATCGGCGAGGGAACAAAAATTGATAATCTTGTGCAGATTGCTCATAACGTGAAATTGGGGAAAAACTGTTTGGTGGTCAGCCAGGTCGGCATTTCCGGGAGCACGGAAATAGGCGATTTCGTGATGTTGGGAGGACAGGCCGGGCTGGCCGGTCACTTGAATATAGGAGACGGCGCCCGAATTTCCGCCAAAGCCGGCGTCATGAGCGATATCGAGGCCGGCGCCACCATCGGCGGGTATCCGGCCCTGCCGATGCGCGAATGGCTGCGCGGGGTGGCGATGATACGGAAAATGGCGAACAAAGCGAAAAAAACATGAACGACAAACCCAAAACCGGCGGCACGACATACGACCTCGAGCAAATCATGGACATGATCCCCCACCGGGAACCTTTCCTGATGATCGACCGGGTCATCGACGTCATTCCCGACGTCAGAGCCGTCGGCATCAAGACCCTGAACGGGGACGAACCGTATTTCAAAGGCCACTTCCCCGGCCACTCGATCATGCCCGGAGTCCTGATCATCGAAGCCATGGCTCAGACCTCGGCGGTTTTGGTGATCGCGTCGATGGGCAAGCAGCCGGGAAGCGTGGTTTATTTCATGTCCATTGAAAAGGCCCGTTTCCGAAAGCCCGCCTTTCCCGATGACCGTCTATGCCTGCATATTGATAAACAGCAGCGCCGGGGCAAAATATGGAAATTCAAGGGCGAAGCCCGGGTCGATGACAACCTGATTGCGGAAGCCGTCTTTTCCGCCATGATCGTGGAACCGCAATGACCGATATTCACCCAACCGCCATCGTCGACGAAAACGCCAAGATCGGCAAAAACGTCTCCATCGGCCCTTATTCGGCAATCGGCCCCGAGGTCGAGCTCGGCGACGGCATCGAGTTGATCTCCCATGTCGTGGTCAGCGGCCGCACCACCATCGGCGCCAACACCCGGGTCTTTCCCTTTGCCTCCATCGGCCACCAGCCCCAGGACCAGAAATACAACGGCGAGGCGTCGAGCCTGGAAATCGGCTGCCGGTGCCTTGGGATTCGGGTTGCTGGTGGGTTATTCCGGCGTGCTGGAATATCAAGCGCTGCTGACCGCCCCGCTCGTTGGGCTCTATTGGCTCTGGAAGGCGTGCCGCGGACTGGAGCGACGTCGACTTGCGACACACTTGGCCGCCGCAGTCGTCGGTGCTGTGTTGCCGCTCCTCTTGCTTGCCGTCTACCAAGCGAACGCCTTTGGCAGTCCCTGGACGCCGGCGCTGAC
>JADFMB010000063.1 GCA_022564115.1 Pseudomonadota bacterium
GGATGTCGTCCAGCGGCCCGTCGCTCTTGCCGAAGTCGTCCATCAGTTTCTTCTGTTCGGGCGTGAAGTCCTTGGTCTCGTTGCCGGTGTCGTCGCCGGGATCGGGCAGGCGGGCGCTCTGGTTCTGGCCGTCGCCGGACGAGTCTTTGTCGGAGGTGTCGTCATCGGAGGTGTCGTCGCCTGACGGGTCGCTGGGATCCGTCGGGGGCGGCGTCGGTTTCTGGTCGCCGGTACCGCCGATCTCGCCCTCGATGGGGTTGGGGCGTTCGCGCTCGCGGCGGGTTTCCTCGATCTTCTCAGCCAGATTATCTCGGATGCCGGGAAGCTTGTCGGGAGTGACTCCGTCCGGCAGGGCCTTCTCCAGCGGCACTCCGGCTACGTCGAGCGCCGCGCGGACGACGGAATTGCTTGTTTGGTCGGGGTCTCCAATATTGGGCACGGTTCTGTAATCGATGCCCGCCTTCCCGATTTCTTCCGCCTTTTCGCGCATCTTCGACCAGGGTTCCTCTAGTTTCCCGGGAGGTATCGGAAGGGGTTGAGATTTCCGTTCTTCGCCTGATTTTAGAGCGTCCTTGCTATTTTCCAAGCTTTCGCGCGTCTCAACAGAGATTTTCCCGTTTTCGCCCAGGCCGCCCCGGATGACTTCCGAGGTTCCATCGGGTTTTCGGTAGACGAGATACGCGTGTTTGAAGTCGCCGAGTTTGAAATCCTCTTCACCAATCGGGTTCGAAGCTTTGGCAGGTTTTGTTTCCAGATAGATTCCGGGTTCCATGGTCTTGGGTCCTTTCGTGTATAGATAAGGAGTGGGTTGCGGGTAGTGGTAAAAATCGTTGCAAAGAAAGATTGATTAATATTCTTGTTATGTTCTATTAGTTGTGTAACCTGTTTAGCCACTTTTTGACGTGGAAAAGGCATGGAACGTCACCAAAAACACCAATGGGTTTTCGGCCTCTCGTTCTTTGCCGTCCTGATCGGCGTGCCCTTCGTTTTTTTTAATGTGGTATCTATTTTTTATAATCATAAATTGGATATCGAAGCCCCTTTCCCGTTTTGGTTCGTCACGTGGATCACCGCCTTATCCGTTCTGCTGCAGTTTTGGGTATTTTGCCGTTGGTCCGGAGAAGGGCCGGACAAGGTGTGGAAACCTGTCGCCATCCTGCACGGCCTCATTGTTCCCGGAATGTACGGAATGGTGTTAATTTCAATGTTCGGCATTGGTATCCAGATTTCGTTTCCCATGGAGCCGTTTTACTGGGCTTGGGGGGTCGGGTCGCTTTTCCTGAGTTTCTGGCTGCCGCTAACCAAGTCCTTCGCCTTTGTGGATGTCGTCAATAAACAACTCCTCATACTGGTCATGCCCATATTGATTTTCCTTCCGGAAATTTTCGCTCTTGTCATCGTTTATGGAACCTTTGTTACTAGCGGAATTTGATGACAGCGCCCCGCCGGGCCAGCACCGGAGAAACCCCTCACCCGCAAAACGTCCGGTGTTTCTCATTGTGGCGCGCGATTTTCACCAGGTCGGCGCGGACGGGGGCGGGCCAGGGAACATGTTCGGCGAGCCACGCCTTCGTCGCCTCGCTGAACCGGATCGGTTTCGACCACGCGCAGTCGGCGTCGATTCTGACGGGGATGGCGCAGGCGCTTAAGCTACAGGCGGTCAAGAATATCGCGGTCGCTTTCCGGCACCGGCCGGCTGTCGATTTCATCGGCTTTCCTCCGAATATTTTTGCGTTTTCTTAAACGTTCCAGTTCGGCCTTCTCCGCCCCCTGGCGGCGCAGGCCGTTGTCGCGGGCCCATCCGGCGATCAGGTTGAACGCCTGGACGAGGCCCGCGACGATGTTGGCCCAGCCCGTCATCGGCTTGTGGCGATGCCCTTGCGCAGGAACGCCACGCTGATCAGCGGCCAGACGACCTGGAACGTCTCGACCAGGGTCATGTCGCCGACCAGATAGGCGCCAAGCGCGCCGACGATGCCGGTGATGGCGGTGATGTAGGTCTTCTTGCCGGCCAAAAAGCCGCCGGAGGAAATGTCGCTCATGGTGTTTCTCCTTGGGGTCTTGGGTTGCAATGAAAAACCCGGAAAGCCCGGGTTGGTGGAAGTTCCGGAATGTTGGGGGCCGTCATTCGACGTCGTTGTAGAACCGGTGCCGGCCGATCCCGGCCGACGGCTTGCGGTCCTTCGCCCAGGGCGGAGTCATGCCCTTGGCGTGGTAGTGGGTGGCGCCCCCCGTCGGGTCCTTCAACGTGCCGGCCAGCGCCCGCCTGGCGATGCGCAGGCACGATTGGAAGTTCCGGTTGTCGCGGCCGACGGCCAGAATCCTTTCCCGGTTGGGGTCGTTTTCGTTCCAGCACGAGAACTGCCACGGCCGCAGGCAGACCTCTTCGGCTGTCGATCCCCACCAATAGCCGCCCCGTTCCATGGCCCGCCTGACCCGGTTCATGACCACGGCGGCGACGGCTTCCTTGCCGCGCACCAGCTCGCCCCGGGCCTCGCCGTAAATGGTGCGGGCGAGCGTCTCGACGGCCGGATTCCGGAGCGCCCTGGGGGCCGGTTCCGGTTTTGCCGGCTTTGGCCATACCAGGGCCGCCGGTTTTTTCGCCGTTGCGGTTTTGGCGTTCATGACGCGCCTCCCGAAAAGATACGGGGAATTCCGTCTAGCTTGTTTTCGATGCGCACCAGGTGCGCCGTCAGACGGCGTTCGACCTCCTTCAGATACGCGATCGAGACATAGGACTTGGCGACCTCCAGCTTGTAGGCGGCGAGGTTTTCGCGCACGTACGTCAACCCGGTTTCGAACTCGTGCCGGGTGTCGTCGATGGCCTCATCGGCGTCGCGGCGGTTTCGCCAGCCGAGCCAGAAAAGTCCCGCCAAGGCGGGGATTTCGACGGCCGTGATCCACCAGATCAAATTAAGGGCGGGTTCTTGCATGGGTCTTGTCTCCTTTGGTTAAGGCATAAAAAAAGCCCCGGTTGGGGGCGCTTGGGATTAGGGCGATTAGATACGGGACGGCTCAAGTGTCGCCGCCTTTCGGGCGCTTCGTCGGGGGTTGCCAGTTTTCACCGGCCGCCATGACGCAGGCGAGCCCGTCCGGACGGGTGACGATGATGGTGAAGCCGCCGGTGGGTGAAACAAAAACCTCTATCAGATGGCTATTGCCGATGAGACCCCATGAAACGGGCAATTCCCCATGGTTCTTGGCTAGGTCTTCAGCCACGTCATTGCGGGAACCACAGAGCATGGCGGCGGCCGCCCGGGCGTCGGGGAAGGCGGATGCGAAAGCCAGCAACAGGCCGCCGAGAACCGAAAGAACGGTTCGTCTGATGGAGTGTTTCATGGGAGTGTTCCTTTTAATTAAAAAAAAGCCGCCCCCGTGGTTTCCGGGGCGGCGTCGGTGTCGGTTTTGGTATCGGCCTAGAAGAACCCCAGGAATTCCCCGAAGCGTTTGGTGACGCGTTCCGGCCCGAGGGCGCTGGTAAGTTGGGCGAAGGTTTCCGTGGTCCGGGGGCCGATGTCGCCGTCGGTCTTCAGGGACGCAAACTTCCCGTTTCCGAAATGCGATCGGCCGAGGTCGTTAAGCGTCTCTTGCAAGGTCACGTTCTCAACCCTATCGGCGGGCCTTCGCACCGGCTTCGCCGGGTTGCGGAACAAGGTTGCGAAGCTTTTTTCCGTCGCCACGCGCAATATTTCGAAGCCCTGTTTCCGGCCATCGCGGGCGAACTCGCCGAAGCGGGCCAAGGCCAGGCCTTCCTCCACCTTCGGCACGCCCAAGGTGGTGACCGCGCGCCTGAGGCCGGAGCGGGACTTCGGCCCGAAGACGCCGTCCTGTTTCAACTGCTCCAAGGGGGCGGCGCCGTCCTTCGGCGCTTTCGCCTCGCCCAGCAGGTTGAGCCCTCCTTGCAGGCGCTTAATGACGGAAGCCAGGCCGTCGTCCCTGGCGTCGCGGACGACCTTGCGGCCGATGCGTTTGAGGCCGTCCTGCAAAGGCTCGCCGTCGGCGGTCGCGATGGGCTTCGGGATTTCGGGGATGGGGCGGATGGGTTTCGGCTCCATCGTGCGCCCGACGGCGTCGGTTCCGGCGGGCTCGTTTCCGAAGAAATGGTCGAAGAAGCCCTTCTCGGCCTTGAACAGCCTTTCGCGCTCGTCCTCGGTCGTGGCGTCCATGCGCGCGATCATGATTTCCCGGACCTCGCCCTCGGTCAGGTCCTCGGGTTTCTTCATCATGATCTCGTCCACCGTGTCGCCGGGCTCGAGAAGGTTTTTCATGAACGTCTTCGCCTCGGGGGAGGCGTTTTCCAGATCGTCGTCGCCGGCGTCGGTGCCGGTGCCGAGGTCATGGCTTTGGGGCTTTCCTTCGGAACCGGAATCCGAAGGATCGATGGGGTCCTTTTCGGAGGGTTTTCCCTCCCCGGACGGGCCGTTCTCTTCCGGCAACGGGTCTTTGGGGCGAGTTTCCTCCCGAGGGGGAGTCGGATCGATAGTTTCGGCGTCGATCCGTTTCCTTTCTAACTCAAAAACCGAATCCTTGACCTTATCCACCGGGAGGCCGCCCTTGAGCACGCCTTTTTCGATTTCGTCGACGATCCTTCCGTAATTGATTTGTTTGGGTTCAACACCCGAATCACGAAGCTTGGCGATAACTTCGTCGGCTGCCGCTTCGGCGCCACTCAAGCCTTTGATACGACCAACTATAGATAGAGGCCCCGGTAATTTCTTATCTATGTCAAAAGGATCATCTCTGCCGGTAAGGGCATCAGTAGTTTTACGGCCAGCTTTCTTCGCTGCAACTTTAAGAATTCTTTCAATTAACGTTAGTGTTTGAATGGGATTCAGCATATCAAGCTTCCTTTGCTAAATTTGATTGAGCGGTTGACTGGATGAACACGGAAAAATCAACTGGACGCCTGAATTCCAGCTTCAAGGAACGGTTCAAATCGAATGTATCGAAGAGGTGGCCAATTTTCGTCGGCCTGATCATCGCTGACTTCGCGATAGATTTCCTTACGGGAGGCGGGTTTAAAAGTTTTTGGTCAACATTTTTTCTCGTTAACGCTCTGGTTGGTTCATTAATCCTCTATTTCATCATCGTCGTCGTGATCTCAGCTATCAAACGCTGAACTCCGTCTTGGCCTTGAAGCCTTGCGAGCCGGGCCGCCAGTTGGCCCGGGCCTTGATGTCCTTGGTGGCGGGCGGGGCCAGGCGCGGCAGGCGCACCGGTTCCGCCAGCAAACACCCCGACACTGCGTCCAGACCGTCGTCGCGCCCCTTAGCGCCGGGCCGCCATTCGCGCATCTCGGTGAGGAATGGTGTCGAGAAGACGTCGCGGTGGGCATGCAGCCTTCCGGCCGCCAGCACGGCGTCGAAGGCATCGACGATGCGGAGATCCTTGGACCGGTGCGAGGCTTTCTCGAGGACCGCGCACTGGAGGCCGGCGGCCACAAGCTCGCGCCTCAAGAGCCCCGGCAGGAACCGCCCGAGGCCGTTGGTCTCCAATGTCACCGCCGGTAGGTAATGGCGATGGGCGAAGGCGGCGACCTGGCGGCAGAGCTGCGTCGCCTCGTCCACGGATTCCACCAGGTGAGGGTCGTGCTCCAGGTATCGGACGGCGTGCAGCCGGTAATCGCCTTCTTCATCGGTGAACAGGACGGCGATGACGCTGGCGTCGCCTTTTTCCGGTGATCCGAACGACGGGTCCCACCAGCACGACGCGGAAACCAAGCGCCGTGGGCCTAGCATCAGTTTCGCTTCGCCGTTGGCCTCGGTATAGACGAGGTCGCCGTCATAAAGCCGGAGCCGGTCGGGGTCGAGCCGCCCTTCGGCGATGTTGACCGGGTGTAACAACATTTGGCTCTTGAATTTATTCGGTCCGGTGCGGCGCTTGATAGCGTCGATTTTTTCCTGCGGGAAATGTTCGGGCCAGCGGCTTTCCCCCTTGGCGTCCAGGAGCGGCACCTCGAGGCGCTTAAAGCCCGCCAGATACGTCTGCTCCTCGCCGGTCTCTGGCCGGGGGTCGGCGGCGTAGATGGTGTAGTAGGTATGGGGGGTGCCGGCGTAAAGCTGCAATCCGCCCGGCACCAAAACGTAATCGATCTCGTCCAGACGCTGACGCAAATCGGCGCGCTTGGGCGGGGTGTCGCACGTGTTGGGGACCTCGACGTCGTCGCAGATGACAACGTCGGCCCGGGACCCGGTGACGTTGGCGCCGATGCCCTTGGCCAGCATCGAAGGGTCGCGGAGCTCGCGCGTTCGGTTGATGGTGAACTGCGCTTGAGCCCATTGATCGGCGCGGTTGGGTTTCAAGCCCCGGGTCAGGGGGTGGCGTTCGATGACGCGCTTGACGAAACGGACCATTTTTCCGGCGAGCGCATGGTCCGCCGCCAGGACGAGAATCCGCAGGTTCGGGTCCAGGGCCAGGAGCCAGGCCGAGAACAACCCCACCAGCGTCGATTTGCCGGCGTTGCGGAAGGCCAGCAACAGCAGTTCCCGGTCGCCCGCGCGCCAGCTTTCGGCCAGCCAACGGGCGATGTCGACATGGACCTCCGGCGTCTCCAGCCCCTGGTGTCGGTTCCAGATGGCGGTGAAGACGTCGAAGTCGGGGGGTTTCATGGGGGCCTTTCTTTATCGTTGGACACAAAAAAGCCACCCGGTTTTGGGCGGCGGCGTTCAAGATATGTGTTGGTTCATCGTGAACCTTTTGGATAACCTTTTGGATTTTTGCTCCATTCCGCCGGTTTGCAAGAAACCGTGGGCCTTAAAACCCCAGGTTCAGCTTTCAGCGCACCCGGCTCAATCTCTAAATAATGAAGCCATTTATTTTCGCCGGTGATTTTTTTGGCGGCCTCGACGCACTCAGTACGAGTGGAGTAGGCCACGGGTGGTGGACTTTCCACTCCAATGACCCCGAGAGAGAGAAATAACAGCCATTCCATGAATAGGAGTCTGGGCTAAGGGCTCGCTACTATCAAGTGCGTTTTCCAATAGGAGGGTCAAAGTTCCACCATTCTATGTCAAACTCACCCTTATCACGAGTTCTCGGTACAGACGGATTTGTTTCCATGGGATCACGTGTATCTCCGGGCCGCTCCGGTATCAGGTGTTCATCCGGTTTGTCACCTTTGTCATTCTCGGAATCCGGTTTTTTTTCACTGGCCGCAAGCACAGCGCCGGTCGTGGTGATGGTTTCGCCGCCTGGGGTTACTTGTCCGTCCACTTTCAATTGGTTGCGTTTTTGAAACCTTCGGATGGCTTCATCGAGACGCGCTCCCGCGAAGCCGGTCACGCCGTTGGTCTCGTCAAGATTGAGCTCACCTAAGCGTCCGAATAGGCTTTCTACCTTGGCGACATCCCGGCGGTTGTTGCGGCCCTCAATACCGACGGAATCGCGGATTCGGAGGGGATTACGAAAGTTGGAGATCTCTGGTTCTGGCTCCGGTTTGGCCATAAGGCGGCCGAAGGGATCGGGCAGGTCGCGCTCGCGCACAAAATGCCCCTGGTTCAAACGCCCCAGGGGATCGGGGATATAGCGGAAGCCGGGCCGGTCTCCGAAGGGATCGGGATGCATGGGTGTTCTCCTTTAGGTGCGCAAGTCCCCCGTGGGGGAGTCAGGTATCGTTGGCCGTTTTTTCCAACGCCGCCTCGGCGTCGGCGATCAGGCGGTTTATGTCCTCGCCGGGAGGCGTGGCCGCCCCTTCGCCGTTAAGGGAAAGAGCCAGTTTCAAGAGCTGCTCCAAGTGCGCCATGGCCGCTCGACAGGCGGCGGCGTGGGCGGCGAAAGCCTTGGCCTCGGTTGGCGGTTGTTTGGCGTCAGTGAATTCTTCGTAACGCCGAAGCGCCGCTTCGATCAGGGCGGGGAGCCGGGCGCCCAGGTCGTTGCGCGTTCTGCCCAACGCCGTCACCACGGTCCCCGATATGGACTCGTTTGCATCGTTTTCCTCAGTCATGGGTCCTCCTGGGCGCATAAAAAAACCCACCACACACTAAAGCGGGCGGGAAAGATTTCCGGTTCGTTGTCTTACGCCGGCTTCGGATGCGCGGCCTTGACCGCCGTCACGTGATCGCGCCAGATCGTCGTGGCGTTGACCTGATCCCAGTAGATCATGTCCAACTGGCCCTCGACGGGGCCGTAGGCGGCGCGGCGGTCGTCCTTGTATTTTTCCGTCGCCTCGTAAACGGCCTGGGCGGCGGCTTCATCTACCAGCATTTGAGAATGAGCCGCCTTGCGGTCATTGAAATCCGCCAGTTCGGTGCCCTTCAAGGCGGTGACTTCGCCGTCCGTAATCTTTGTCGGGGTATCGTCGCTGACCTGGGTTCCGTCGGAAAGGGTTTTCATTTTTAAACCTCCTTAAATCTGAACAAGGTGCATTTGCCGGAGAGATTGCCGCTGTCGGGAAACAGCTTGAAGGCGGTAACGGCCGTCAGGGCGTTTTCCCAGGAGCCCGAGCCGTTGTTATGAAACCCCCGGCGGGAACCGGGGTCGGTTGTCGCCTGACCCCACTCTTCGTGCGTCATGGCGAAGTATTTGTCGGTGTCGCCCGGGTAGCAGAAGAAAAGCTTTCCATTCAGGGCATCCCCCGTTTGGTTGCCCACTCGATTGGTGTTTCTGTGTTCCCCGAGACGCATGGATGCTTCGGCGTGGCGTTGCTGTCCCACGGGAGCAAGCGCACCACCCGAACTAAAATCATTTCCCATCCCGTACCCAGCATAGTTGGTGGTCTGGTAAGTCGGTGTGCCCCCGGTCCCGACCTGCATCCGCAGGTAGACCTGATTAGTGTCGAAGTCGAACGAGTAAAACAGCATGTAGATGCCGGTCGCCGCCAGGCCGGTGAAGGCGACATTGGCGGCGGCGGAAGGCGTCTGGTGAGAGACGAGTTCCAGGCCACCACCACCAAGAACTTCAATCGCTTGTTTAACCCGTTCCGCCGTCCACAAGCGTTCCGTGGTTGCGGTTCCTGCCTCGGCTTCGGCCTGGGCGACGGTGGAAAGGGAAAGTTCCGTGGTGCCGACGCCGCCGGCCGCAATAGCCAGGCCGCCGGCGGTGCGCGAAATCGTCGCGCTATCGACTTTCGCTTGCAGGTGTCCGCCGGAAAATTCAAGGCCCGGCGTCGCCGCCAGATCGACGGCGATCTGCGAAGCCGTAACTTCGGTAAGTCCGTCGCTGACGGATGTGTATGACCCGTCCGATCCCGCCGGCCCCGTCGGCCCCACGGGCCCGCTGGCGTCGGTGGCGATGGGGTCGCCATTGGCGTCGAAGCCCAGGTACATGTTCGTCCGGGCCGCTTTGTCGGGGAGCGTCAGCGACGCCGTCGGATCGGTGGCGCCGAGCCGCAACGTCCGATCGCCATCGTCGGAAACCTGTTGCAGGGCGGCGGTCAGGTAGTCCAGTTCATCGTTGATGACCTTGGAGCGAAACTCGCCCGATTCCTGGAAATCACTGGTGCGCTGGATGGCGAGCCGGCGCCGGAGCGTCACGACAACGCCGTTGGCCGGCGCGGTATCGAAAGTCACGTCGCCGCCGGCGCTTTGGCCGGCGCCGTTGACGGTGAACCCCGTCGCCTGTTTCACATCATCCAGGTAAACCTCCATGTCGGCGGCCTGAAAGATGGGAAACGGATAGGTGAAGAAAGTCTGGGCGCCGTCGCCCGTATATTGGATTCTCGGCGAGACATCGCCGATTTGGATGTGCATTTCGGCCATTTAGTCCTCCATTTTAAACAAGTGATTCGGTCAGCGCTCCAGCAGGGAAAAGCTTTGGAGACCCTTACCTAAGAGATTGAAAGCGGCGCGGTTTCGGGCGCTGGACAGTTCAAGCAAATTGCGCCGCCGGCGTCGTTCGAGCCCGAAATTGATGTCGCCGATGCGAAGGTCGTTGAGGCCGCGCTCGTCCCCAATCCGTCTTTCGGTTTCATCGCTAAGGCCCTTGAGGACCGCGTCGGCGGACCCGCCGCGGCCGATGCCTTGGGCGCCGAACGAGGCCCGTTGGCTGGCCAGCGCCCGGCGCAATTGTTCGCGGCGTTGGCGTTCGCGGATTTCCTGGGCCCTGCGGATCTGTTGGGTCTGGGATTGCGCCACCGCCGCGGCCGCGGCGTTTTGCGCGCGGGCCTGTTGTCTTTGTTGGATTAAACCGATGCCGGTTTTGACGGCGAACAGCGCCGTTGCTGGGTCAATGCCGCCCATTGATGGTTCTCCTTTTGTTAGGGGTGAGTAGATTGCGAAGCCGGGACAGAGGGTCCCCGGCGATCAGCCGTTGATGTTGATTTTGGTGGTCACGGACAACAGCGTGAAGGGAAGCGGCGTATCCTGCTCGATCCGCCACAAAGGCACGGTGCCGTCCTTGCGCCAGCCCAACGCCCTGACCGTCTTGTCGCCGGTGAAGGGTTGCGGCGGCTGGTCGAGAACGGCATTGCCGAAACCCTTGAAAGGAACGTTGATAAATCCGCGGCCCGTATCGAGCCTAAGCACCGCCGTATTCTGGAGCCGCAAGGTAATGGCGACCGGACGGATCCTGCCGCCCTGGCTGCTGCCCCTGGCCGTTAGGATCGCCGGCGGCAAGGGTTCGACCGTATGGGTATAGGCAAGGCCGATCTGAACGCCGGTGGCGGGTTCATCGAGGGTGACGGCGCCGGAAACCACGGTTTTATCCGCTTGCTGGGCGCCGTCGGCCAAAATCGTCACGGTTTCACCCTCTAGATGGTCGAGGCCGGTCCACGTGGCTTTTGGCGTTGCGCTGGTACCGGTCAAGCCGGAGTCCACGTTCAAACCGGCTTCGATCTTTTCGATGTAGACGCCCCCGGTTCGGGATACCAGGAAGTAGGGCGAGTTTCCGACCAGGGCCACGAACCGGAAATCACCCGCCGTTTGCTGTAACGTCCAGGCGGTGACCTGTTCGGACCGGAAAATAGTGACCGTGGCGAGATCGCCGTTTTTCATGACCATGAAAAACAGCCGGTTGGCGGTGTCGAAATCCTGATCGATGGGGACCTCGATGAGATGCTGCGCCAGCGTCGCCAGGTCGGTGGCCTGATAGGCCTGCTCGATGTCGGTAAACAGGAACTCCCTCAACTCGGGCCCGTTCCGGGGAACGAACAGCGTCGCGCCGTCGACATCCCGGGGCGGCACCGTTTTGTCGGTCGGAGATCCGATGCGGGTCTGGCGGCGAAGCTGCACGTTGCCGGGCGTCAAGGGATCGCCGGTGACCATCCACTCGGCGCCAGAGGTGAAAACCTGCAGGTGGCGGCCGGAAAATACGGCGCGGATTGCATTGACCTGGTCGGAAAGGATGGCGAATTCGATGGCTTCGTCGTCGAGCCCCGTGGCGAGGTCGAAGTTGAACAGGTCCGACGATTTCGACAGCCACAGCCGGTGCGGCAGGTCCCGGGAACCGCCAATCACCATCCGGTCCTGATGGAAGCTGATGGAGACCGGCCACCCGCGAACGGAGGAAAACGATTGTTCCTCCCAGTCCTTGGTGGCGGTGGTTCCGGCGAGCGTCTCCTTCACCGATGCCTGGGCCTGGGTGGCGGAGGTATAGGCGGTAATTTCGACTTCCTTGTTCTCGAGCCTGAAGCGGGTGCCCACGTGGCCGGCGACGAAAACATCCACCGAGGCGGTCAGGGTGATGGTGCCGGTGGTGGCGCTGGCGGTCAGGGTGACGGCTTCATCGGCGAACTTGTGATGGGGCTGGAAAATCCGGCCCTGGTCCTCGACAAACGTCCAATCGGTGACGGTCCAACTGGTATCCGATGTTCGGGTGATCTTCTTAGGCGCCACGTCGGGATGCACCACCAAAAGGGTATCGGCGGTTTGTACCCAGACGATCTGCTTGATTTGCGCCTCGGTCCAGGGCGTGGCGAAGCTGGCGACCTTGGTTCCGTCCCGGTAGGCGTCGACGAACAAGTCGGTGAACACCAGCAGGTAGACCTGTTCGGTGTTGAATTCGAAGGAAACAAGCCGCCCGTTGCCGCGCGCCGTGTCCATGTAGCGAAATCCATGACGGCGGGTGACGCCGCCTGTCGGATGAACGAAAACGTTGCGAAGTTTGGCGGCGCCGTTTTCATAGGCGCGCAGGTCGCCGCGTCCCAGGAGACGGGGCGAAACCTCGCCCGAGGTAAAGCTGGTCTTATGGATGGTCAGGCGGGGCATCAGCTGCGTACCTCCACCAACAAGAAATCCTCGATCCGCCCCGGAGTGTCCTGCTGCGAGTCGATCATCTTGGCGCGGCGGAATTCGGCCTCGGCCAATTTGTGCAGGCTTTCCGACCGGGTCGTGCTTTCGGTAAGCGGAATACAGAATTCGGCCGCCAGACGGGTAATCAACACCTGATCGAAGAAGGGCGGAAAATCCGTTTCATCGGGACGGAAGATGTAGGAGAGGACGGCGTCGGAAGAATTCGTATGCAGCCGCCTTTCGGCGATACGGTATTCCATGCCCCGGCCGCGGCCGCTGGGACCGGCCGACAAGGCACGCAGAAAATCCGAGGGCAGTTGAAAAGCGGTGGAAAAATCCGCGACCGGTTGGTCGGCGAGCTTCGGCAAGACCGCTTGGGCGGTGGCGAAGCTCCAGGGATGGGCGGAAAGAAGCGCGTCCCGGGTGGAAGGATAGAGGTTGGCCGCCACTTCCGCTTCGGCGGTGCCTTCGTCGAAGGACGCGATGGTGTCGGCGCCCAGTTTCAAGAGCGCCCGCGAAGATAAAGCGATAGAGCTGAGTGCCATGGGTGGCCTCCTTTCAAGGTTGATGGAAAAATTGACTTGTTATAAGATAACTAAATTTTGATTAATCAAATTATGGATAAAAAATTAAAGGCTATAAACATCAGGGGATGAAATTAATTGAATTGCGGATAAGTTATATTAATACATTGATTTTATTAAAAATTTTCAATTCTATATTCATGAATTGGCTCAAAAAGTGCCGGAACGCCAACGCCCCACGGGATTTTGTCCCGCGGGGCGCCAGCGAAAGAACGGGATTTTTCGTTCTTTTTTCGGCCGGTCAGTCCAGGTCGGTGCCGCCGACGGTGGTCATGTCGGCCACATCGACGACGCCGGCGGCGTTGGCATTGATCAAGAAAATGCCGGAAGCCGGCGTGCCGTCGGTATCGACGTTGGCCATGATCATGTCGCCGACGCGCACGATGTTCGCGGCATCGTCGAAGTACCCTGACGTGTCAACGTCGGTGGCCAGATCGACCGTAGTGTAATGCCAGAGCGTAAAGCCGTTGGCATAGGCCAAAACGCTCAGGTCTTTGGAGCTAAATGCCATGATGACAATCCTCCTTACGATTCAAGACAGCGCATGGACACCACGCCGGACGTATCGATCAGGCAGGAGCCTTGGCTCATCATGTTGTTGATGAAGTTGGCCGCCCGGTCGCCGTGCCAGGTGATGTCGGTTTTGACGTCGGACCCAACGGCTTGGCCGATGGCTGTCTTGTGGTACCAGTAGCAGAACCGGGTCGTTCCGGTCTTGGTCAGACCCGAATGCGGGGTCCACAAGGCGCCAAGCCAGCGTTTGGCCTGGGTGCCTTTCCAGGGCAGTTCGTCGTCGCCGATGTAATCGGCGTTGGCGAACTCCTGAATGGCCAGCAGGTCGCTCCACTGTTTCCAGCCAACAATGGCGAAACGGTCCCCGTCGTCGGGGACATCGGCCTCGCCCAACATTTCGAAGGCGGTCAGCACCTTGGTCTTGGTCAGGCCGTCGGTGCCGTCACCGGCGTAGTTTGTGCTGGTGTCGAGTTGGGTGATG
>JADFMB010000064.1 GCA_022564115.1 Pseudomonadota bacterium
CAGGCGGCGGCTTTCGTCCCTCAGGGTGCGGAATTCATCCAATTCCGGCGAATAGTCCTTGCCGATAAAGCCGCCGTCGCGGGCGTAAAGGGGCAGTTCCTCGGCCAAGGCGCGGCGCAAGCGGCCGATAATTTCGTCATGGCGGCCGAGGTCCTGGACGGCGCTGGAAATCCCTTCCGGCGCGCTTTCGGTTGCTTCCTTGGCGGCGGCTTCGAGGTCTGAGCGAAGTTCCACCGCCGCCGCCAGCCCGTCGCGCACCGCCGCCAGGTCGCGGGGGCCGCCGCGCCCGATGGTCAGCCGGGTCAAGGCGCGTTCGATATCGGGGCAGCGTTTCAGGATTCCCCGCAGCGTTTCCGCCAGCCGCTCTTCCTCGACGAAATACTGGACCATGTCGAGACGCCCGTTGATGGCCGCGGGATCGGTCAGCGGCGCCGCCAGATGCGAACCCAGGAGCCGGGCCCCGGCGCCGGTGACGGTTTGGTCGATGACTCCCAAAAGAGACCCTTTCAGCGTCCCCGACAGGCTCTGGGTCAACTCGAGGTTACGCCGTGTGGCGGCGTCGATTTCCATCACCTCGCCTTCGGCAATCCGCCTTGGCTGGGCGAGGCGTGGCAGCCGGCCCTTTTGCGTCATTTCGACGTAGTCCACCAGGGCGCCGGCGGCAGCCAGTTCGGCGCGGGAAAAATCGCCGAAGGCATCGAGGGTCTTGACCCCGAAAAGGGCCTGCAGGCGCCTTTCGCCGTTGACGCTGTCGAAACGGGACTGCGGCAGCGGGCTCAGGCGGTCCTTCCAATCGGCGAAAGTCTCATAGAGCGCCGGGTTTTGCAGGAACCCTTCGGCGATCAGCAGTTCGCCGGGCGCGATCCGGGCCAGGGCGGCGTCGAAATCGCCAACGCTTAAGGCCTGGGTCAGGAAGTCGCCGGTCGACATATCGATCCATGCCATGCCGAGGCCGCCGGACGCTTCCGCCGCGGCGGCCAGGAAATTGTGTCGCCGTGCCTCCAAGAGCGTGTCTTCGGTCAGCGTTCCCGGCGTCACCACCCTCACCACCTGGCGCCGGACGATCGCCTTGGGGCCCCGTTTCCTGGCTTCCGCCGGGTCTTCGGTCTGCTCACAGACGGCGACCTTGAAGCCCTTTTTAATCAGCCGGTTGAGGTATGTTTCGTGGCTGTGCACCGGCACCCCGCACATCGGGATGTCTGATCCTAAGTGCTTGCCGCGCTTGGTCAGCGCGATATCCAGCGCGCCGGCCGCGGCCGCGGCGTCATCGAAGAAAAGCTCGTAGAAATCCCCCATCCGGTAAAACAGCAGGCAATCGGCGCAATCCTCCTTGATCGCCAGGTACTGGACCATCATCGGGGTGACGGTGTCTGGGGGCCCATTGGATTTTGGTTTCGGTTTTGGTTTCGCCTTCGGAGAGGGGGTCTTGCCGGCCGCATCCGGGGGGAATCCGCCGTCGGCGTTTTTTTCGGCCTCGGAGGCGTTAACGGCGGGCGTTGTGGGCATGGTCAAACAATCGAAGATCGTGACGGACGCCCAACCCTATCACAGGGTTGGCAATGGCGCTTTCATTTTCGGCCATCCTTGGCGCACAATGCCATCCTTGGGGCACAATGGGGGCAGCCTTGGGCAGGTGCTTGTGCGGGGGATTAGAGTGGCTCGGGCCGGGTGAACTGGGATTTAAATACAATGGACGATCCATCAAACGAGGCCCTTGGCCAGGAAGCGCTTCGCATGCACGCCAGCGGACGGCCGGGGAAGCTCGAAATCAAGGCGACCAAGCCGCTGACGACGCAGCACGACCTGACGCTGGCCTATTCGCCGGGCGTCGCCACGCCGTGTCTTGAAATCCAACGCGACCCGACCCTCGCCTATGACTACACGGCCAAGGGCAACATCGTCGGCGTCATTACCAACGGCACCGCCGTCCTTGGCCTCGGCAACATCGGGGCGCTGGCGGCAAAGCCGGTGATGGAAGGCAAGTCCGTGCTGTTCAAGCGCTTCGCCGATATTGACGGCATCAATATCGAGATCGATACCGAGGACGTGGATGAGTTCGTCAACTGTGTGCGCTATCTGGGCAAGGCCTTCGGCGGCATCAACCTCGAAGACATCAAGGCGCCCGAATGCTTCATCATCGAACAGCGCCTGCGCGAAATCATGGATATCCCGGTTTTCCACGACGACCAGCACGGCACCGCCGTGATTACCGCCGCCGGGCTGATCAATGCGCTGGAACTGACCGGGCGCGCCATTCACCAGGTCAAGATGGTCGTCAACGGCGCCGGCGCCGCCTCCATCGCCTGTGTCGAGTTGTTCAAGGTCATGGGGCTGCCCGGCAACAACGTCATCATGTGCGATTCCAAAGGGGTCATCTACAAAGGCCGCCCCGAAGGCATGAACCAGTGGAAATCGGCCCATGCCAGCGAGACAACGGCCCGCACCCTGGCCGAGGCGATGAAGGGCGCCGATGTATTCCTCGGCCTTTCGGTCAAGGGCACGGTCAGCCAGGACATGGTCAAATCGATGAATGCCCGGCCGATTATTTTCGCCATGGCCAACCCGGACCCCGAGATCACGCCGGAAGAGATCAAGGCCGTTCGCGATGACGCCATTATCGCCACCGGGCGTTCGGACTATCCCAACCAGATAAACAATGTGCTCGGCTTCCCCTATATTTTCCGCGGCGCACTCGACGTTCGGGCGCGGACCATCAACGAAGAGATGAAGATCGCCGCCGCCAACGCCCTGGCGGAACTAGCGCGAGAGGACGTCCCCGACGAGGTCGATGCGGCCTATGCCGGGGCGCATCTCAAATACGGCCCCGAATACCTGATCCCGGCGCCGTTCGATCCGCGCCTGATCACCGCCGTGCCCAAGGCGGTCGCCCAGGCGGCCATGGATTCCGGCGTCGCCCAAAAGCCGATCATCGACATGGCCGCCTACGAAGCCGAACTGGCGGCCCGGCTCAATCCGACGGCGGGGATTTTGCAGACCATTTTCGAAAGTGTGCGCTCCAGCCCGCGGCGCGTGGTGTTCGCCGAAGGGGAAGAGGAAAAAAGCATCCGCGCGGCGTATGCCTTTCTCAACGCGGGCTACGGCACGCCGGTCCTGGTCGGGCGCGAAGACCGGGTCAAGGAAAAGATGGACAACCTGGGCCTGCCGCCCGTCGACGGCATCGAAATCCACAATGCCAAGCTGAGCACGGAAACCGAAAGCTATATGGATTTCCTTTACCAGCGGCTGCAACGCAAGGGCATTCTCAGGCGCGACTGTCAGCGCATGGTCAACCAGGACCGCAACGTTTTTGCCGCCTGCATGGTCGCCGCCGGCGATGTCGACGCCATGGTTACCGGGCTGACACGCAATTATCACGTCGCCCTCGACGAGATCACCCGGGTCCTGGACCCGGACCGGGATTCCCATGTCTTCGGGCTGTCCCTGGTGCTCGGTCAGGATAAAACCCTTTTCGTTTCGGATACCGCGGTCACCGAATTGCCGGACTCCGAGCAGTTGGCCGACATCGCCCAGCAGACGGCGGCCGTCGCCCGCCAGATGGGGCACGAGCCCCGCGTCGCCCTGATCTCGTTTTCCAATTTCGGCAACCCGGCGCTGCCGCGTTCGGAACTGGTCAGCAACGCGGTCAAGATTCTGGACCAGCGCCAGGCGGATTTCGAATACGACGGCGAAATGGGAATCGATGTCGCGCTCAACCCCGAACTGATGGCGCATTACCCGTTTTGCCGGCTGGCGAGGCCGGCCAACGTGTTGATCATGCCGGGGCTGCATTCGGCGCAAATCTCGACCAAGCTGGTATATGAACTCGGTGGGACCACCGTGTTGGGGCCGTTGCTGATCGGGCTGTCCAAGCCGGCGCAGATCGTCCCCATGGGTTCCACCGTCGCCGACATGGTCAACATGGCGGCCTGGGCGGCCCATGCCGCGGAAGGCGCCGAGACGCCCGAACGCCGGTCGTTCTTCAGCCGATTCCGCTGAGCGCCGCCCGGTGGGCATCCGCCGAGGCCTCACCGAAGCAGCAGAAAAGTACTTCTTCCAGGACCATCTCCTCTGTCAGAAACGCACAAACGGTGGCGACGGCGATCCTGGCCGCCCGGTCTGGCGGAAACCGGTAGACCCCGGTGCTGATGGCCGGAAAGGCGACGGAGCTTAAGTTCTTTTCTTGCGCCAACGCCAAGGAGCGGCGGTAACAACCGGCGAGCAGGTCTTCCTCGCCGTTGCCGCCGCCCTGCCAGACCGGCCCGACGGTATGGATGACATGGCGGGCGGGAAGCAAATATCCCTTGGTGATCCGGGCCTCGCCGGCGGGACAGCCGCCGAGGCCCCGGCATTCCTCCAGCAGTTCCGGCCCGGCGGCGGCGTGGATGGCGCCGTCGACGCCGCCGCCGCCCAAAAGAGATTCATTGGCGGCATTGACGATGGCATCGACCTCGAGGCGGGTGATATCGCCTTCGACGATGGACATTCGTTCCAAGGCCTGGGCCAAAACGCCGGGCTGGGTCATGGGTTTCCCCTAAACCTGAGCACTTTATCAACTTTCGCCCCCGGCTTCACCTGTGCTAACCGATAAGGATGACGTCCAAACCCCCAAACAGCGTCCTGGTCTACGTCGGTTTCGACCGCATCGGCGACGGGTTCCTCAAACTGCCTTTTGTCAGGGGGCTTCGCGCCGCCTTTCCCGACGCCCGGATCACCTGGCTGGCCGGGCGCGAAGACAGCGTCTATGCCGGCGTTTTGGCCGATTTGGCGCACGGGCTGATCGACGAAATCATCGAAAACGCCGGTATCGGCCTCAATTTCGGCGAGCTTTTTCGAGGCCTGTCGAAGGGTCCTTTAGGGGGGCGGCGATTCGATCTCATTATCGATACCCAGCGGATTTTCTGGACCAGCCTGTCGTTGAAGCGGGTGCCTCACGACGCCTTCATTTCTCCCGCCGCCCGGTTCCTGCTTTCTTCCAAAAAGCCGGAAAAAGGCTACCGGTTCCCGAAAACCATGCAGCGCCAGTTGCTGGACCTGTTGGAGTTGGCCAGCGGCCAGGACTTTCCGACGCCCCTAACCCTGGACTTGGACCTGAAAAAAAACCTTCGCGCCGACGCCGAAAGGCTGTTGCCGGAAGGGCCGGATTACATCGGATTGGCGCCCGGATCCGGCGGGCCGCCGAAATGCTGGCCGCTGGAAAACTTCATCGAACTGGCCCGCCACCAGGAATCCCAAGGGCGGGTGCCGGTGTTTTTCCTGGGTCCCAAGGAAACCGGGTGGATCGGCGAAATCCAGGGCGCTTTGCCCGGCGCGCGGTTCCCCCTGCAGGATGAGGGTGTCGAGCGAAACCACGGCTTTTCGCCGCTTCTGACCGTCGCCCTCTCGGCAAGGGTGCGGGCCTCGGTTTCCAACGATTCCGGCGCCGGCCACATGTTCGCCGTCGGCGGCCGGCCGTTGGTCGTCCTATACGGCGTCACGGCGCCGAAAAAATTCATGCCGATGACGGACAAGCTGACCATCGTCCGGGCCCAGGATTTCGGCGGCCCGGAGATGCGCCATATCCCCCTCGACGCCGTCGAGAGGGCGCTCGAACAGGCGATCAAATCCCACCCTTAACGGCCGGGGAGGGGGCGCTCAGGCGGCGGCCGGTTCCGCATCCCGGTCGTCGTTCTCGGGCGCCGGATAGCGCCGCATCATCCATAGAAGCAACGCCAACCCCGGCGCGGCGGCGATGGTGGTGATGACGAAAAACGTCACCCAATCGACCTGATCGGCGAGCCATCCGGCCCCCGACGACATCACCGTCCGCGAAAACGCCATCAGCGACGTCAACAGCGCGTATTGGGTCGCCGTGTAGGCGACGTTGCAGAGGCTGGAGAGATAGGCGATGAACGCCGTCGTGCCGAGCCCGGTGGTGACGTTTTCGACGGAGATGGTCAGCACCAGCATCCACGGGTCGTTTCCGGCCCAGGCCTGGGCCACGAATATCAGGTTGGAAAGCGCCATCAGCACGCCGGAGATCAAAAGCCCGCGCATGATTCCGACCCGCAACAGAAGGATGCCGCCCAGAAGGCCGCCGGCGATGATGGCGGTAACGCCGAAGATCTTGGCGATTTCGGCGATTTGGGTCTTGGTGAAGCCGATCTCGAGGAAAAACGGCACTTTCATCACTGCCAGCACCGCGTCGCCGAACTTATACAAGAGGATAAACAGCAACACCGCGGCCCAGCCCCGGCGGCCCAGGAATTCCTGAAACGGGCAGACGACGGCGCCGTAGAGCCAAGCCAGGGAGCGGCGGAGGGCCGACGGCAAATATCGTTTTTCGGCGGCGAAGTCCCTGGCCCGGCGCTCAAGCTCCTGGGTTTCGGCGGCCACGGGCCTGGAGGGCTCGGGGTTGACGAGGATGGCGACGATCCCGATCAGCACCAGCACCGCCATGGCGGCGTAAACGGCGGACCACGGGAAGATATCGGCGAAGATCAAGCCGCCCGCGGCGGCGCCGACCTGGCCCGCGCGCCAGCCGAATGTCGCCATGGCGGCGCCGGCGGCAAGCTTTTTGGTTTCGAGGATTTCCACCCGGTAGGCGTCGATGACGATGTCCTGGCTGGCCGACGCGAAGGCCACGGCAAGGGCGAAGGCCGCCGTCCACCAAAGGTCCCGGGCCGGGTCGGTCTGGCCCATGGCGAAGATGACCCCGAGCAGCGCAAACTGGGTCAACAGCGCCCAGCCTCGCCGGCGGCCGAACCGCCGGGACAATACAGGAAGCGGTACCCGGTCCATCAGCGGCGCCCAAAGAAACTTCAGGGAATAGGGAATGCTGACCAGGGCGAACAGGCCGATGGCGGTCTTGCTGATCTGGGAATCGGCCAGCCAGGCGGTCAGCGGATCGGCCAGCACCCCGAAGGGAAGGCCGCTCGAGAAGCCCAAAAACAATAGCGAAAGGATGCGGCGGTCACGGTAAACGGAAGCCGATTGGAGCCATGTCCTCATGGTGCCCCGGGACCAGCCTCCAGAAGCGCTTCGCATGCGTCCCAAACGCGCTCTTCACCGATGGCGCCGACACAGGGGAATATCTGATGTTTATTGGCCCGCAGGTGGCAGCGCCAGAAGCAGTGGTAGCATTCCATTTCTTCATAGACGAAGCGCGCCGTCGGCGGCGTTATTTCCTTGGGGTAGGGCACGAAGCTGCCGAAGTGGCCGCCGCCGACAATGACCACCGTCGGCCGGCCGAGCGCGATGGAAAGGTGCGCCGGCCCGGTATCGTTGCTGACGACGAGCTGGGCATGGTTCATCAGGTCCAGAAGCTGTGCCAGGTCGGTGCGTCCCGTCAGGTCGATGATGCCTTCCTCCTTGGCGATATCGTCGATCACCGGGTCTTCGCCCCGGTCGCCGGGCCGTCCGACGAAGACCACCCGAAGGCCACGGTCCAGGAGCCGCCGGGCCAGGCCCGCATAACCCGTCAACGGCCAACGCCGGCCGGGTTCGTTGCTGCCGGGGTTGAGAACCGCGTAAGCGCCCCCGTGATCAAGGGGCGGGTCCCAGTCGCGCCATGGGATGCGGGGCGTTTCGGGCTTTATGGTCCGCCCGGCGATGGCCGAGATAAACCTGAAATGGCGAATGACCTCGTGGGTTGGGTAGGGGCCGGTGTCGACAATCTCGTCGACTTGGCTGATGTAATAGCCGAATTCGGACCGGGTCCGTTCGCTGACGTAAGGCGCCGAAACCACCGTTCTCGGGGCGGCTGAAACCCAAACCAGGCTGTCGGCCATCAACGCCCGGCGCATATAGGAATCGCAAACCGCGACCGCCGGCGCCAGGCCGCGGACCCAAAGGGATATCTTGAACCGGTAAAAAGGCCGCCGGGCAAAAGCATGTTCGTCGATGGCGTAAACCCTGTAGCCCTCGAAAACCACATCGGCGATGGTTGCCCAACTGGCGCAGCCCAAGACGGTGATTTCGGATTTATCGACCCCGAAGACCTCGGCGTAACGGTCGAGGGTGCGGCGGAACAGCACCATGTCGCCGATGCCGTCCATACGCACCACCAGGACGCCCCGGGGTTTCTTGAAAACCGGCCAATGGCGGGCGATCAGGTCCAGAGGCCTGAACATCCACCAGCGCCGCCGCATCCCGCCGGGCAGCGCCCGCCAAAAGGGCGTCGTCCTGAACCGGCGTGACAGCCCGGAACCGGAAGGCGGGGGCGTTTCGCCTGGGTTGGCGTGGAAACGGGGGGGGGAATCGTTCATGGGGCACCAGCGTATCCCTCGCGGCATCGGCACTCAACCTTATGCCGCGGTCACAAGAAGGGTCAGCCCAGCTTTTCCTCGATCAGGTTCTTGAGCGAAACATCCGGGCGGGCACCGATATGAGAGATCACCTCGGCCGCGGCAATGCCGCCGATCCGGGCGCTGGTGGCGAGGTCCCGGCCCGACACGAGGCCAAAAAGGAACCCCGCCGCATAGGCGTCGCCGGCGCCGGTGGTGTCGGCCAGTTTGCCGACCGGCTCGGCGTCGACCATATGGACTTCGTCGCCGGAAACGATGACCGAACCTTTTGCGCCCCGGGTCAAGGCGGCGATTTCGCAATGGCCGCGAACGGCTTGCAGGGAATCATCGAAGCTCGAAACCTGGTAAAGGGAAATGATTTCCTGCTCGTTGGCGAACAAAATATCGACATGGTGTTCGGCCAAATCGAGAAAATCGTCCCGGTGGCGATCGACGCAGAAAGGGTCCGACAGGCTGAGCGATACCTTGCGGCCGGTCTGGTGGGCGGCATCGGCGGCCTTGACGAAGGCCTCCTTAGCGCCGGGTGGGTCCCAGAGGTAGCCTTCCAGGTAAGTGATTTTGGCGTCGGCGATCCTTTCCGGGTCGATGTCGTCAGGGCCCAGGTCGACGCAGGCGCCGAGAAAAGTCTGCATCGTCCGCTGGGCATCGGGGGTCACCAGGATCATCGACGTCGCCGTCGGTGGTCCGGAATCGTTCGCCGCGGTGTCGAAGGTGACGCCCAGGGCGCGGATGTCGTGACGGAAGACCTCGCCCAGATGATCGTCATGGACCTTGCCGATGAAGGCGCCTTCGCCGCCCAGGGACGCCAGCCCGGCGATGGTATTGGCGGCGGAACCGCCCGAACATTCAACCGCCGGCCCGATTTTTTCGTAAAGCCGCTTGGCCTCCTCGGCGTCGATCAGGGTCATGGTGCCCTTGGTCAGGCCCTCGGCGGTCAGGAACTCGTCGTCGGCATTTACCAGCACGTCAACGATGGCATTGCCGATGCCGATAACATCAAATTGAGGGTCGGTCATGGGTTCCTCCCGGGCCAGGGACGATGAATGGTGGTGAAGGCCGTCGAAAGCCCGCACATTGATCCCCTTGGCGAGTATAACGGCGGCCATGGGGGCGGCAACATCGAGTTGCCGCCCTGCCTAGCCGCGCCCCGGCCCGGCCCTTGTACCGGTTCCCGCCGGTGTTTAAATAAAGGTCCCTGACCGGAAATTTATTCAACGGCCCCTTTCTTCGCTTCCTCATCAATATGTTCAACGCCTTTTCCAAAGCCATATTCCAGCTCAACGATCCCCGCACCCGCAAGGTGCTTTGGCTCAGTATCGGCGCCGCCATGGCCGTGTTCGCCGTCCTGTGGCTGGTGATCGGCACTCTGCTGACGTCGACGTCCTTTTTCGCCATCGGCTGGCTGGAATGGGCGGTCGACCTGTTGGGGGGACTGGCGACCCTGGTGATGACGTGGTTCTTGTTTCCAGGGGTCATCACCGTCGTCATCGGTTTTTTCCTCGAAGACATCGCCACCGCCGTCGAGGCACGCCATTACCCGGAACTTCCTCCGGCCGAAGGCCTGTCGATGTCGGCGGCGCTGTTGACGACTTTTCGCTACCTCGGGGTGATGATCGTCCTTAACCTGGCGTTGCTGGTCTTCCTGTTTTTTCCGCCATTATTCCCTTTTGTTTTCTATGCCGTGAACGGCTATCTTCTGAGCCGGGAGTATTTCGAATTGGTGGCCTCGCGCCGGGCCGGTGCCAGTGAAATACGGGAACTGAGAAAGGCCCACCGGGGGAGGCTTTTCGTGGCCGGCGTGATCGTGGCGTTGCTGTTGACCATACCGGGAGTCAATCTGCTGGCCCCCGTCGTCGCCACCGCCGCCATGGTTCACTTGTTTGAGAGTTGGCGCCATGAAGCGTCCCCGGTTTGAGCTATAAAATAAAAGGTTACAGGTCATGTTCCGCAAGAAAAAAGACGATTCTCCCCAGTCCGAAGGCTCGTCCACGGGCGATAGGGGCCCTGAGAATTTGTCCGCGCCGCCCATGAAACCCTTTTCCCGAAAGGGCTCCCACCTGCCCGCCAAACCGCCGGCATCGCCGACGTTTCATCCCGAAATTCCCCGCCGCTCGCCGCCTGAAATTCCTGGCATCGCCCCCCGGCGGCCCGATCTCGGCCTGGCCGGCGACGGCGACACCAAACGGCTTTTCATCGCCCGCGACATCTGCCTGAGCGGCGAAATCACGTCCTGCGACCGGCTTGTCGTCGAGGGCCGCACGGAAGTGTCATTGCCCCATGCGCGGATCATCGAAATCGCCCCCAGTGGTTTTTTCAAAGGCTCGGCCGACGTCGAGGAAGCCGACATCAGCGGCCGCTTCGAAGGCGAATTGATCGTCCGCGACCGGCTGGTGGTCCGCGCCGGCGGGCGGATCAACGGCACCATCCGCTATGGCCGCATCGTCATCGAATCCGGCGGCGAGATTTCAGGCGACATGCAGACCCTGGAAAGCCCCTGCGAGGCGGAGACCCCCGAGGAGGGGGAAGAACCCCCCGAAGCCGCCCTTCCGGAAGCCCCGAAACGAAAACGCGGCGGAAGTAAATCGCCGGCGGAAAAAAAGTGACGCAACCCGCCGGCCTTCGGCACCGTCCCCGCCGCCCGTTGATAAATCCCCGAATCACCCTCATTGCCGCCGCCGTCCTGGCGGCGTTGGGGCTTTCGGCTTGCGGTCTGACCCCGGCCCCGCCCCCGACACCAACCCCGGGGCCAACCACGGCACCGCCCCCTTCCGCTTCGCCGCCCGCCGCCCGCGCCGGGCCCGTCATCGCGGCGAAGCCCCCGTCCGCCCCGAAAAGGGAATACCCGGCCTTGTCCACCCTGTCGGGAATGACCCCGGTTCAGGTGATCGGGCTTCTCGGCCCGCCCCGGTTCAAGCGCCGCGATAATCCGGCCGAGATCTGGCAATACCGGAACAAGGCCTGCGCGCTCGACCTGTTTCTCTACCGGGCCGGAACCGGTGCCGCCTACCGGGTCCGCCATTTCGAGACCCGTGTGCGCGGCCCGGAAAAAATCACCGGCAAGGCTTGTTTCACGGGCCTTTTGCAAGAGCACGAAAACCGCCGCCCCGGATAAACCGGCCTCCTCCCGCCGTCATCCCATTTCCTTGGCCTTGAAACCGCACAGATCGTTGACCGCGCATTCCCCGCACAAAGGCTTCCGGGCCTTGCACACGTAACGCCCGTGCAGGATCAACCAGTGGTGGGCGTGGCTTTTCCAATGATCGGGGGTCCGCTTTTCCAGTCCCTTTTCGACCTCCAACGGCGTCTTTCCCGGGGCCAGGCCGGTGCGGTTGGAAACCCGGAAGATATGGGTGTCGACGGCGATGGTCGGCTCGCCGAAGGCGACGTTGAGAACCACGTTGGCGGTCTTGCGCCCGACCCCCGGCAAGGCTTCGAGGGAATCCCGGTCGCGGGGAACCTGGCCGCCGTGTTCGTCGATCAGGAGGTGGCTCAGGCCGATAACGTTCCTGGCCTTGGTGTTGTAAAGGCCGATGGTCTTGATGAAATCCTTGAGCCTGGCCTCGCCCAGGGCGACCATTTTTCTCGGGTTGTCGGCGGCCTTGAACAAAGGCTCCGTCGCCTTGTTGACGCCGACGTCGGTGGCCTGGGCCGACAGCACCACCGCCACCAGCAGGGTATAGGGGTCCTTCCAGTTTAGGTCGCTCGTCGGCTCGGGGTTTCGTTCGGCCAGACGGCGGTAGAATTCGTCGATGTCGGCTTTTTTCATCGGGCCCCAGGGTTTTATGTGGGTCTTATTCAAGGCCCAGCACGTCGCGCATGGAATAGAGCCCCGGCGCCCGGCCCTCGGTCCACAGCGCCGCGCGGAGGGCGCCGCGGGCGAAAATTTCCCGCGACCCGGCCTTGTGGGTCAGCTCCACCCTCTCGCCGGGGCCGGCGAAAACCACCGTGTGATCGCCGGCCACGTCGCCGCCGCGGATCACCGAAAACCCGATGTCGCCGGCCTTGCGGGGGCCGACCTCCCCGTCGCGGCCGCGATCGGAAACTTCGTTGAGATCGACCCCGCGGCCCTTTGCCGCCGCCCGGCCCAGGGCCAGCGCCGTTCCCGACGGCGCATCGACCTTGTGGCGGTGGTGCATTTCGGCGATTTCGATGTCGTATTCCTCGCCTAGGGCACTCGCCACCTGTTCGGTCAGGCCGAGCAGCAGATTGACGCCGACGCTCATGTTGGCGGCCTGGACGACGACGGCCTTGGCCGCGGCCTGGGCCAAGGCTTCCATGTGGGCGGCCTCGAGCCCGGTGGTGCCGACGATCAAGGCCACCCCCGTTTCCCCGGCGAGCGCCGCGTGGGCCAGGGTCGCGTCGGGCTGGGTGAAGTCGACGACGGCGTCCGAGGCCTTGAAGAGCGCCCGCGGGTCGTCGCCGACGGCGAGGCCCTGCCCGTCGGCGCCGATAAGGACGCCAAGGTCCTGGCCGAGGACGCCGCTGCCCGGCTGTTCGGTGCCGCCGGCGAGTTGGCAGCCGCCGGTTCCGAGAACCTCGGCGATCAGCATCCGGCCCATGCGCCCGGCGGCGCCGACAATTCCGATCTTCATCCGACTTGTCCTGTTTTCAATCGGCCTAAATCCCCGCCCTCTTTAGGCGAGGCGGCGCCGGATTGCCAGCGTTTCTTGGCCGGCGGTGCGTTTCGAGAGAAGGCAACCTCAGCCGATGACCGTCGGCCCGTCGTCGCCGGCCAGCAGCGGCATGTGGCTCTGCGTCCAGTTGCCGGCGACGGCCTCCATGTAGCCCTTGGTCCAGCGCCGGTAGCCCTGGCGCCACGGGCATGGGCTCGGCATCAGGTTGATGAACAGCACGTGACGGGGGGCCCTGGTCGGAAGCTGGCCGCGGTGCAGGACCCGCGTCGGCCGGAAGATGAAGCCTTCGCCGGGGGCGACGGTAAAATGGGCGGGCTCGAACGGGATTCCGGCCTTGGCTGCGTATTCGGAAAGGTCGCCTTCGCGGTCCGCCACCTCGGGGTAGGCGTAGCCGGCCCGGGCCAGCTTTTCCGTCGTGTCCGCGTCCAACAACTGGGTGCCGCCGCCGTGCTCGTCGGTGCCGTTGAGGTAGACCATGATGTTGACAAAGGCGTCCGGACCCCGGTCCCGGTGCCAAAGGAACGATTCGTCCGCCTCCGGGTACGGGTGGGCGCGGGTATACATGTACCAATGGACGAAGAATTCGCATTCGAAGATGTCGACGACGCGGCGTTCGACCTCGTCGTCGAGGATCTCTTAGAACACCGAAAACAGGAAATCGTCCTTGGGTTCGTGGACCTTGTCCTGGTATTCCCCGGTTTTCAACAGGTTTTCCGAAACCGCGGCGAGGGCGTCGATGCGGATGCGGATTTTCTCGGCCGCGGCGCGGTCGAGGATCGTCTTCTTCTCGAAGCCCTGGCGCAAGAGGTCCGTTTCGCCGGCCG
>JADFMB010000065.1 GCA_022564115.1 Pseudomonadota bacterium
GGCTCAAGGACGTCGACGAGGCCCAGGCCGGCGTCGTCATCACCGCCAAGGAACTGGCCGACGCCGGCGAGATCGTCATCTCAACCGACGAGGACGAGAGCGAGCTTATTTATTGAGCTTAAGTCATTGAAAATCGACGGAAAAAAGCGAAGAATCAATGAACGCCGATACGCGGAACGGGAATAGCGCCGAGGACCAATCGCCGATGACCGTGGTACGGAAATTTCTCTTTGAAAATTCCTTCGACGACGAAGAAGAGCCGAAAGTCGTCGAGGAACAGGAACCCGAAGAGGAAGAGCCGGAAGAGGTGGTTCCCACCTTCAGCGAGGAAGAAGTGAACGCCGCGCGCGAAGAGGGCTTCGCCGCCGGCAAGGAAGAGGGAATCCGCGAGGCCGCCGAAGCGACGGAGCGGGATATCCTGGCGGTCATGGGACAAGTGGGCGAGAAGTTTGATGACCTGTTCAAGGTCCAGGAGGCCGCCAACGCCTCTATTCTGGAGAGCGCCATATCCGTCGCCGTCGGCATCGCCCGCAAGGTCTTTCCCGACCTCAATGAAAAAAACGCCCTCGGCGAAGTCGAAAGAATGGCCGTCAAAACCCTGAAGGACCTTCTCGAGGAACCTGTTGTTACCCTTTACGTCAATTCCGGCCTTCTGGCCCCTTTCGAAGAACGCACGGAGGCATTGAAAACCCAGGCCGGTTTCAAGGGCGAGGTTAAGGTAACGGCGGCCGAAGACATCGCCCTCGGGGACTGCCGAATCGAATGGAGCGGCGGCGGCGCCAAGCGCGATTCCGCCGAGTTGTGGCGGGATATCGACAAAATCGTCGAGCGCAACCTCTCCGGCGAGACGGAGGAGGCCGAGGCCGCCCCCGAAGCGCCTGAACCGGAACCCGCCGCCCCGGCGCCATCCGTTTCATCGGACGGCGATATTGAAGCCGAAACCGGCGCGGAAGCGCCTGAAACGGAAACAGCGGACGTGGAACCGGCGCCCGAAGATGCTATAGTGGAGGCCGGCACGGAAGAAACGGTTGATCCCCCGGCCGAGGCGCCGGCAGAGGAATCGTTTGACCATGCCGCGGAACCGCAACAGCCCGAAACACCCGAAGACGCGCCGGACCCGTCCGGCGCGGATGATATCCAAACCGATCGAGAGGATTCCTGATTCTCTGATCCTAGGAGGCCGCCATGGCTGAAGAAACCGATACCCCTGAAGAGAAAAACCTCGAACTTGAAGATCTGGAAGACGCCGCGGCCGCGGCCGCGGAAGGCGGCGGCGAAGGCGAGAAAGACGCCCCGCAGACCCTGGGCGAAGCCGGTGGTTTACCCGATATCGGCGATTTGCCCCGCTCGGCCAAGGACCTGGAAGCCGTTTACGATATTCCGGTCAAGGTTTCCGCCGTTCTCGGCAAGACCACCATGCAGGTCAGCCAGTTGTTGAAGCTGGGCCGCGGCGCGGTCATCGAGCTGGACCGCAAGGTCGGCGAAGCCATCGACATCTACGTCAACAACCGCCTGGTCGCCCGCGGCGAGGTGGTCGTCGTCGAGGAACGGCTTGGGGTGACGATGACGGAAATCATCAAGACCGATTCATCGAACTGAGGCGCCCCCGATGGCCGAGGAAATCGTCGCCCCCCTGCATATCCGCCGCACCCGGTCGGCCATGGACATGGCGACCGTGGCCGGAATCATTTGCGCCTTCGGCCTGATCGCGGCGGCGATTGTCATCGGCGGTTCGCCCGGAAGCTTCATCAACCCGCCGTCGATCCTGATCGTCATCGGCGGTACCCTGGCCGTGACCACGGCATGCTTTTCCCTGGACGAGATGAGACGCACCTTCCGGGTGGTGATGAAGACCGTCGTCTATTCGTCCCGCGACCCGTCCGACGCCGCCATCCAGGTCCTGAAAATCGCCGAAATGGCCCGCAAGGAAGGCGTCCTGGCGTTGCAGAACATCCTCGGCTCCATTCAGGCGGAACCGTTCCTGCTGAAGGGCGTTTCCATGGTCGTCGACGGCACCCCCGGCGGCGAAGTCGAGGCCATCATGCGCCGCGACATGCATTCGACCGTGCAGCGCCACGCCAAAAGCACCAACGTGCTCCGCAAATTGGGCGAATTCGCCCCCGCCATGGGCCTGATCGGGACCCTGATCGGGCTGGTGCAGATGCTGGGCAGGCTCGACGATCCCGCGAACATCGGGCCGTCGATGGCGGTGGCTTTGTTGACCACGTTCTACGGAGCGGTGCTCGCCAACATGGTGTTTTTGCCACTGGCGGCGAAACTTGAACGCAATTCAACGGAAGAGGCGTTGGTGAACAACGTCTATTTGATGGGCGCCGCCTCGATCGGCCGCCAGGAAAACCCCAGGCGGCTGGAGATGCTGTTGAACAGCCTGCTGCCGCCTTCGCAACGGGTTCATTACTTCGATTAACCGGGGTGGCCGAAACGGCCATTTTGGAGGTTATTTAGATGCGCTTACTCATTATCGGCACCTTAGAAGGCCAGATCGGCGCCGCCAGCCAGATCGCCATTCAGCGCGGCGCCCAGGTCGAACAGGTGGACACCACGGACGCCGGCCTGAGGGCGCTGAGAAGAGGCCAGGGCGCCGACCTGGTGATGATCGACGTGTTGCTCGATATCGGCGGGTTCATCAAATCCCTTGAATCGGAGAGGATTTCCCTGCCCGTCGTCGCCTGCGGCATCGGCAACGACACCAAGGCGGCGGTTCGGGCCATCCGCGCCGGAGCCAAGGAATACGTGCCCCTGCCGCCGAGCACGGACCTGATTGCCGCCGTCCTGGAAGCCGTGGCCGAGGAAAACCACGCCATCGTCCACAAGGACCCCAAGATGGCGGAAATCCTGAAGCTTGCCGTCCGGGTGGCGCCCAGCGACGCCACCATCCTGATCACCGGGGCGTCCGGCACCGGCAAGGAACTGGTGGCCCGCCTGGTTCACGCCAAGAGCGGCCGCAAGGGCGGCAAGTTCATCGCCATCAACTGCGCCGCGATCCCGGAAAACCTGCTCGAATCCGAATTGTTCGGCCATGAAAAAGGCGCCTTCACCGGCGCCGTGGCGCGGCGGCTCGGCAAGTTCGAGGAAGCCAGCGGCGGCACGCTGCTGCTCGACGAAATCACGGAAATGGACCCCCATCTCCAGGCCAAGCTGCTGCGCGCCATCCAGGAGAAGGAAATCGATCGCGTCGGCGGCTCGAAGCCGGTCCCCGTGGACGTCCGCATCCTTGCCACGTCGAACCGCAATATTGAAGACGAGGTCGCCAAGGGCAATTTCCGCGAAGACCTGTATTTCCGGCTCAACGTCATGAACCTGAAAATCCCGGCCCTGAGCGAGCGGCCCGGGGATATCCCCGTCCTGGCCGAACATTTCGTCGCCAAATACGCCGAAGCCAACGGCATGCCGGCGCTTCCCATCACCAAGGAGGTCCTGAAGATGCTTGCCGGGTACACCTGGCCCGGCAACGTTCGCGAGCTTGAGAACACCATGCACCGGGCGGTGCTGTTGTCGACCGGTGACGAAATAGAATCCAAGACCATTATCCTGGGCGGTATCGAGGCCGGCGGCGACGGGACCCAGTCCGCGGTGGACGGCGAGGACGGATCCACCGCCGCCCTGGTCGGGCGCACCGTCGCCGACGTCGAACGCGAGCTGATCATCGATACCTTGCAGCACTGCCTGGGCAACCGGACCCATGCGGCGACCATTCTCGGCATTTCCATCCGCACGCTCAGGAACAAGCTGAAGCAATACGGAGAGCGCGGCTTCGCCGTGCCGACCCCCGGTGAAGCCGAAAGGCCGACGGCCTGACGCCAGGCGTTCCCCGACGCCGACGACGGACCGTTAACGAAAATAAATCGACCAAAGGCATTTGAAAAACATGGCCGAAGCCGCTCCCGCCCCGTCCTCCGCCCCCGTCCCCGCCTCCACCACGCCGGCCCTGGCCGCCGACCAGACGGCGGAGATGGAGAAATTCACCAACTTCTTCAAGAACCTGTTGAAACGCACCGACATCATGCTGGCGCTGGGCGTCGTATCGATCCTGGTGGTGCTCATCCTGCCGCTGCCGAAATGGGGCATGGACCTCAGCCTGGCCTTTTCCATCACTTTTTCAGTGCTCATCCTGATGGTTGCGCTGTTCGTCGAAAAACCCCTTGAATTCAACACTTTCCCCACGATCCTGCTGCTGGCGACGATGATCCGGCTGGCCCTCAACCTGGCCTCGACGCGGCTGATCCTCGCCCACGGCCACGAAGGCACCGGCGCCGCCGGACAGGTCATCGAGGCTTTCGGCGGCTTCGTCATGGGCAACAACTTCGTCATCGGCATCATCGTTTTCTCCATCCTGGTGATCGTCAACTTCATCGTCATCACCAAGGGCTCCGGGCGCATCGCCGAGGTTTCGGCCCGCTTTACCCTGGACGCCCTGCCCGGCAAGCAGATGGCCATCGACGCCGACCTGTCGACCGGCCTCATCGACGAGGATGAAGCCCGGACCCGGCGCCGGGACCTGGAAGACGAAAGCACCTTCTTCGGGGCCATGGACGGCGCCGCCAAGTTCGTCCGCGGCGACGCCATCGCCGGCATCCTGATTACCTTCATCAACATCATCGCCGGCATGATCATCGGCGTACTCCAGAAGGACCTTTCCTTCGCCGAAGCGGCCGACCTTTATACCCGCCTGACGGTGGGCGACGGCCTGGTATCGCAGATCCCGGCCCTGATCGTATCGACGGCGGCCGGCCTGGTGGTGACCAAGGCCGGCATTTCCGGTCCCACGGATACCGCGCTGTTCAAGCAATTGGGCGGCCAGCCGAGGGCGCTGGGCCTGGTGTCTTTCCTGTCCCTCGGGCTGGCCTTGCTGCCGGGCATGCCGGTGGCGCCGTTCCTGGGGCTTTCCATCCTCACCGGCGGCGGTGCCTGGTTCGTCAACTACAATGCCCGGCGGACCAAGGAGGAAGAGATCCGCCTGATCGAGGAAAAGGCGATCGATCCAGCGGCCATCGCCGAAGAGCCAATTTCGACGGCGCTTAGGATCGATTATCTCCGCCTCGAGTTGGGATACGGCCTGCTGTCGCTGATTTCGGCGCCCAAGGACGGCCAGAAGCTGACCGATCAGATCAAGGCGCTCAGGCGGCAGATGGCTTCCGACATCGGCTTCGTCATGCCGTCGGTGCGCATCCAGGACAACATGCAGCTTCCCGCCAACACCTATGCCATCCGGATCAAGGAAATCGAGGCCGGGCGCGGCGACCTGCGCCCCAACATGCTGCTGGTCATGGACCCCCGGGGCGAGGATATCACCCTGGCCGGCGAGAAGACGACGGAACCCACCTTCGGCCTTCCGGCGATGTGGATCGAGGAGGCCAACCGCGAAGAAGCCCTGTTCCGCGGCTATACCGTCGTCGACCCGGCGACCGTCATCACCACCCACCTGACGGAGATGATCAAGGACAACATGGCCGAGCTTCTCAGCTACGTCGAAACCCAGAAGCTCCTGGACGAGATGGAAAAGGAACACCAGAAACTGATCGCCGACATGATCCCGAACCAGATATCCCTTGGCGGCGTGCAGCGGGTGTTGCAGAACCTGCTGGCCGAGCGGGTCTCGATCCGCGACATGCCGACGATCCTGGAGGGCATTTCCGAGGCCTGCGGCCACACCCGCAACGTGATGATGATTACCGAACACGTCCGCGCCCGGCTGGCGCGCCAGATCAGCGACATGAACGCCAACGAACAGGGCTTCATCCCGTTGATTACCCTGTCGCCGCAATGGGAGCAGGCGTTCGTCGAGTCGCTCGTCGGCACCGACGACGACAAGCAGCTTTCCATGCAGCCCTCGAAGCTACAGGAATTCATCAACGGCGTCCGCAAGACCTTCGAACGCCAGGCGATGATGGGCGAGTCGCCGGTGCTGCTGACCAGCCCCGCCATCCGCCCCTTTGTCAGGTCCATCGTCGAGAGGTTCCGGCCGATGACCATCATCATGTCCCAGAACGAGATTCATCCGAAGGTGAAGATCAAGACCGTGGGAACCATCTAGTGGATAGAATCCACCAGGCCAACGAATAACGGAGAGGTTTAGCACCCGCCATGCGACTGAAGACATTTTCCGCCCCCACCACCGCCGAAGCCATGCGGTTGGTCCGCGACGAAATGGGCGACGACGCGATCATCGTTTCCACCCACAGCGACACCGACGGCGAGGCCGTGCGGGTCATCGCCTCCATGGACCCGGACTTAACGGATTGGCCCGCCGCCGACGCCCTTTGCCAAGGCCATCTTCTTTCCCGTGAAAGCCTCGAAACCCTGAGCCTCGACGGCCCCGGTATTGAAGACCCGGACCTTGCTCCGGGAGCCGCCGAGGTGATTACCGACAGGCTGGCGGAAGGCCCCGTGCGACTCGACGTCTATGAAGCCGTCTGCCGGGTGCTCAGCCATCACGGCGCCCCCGGGGCGATGACCGAACGCCTGGCCCACGCGGCGGCGACAAAGGTCGTCCGCGATCCCGCCGTCGCCCTGGCCAGCGCCATGGACGCGGAATTCACTTTTCAGCCCGTTCCCTCGACCCGGGATTCCCGGCCCCTGATGCTGATCGGGCCACCCGGCGGCGGCAAGACCCTGACCACGGCCAAGCTGGCGGCCCGCGGGGTGATGGCCGGCCATTCCGTCGGCGTCGTCACCACCGACGCCAAACGGGCCGGCGCCATCGAACAGCTAGCCGCCTTCACCCGGGTCCTGAAAATCGACCTTCAAACCGCGACCACGCCATCCGAGTTGGCCGAGGCCATCGTCCGTCTCGACGGGCACGATGCCGTTTACATCGACAGCGCCGCCGTCAACCCGTTCCTGGACAGCGACATGAGGGCCATGAAGGGCTTGATCCGGGCCGCCGGGGCCGATCCATTGCTGGTCCTGCCGGCCGGCGGCGACGCCCTTGAGGCCGCCGACATGGCGCAGGCCTTCGCCGATGCCGGCGCCGGGCGCATGGTCGTCACCCGCCTTGACGTCACCCGCCGCCTGGGCGGCATGCTGGCGGCGGCGGAAACGTCGCGGCTCAGCTTTTCGGGCGTCAGCATCACGCCCCGCGTTTCCAAGGGGCTAAGCCCCATCAGCGCCGTATCCCTGGCGCGCCTGATTATGCCGGACGCCATGCGAAAGCCCGAAACGGAAGACGGGCAAGCCCCCACACGGATGGCCGGCACCGCTTCATGACGATGGAAACACCGTCCGCCCCCCCGTCCGCCCCCCCGGCCGCCCCCCCGGCCACGCCGGCCGCCAGGGCCGCGCCCGCCAAAACCATCAAAAAAAGCGGCAACATCACCGCCATTGCGTCGGGCAAGGGCGGCGTCGGCAAGACTTGGCTTTCCATCACCTTGGCCCACGCCCTGGCCAAAGCCGAGGCCAAAACCTTGCTCTTCGACGGCGATCTGGGCCTGGCCAACCTGGATATCCAATTGGGCCTGATGCCGGAACAGGACCTGGGTAGCGTCATCGGCGGCAAGCTGACACTCAATCAGGCGGTGCTCAACCACGACGCCTACGGGTTCGACATTATCGCCGGGCTGTCCGGGTCCGGCGGCCTGGTCAACATCACCGCCAACCGGTTGAAGATGCTGGGCGACGATCTGAAGGTGCTGGCGGCCGGTTATGACCAGGTATTGATCGACCTCGGCGCCGGGGTCGAACAGACGGTCCAGAACCTGACCCGCTCGGCGGGCCAGGTGATCGTCGTCGTCACCGACGAGCCGACGTCGTTGACCGACGCCTATGCCTTTATCAAGGTGACTCATGCGGGAATCCCGGGAATCGGATTCCAGGTGGTCGCCAATATCGTCAATTCAATACGCGAAGGAGAACGCACCTATAATACGCTGCTTAAGGCCTGCGAAGCGTTTCTGAAGATTTCGCCACCGCTTCTTGGAATCATCCGCCGCGACGCCAAGGTGCCGGAGGCGATCCGCAGCCAGACCTCGATCCTGACCCGTTCACCCAACTCGGAGGCCGCCTGCGACGTGGAGAAAATCGCCAAGAAGCTGCTGAACCTTGGTATGAGTTAAAATCGACGACTTTCAGAGGCATCATGTCCGAAGTCACGCCGCCACCGCCCCCACCCCCGCCCGCGACACCGCCGTCCGCGCCGCCGACGGCGGTCGTATCCAACCCGCCGGAAGCCCTGGCCCGGCAATTGGCCCTGGGCGCCCGCCTCGAGGCGACGATCGCCGCCACTCAGTCCCAGGGCCAGCCCCGGGGCCAATTCGAACTTGAAACCGCCCTCGGCCGCATCGTCATCAAGACCCTATTTCCGCTGCCTTCAGAAGGCCCTCTGCAATTGCAGTTGCTGTCCAAGGGGGCGCAGTTCCAGTTTCTCATCACCTCGATCCACGGATTGTCGCCGCCGGCGGCGCTTCGCGCCCTTGGTCTCGGCCCCGGCGGCGGAACACAAATCACCCCCGGGGCCGGCCCCCCGCCCGGCACCGGCGGAGCGCCGGCCCCGGGGGCCGTTTCCAACGCCCCGGCGGCGGTCAGCCTGATACTTGGCTCCACCTTTTCGGCCACCTTGCTGAGACCCGGCCCGCCCCCCGGGGTCGTATCCCCGGCACCAGGCGTCCCGGGCGGACAGGCGACCGGCGGCGGCGCGGCGCCGGGACAAGGGACGACCCCGGGGGCGGCCCCGGGAACGGCGGCGGGCACGGGGCAGGCGGCCACGGCCCCCGGACAAGCCCTCCCCGGCACCGGCGGCGCCACGGGACAACCGGCGGCGGCCGGTTCACCTACGCAACCCGGACCCCCTGGCGTTTCCGGGGCCAGCGGCGCCTCACCGGGCGCCCAGGCAACGCCCGCCGGTTCAGGGGCGGTCCAGGGAGCCGGCGCCGGTCTCGTTCCGGGGACGTTGTTCAGCCTCCGCATTGCCGCCTTTGAACCGGCCGCGGCGGGCACCAGCGCCAGCATTCTGTCGACCTTGACCGGCCCCGGCGACCTCGCCCCCGGCAACACCTTGACCGGCATCGTCACCGGCCGGGCCGTCACCTCGGGCCATCCCATCGTCCAGACCCATGCCGGGTCGCTGATTATCGCCACCGGGACACGCCTTCCGGCCGGCAGCACGGTGACGTTCGAGATACTGAGCCAGTCGGCGCCGACGCCGGCGACCGGTGAACTTGCCGGCATCCACGCCGTCCGCCCGGACATGATCCTGGCCGAACGGTGGCCGGGGCTGGTAGAAGCCGTCCGTGCCCTGGAAGAGGTCAACCCGTCGGCGGCGCAGCAATTGGTCAACGCGGTGTTGCCCCGTCCGGGGGCGACCCTGGCGGCCAATATTCTGTTTTTCCTGGTCGCGCTTTCGGGCGGCAACCTTCGGGGCTGGCTCGGCGACGGCCCGGCGCGTATCCTGCAACGGCTGAAACCGAACCTGATGGCCCGGCTACGGGACGATTTCGGGCGCCTGGGCCGGATCGCCGAAGAACCCAGGACCGGCGACTGGCGGGCGACGATAATCCCCTTTTACAGCGGCGCCGAGGTCGAACAGATCCGCCTGTTCACGCGCCGCGCCGGCGATCAGGCCGAAGACGAACACGATGGCCGCCAGGGTACCCGTTTCATCATCGACATAGACCTCAGCCGCATGGGCCGGTTCCAACTGGACGGCCTGGTCTATCAAAAGGAAAAGCACCTGGACTTGATCGTCCGCACCGAGAACAAACTGCCGCAAAAAATGCAGGACGATATCCGCGACATCTTCCGGGAAGCCGGGGACGTTACCGGAATCAAGGGCGGCCTCTCGTTCCAGGCCGCGCCCCCCAATTTCATCGACATCGCCGGTGCCGAACCGCCGGAAGAGCTTCTCGGCCTGATCGTATGACCGGCGGCCAGGACAGGAAGAGCTCTCACTCATGGAATTGAATGAACGCCGCGCCTTATTGACCACCCAGGACAACCCGGACGCCACCCTCGATTACATTTCCGGACTCCGGGGTTCGTTGCAAGCATTCAACCTTGCCATGCCGACCCGCATCGGCGTCCATTACGTGCCCGACCGCATGATCGTCGAACCGTCCGCGTTCGGGCGCTATCTGGAGGCCCTGACGGCAATCGATTGGGAATCCCTCGAGGCGCTGGCCACCGCCATCCTTGGCGATTTCAACAATCAACTGGTCGCCCGCTGGGCGCGGGTGGTGGCGACGGCGCCCGAAGGGGCCTATCCCGGCGTCGGCGCCCATGAGGTGATGGTCGAGGACCGCCAGCCGGGCTGGGACAACGAGGCGCTGCTGTCCCGGCTGTCAACCGGATAATTAAGAAGTCGCGGACCGTCTTTGCTTGAGCCGGTAGGCCTGCAACCCTAATTCGTTGAGGATTTCCTGTTCCCGGCGGGCCAGTTCCCGGGCTTCGCGGGCATCCCGGCTTTCCTGGGCGATTTCGTATTTCTTCAGGTCCCGGTAAGCCTCGTTCAGCTTTTCCCTCGCCTCGGCCACCTGTTCTTCCATCCTGAGAATGCCCTGGTTGAGGTCTTCGCGGCGGATGATGACGGCGGCGGCGTAATTGCCGTAAAAGAACCCGGCTTCCTCCGGCGACGACCGGACGACGCTTTGTTCCTTGATCAGTTCCTCGCGCAGCCGCTTCAGGCCGGCCTCGAGGCTGGCCAGCGATGCCAAGACCTCACCCAGTTCACGGCGGCGCTGGTCGACGGTCCACTCGTTCAGGCGTATGAGGGTATGCAGGTCATTGGCCATGGGTCAGGCTCCTTCTCCGTCAATCTTGTTTTTGTGGCGGTTCCTCGGGAGACGGCTCGGGGCTTTTACCGGATTCTCCGGGGGGTTCCCCGCCTGCCTCGGCGTCGGCCGCCTCGTCCCCTTTGTCTTCTTCCGGGGGTGGCGAATCGGGCAGGGTTTGGAACGAAGGCCCGGCGGGCATGATCACCGGGTCCGCCGGTTCGGTCATCGCTTCGTCGGCCCCGGGCTCTGGCTGCGGAGACATGTCCGGCGCCGTATCGGCGGCCCTATCCGGGGCCGCCGCCGGGGCCGGTTCAGGCGACGGTTCGGGGGCCGGTTCCGGTGGCGGCGTCTCCGGCGGAGCTTCGGCGGCGGCCTCGGGCGGGGCGGCCTCGGGCGCTTCGCCGCCGTCCATGCCGAGAATCTCGTACAACATCCGGTAACAAGTGGCCAAATCCGTCTTTTCGCCGATTTCCTGGGCCAGGAAATCCTCCAGCATCGGATAGTAGTGCAACGCCTCGTCGACCTGCGGATCGCTGCCGCGTTGATAGGCGCCGAGCCGGATCAACTCGGCCATGTCCTCGTATACGGCCATCAGTTTCCGGGCCCGGTTGACGGCGGCGTTTTCTTCCGCCGAATTGCAGGCCGGCATGGTCCGGGAAATGCTGCGCAGGATGTTGATCGGCGGAAAACGCCCGCGTTCGGCGATGGCGCGGTCCAGGACCACGTGCCCGTCGAGAATGCCCCTGACGGCGTCGGCGACGGGTTCGTTGTGATCGTCGCCTTCGACCAGCACCGTAAACAACCCGGAGATGGTGCCCTGTTCGGCGGTTCCCGGGCCGGCCCGTTCCAGCAGCTTCGGCAGCTCGGAGAAAACCGTCGGCGTATAGCCCTTGCTGACCGGCGGTTCACCCGCCGACAGGCTGATCTCGCGTTGCGCCATGGCGAAGCGGGTAACGGAATCCATCAGGCACAGGACGTCGTTTTTCTGGTCACGGAAGTATTCGGCCACCGTCATGGTGACGTAGGCGGCCTGACGGCGGATCAGGGGGCTTTCGTCGGAGGTGGCGACGATGACGACGCTGTGGGCCATGCCTTCGGGGCCGAGGTGATCCTCGATAAACTCCCGCGCCTCGCGGGACCGTTCGCCGATCATGCCGACGACGCTGACCTGGGCGGCGGTATGCCGGGCCATCATCGACAACAGCGTCGATTTGCCGATGCCCGAGCCGGCGAAAATGCCCATCCGCTGCCCCTTGCAGCAGGTCAAAAAAACATTCATCGCCCGCACGCCCAAATCGATCTTGTCGCCCACCCGCTGGCGATCGTGGGCCGGCGGCGGCGCGTTGTGTATGGGGTAGGCGACGGCCCCCGATATCAGCGGTCCCTTGCCGTCGACGGGTTCGCCAAAGGCGTTGATGACCCGGCCGAGCCAGCTTTCATCGGGATAAATCACCGGCTTCGAGGCGCTGATTTCAACGCGGCTCCCCATGCCGATCCCATCGACCGGGCCGAAAGGCATCAACAGCGCACGATTATTGGAAAAACCGACCACTTCGCAGGTCACGCGGCGGTCGTTGCGGGCGATGATTTCGCAATGATCGCCGACCGACAGGCTGCCCTGGACGCCGCCGACCTCGATCAGCAGGCCGACAACGTCGGTGACCTTCCCGAAAACCTTGTGATCGGAAAGGCGATCGACTTCCTTGGCGATATTAGTCCCGAAGACGGTCAACCCAAACCCCTTCAAGGCATGTCCAAACCGAGCCAGTATAATCCATTTCCGGCGTCTTCAGTATGGTTGGCGATTGCTTAAGGTTTGGTTACCTTTTGGGGTCGTTACGGGCCGTCCCAAGGACTTGAAAAAGCTCGGGATTCCGCCCACGGGCTAGTGGCCTGCCTCATCTGAATTGCACCCATGCGATGGCTTTTCCCGTTTCCTTGGGTCGGGAGGGAGGACGCCGGCGATGCCGGTGCCCTGGAGGCACGGGGGTGTCCCCCGGAAACCCCGGGGGCAAGCCTTTCCGACGCCCCTAAACGCCCAGGGGGGACGGGAAAAGCGCCCCCCCCCAGCAATAATAATGCGGGGGGGGGGCGCTCCCAGCCGGAAACCTCGCAACGCCATCGTATGGGTACAATTTGGGGTACCTCCGAAAATTCATAATCCATGATTTCAATGCGTCAGCATGGAGGGGATCATAAAATTAGGGATTTTCAGGGGTGCCCTTTATAGGGTGTCGGGGTTGATCGCAATCACACAATCAACCCTGCGTCCGGACGCCGGTTCATGCGCCATTGGGGCTGACGCCCGGTGCGCACTAGATGATACAGGTCACTGGCGACCTTGCGCCTGAATCGTGTTAATAATATGGTTAACGAATTCGCTAACGAGGTGTTGGAAACTGACCATGCGCGTCCTGCTTGTCGAAGATGATCCGATCACGCAACAAAGCATCCAAATGATGCTGGAATCGGAAGGCATGGTCGTCGATACCGCCGACCTGGGCGAGGATGGGCTGGAAATCGGCAAGCTTTACGATTACGACATCATCGTTCTCGACATCATGCTGCCCGACATTGACGGTTACGAGGTCCTGCGGCGGCTCCGCGACGGACGGGTGGACACCCCGGTTCTCATCCTTTCCGGGCTGACCGAGTCGGAAAACAAGATCAAGGGGCTCGGCATCGGCGCCGACGACTACCTGACCAAGCCGTTCGACAAGA
>JADFMB010000066.1 GCA_022564115.1 Pseudomonadota bacterium
ATGGGTCTAACATGAACGAGCGCCTGTTCCGCGAACGTCGGCACATGACGCCCATCGAGACCCGGATCGGCCGGCTGACGAACTATCGCCTGTGCTTCAGCGCCGCTGGCGGAATGCGTCCCGGCGTTTCCGCTCCGGCGGACATCGCCGATGATCCTGGCGCTACGGTCCACGGCGTTCTCTACCTGCTGCCTCTACGCAAGTTCGTCCGTCTTGACGCCAGCGAAGGAACGCAATACGGCTACCTCTGGACCGAAGCGGAGGATGCCGAAGGAAACCCGTTGCCCGTGGTCACATACAAACTACGGTGGCCGGCGTCCGAAGGGCGGCCGTCTCTACGCTACCTCAATCTCCTCCGGGAGGCGGCGCGCCAGCGCGGCCCGGCCTGCCACCGGAGTACTCGGCGTTCCTCGATGGCGTCGAGGCCAGGGAATGAAGGAAGCCGTAGGGAGCCTTCGGCGACATCGCTGGTGGTCGATCGGCGGAGCGTTGATCGGCGCGTTGGCGCTGGGCTGGGTGTTGTGGCGAGTGGACTACGCTCGCCTGCAAGACATCCTAATCCAGGCCAACGTCGGATTCCTGTTACTGGTGCCGCTGACGATTGCCGTTGAGCAATGGGTAAGGGCGTGGAAATGGCGCCAGTTGCTGCATGGAATCCGGCCCATCGGGACCCTACGCCTGTTCGGCGCCATCATGGCCGGCTATTTCGCCAACTTTCTGATCCCTTTGGGGGTCAGCCCGATTGTCCGCTCATGGTTGGTTGCCCGTCTGGAAGAGTTGCGAATGGGGACGGTCCTGGCGACCGCGGCGATCGATCGCCTCGTTGACGGTGTCATCTTTACCGGTTTTGTCGCGTTCGCCATTGGCTTCGCCGTGTTTCCCGATCCAGGCGGGGACATTCGACTGGGATTGATTGTCGGCGGCGTCGGCAGCTTCGTCTTGTTTGCGCTTCTATTGTATTTGCTCGCTCGATGGAAAAAGAGGGCTGGCCATGGCGACGGTTGGACGGCGCGCCTCGGCGCCCGCTTGCCGGCCCGCCTCGCGGGTCCCTTTAAGGGATTCCTTCAATCGTTTACAGAAGGCATCGTTTGGCCCGGCGAAATTTGGCGAGGCGCCGGCATCATCATCGCCAGTTTCGGAATCAAACTGATTGCCACCACCCACTTCCTGTGGGCCGGGCTGGCCTTCGGTGTGGTGCTTCGGCCCGCCGAATACGTTTTCCTGCTCGTATTCCTCGGTTTTCTGATCATCCTTACCCGGTTGGCGCGGATTCCGGGCGGGTTTATCGTCGGCGGCGTCTTCGCCCTCGACCTCCTTGGCGTCGCCGGGGAAGAGGGCTTGGCGATGGTACTCCTGGTTCATTTCTCCAGCCTGATTACGATTTCGACCATCGGCGCGTTCGCCTTATGGCGGAACGGTGTCGCCATCGCCGACCTGCGATCGATCAAGGACAGCGGCGATGGACACGGTTAAGCCGGAAAGCCGGTTCCGGCGGTTATCTGTGGCCGGCATTTTCTTTCAGGGCGGCGCGTCGGCGGTGGATTCGAGCACCATCATCGCGACCCTGGTCCATGGGTTGACCGCCAACACCTACGCCGTCGGGGCGGCGAGCGCGATCTTGCGCTACGGCTGGCTGTTCCCGCAGATTTTTGTCGCCTATTTGGCCCAGCGCCGCCAAAGGCGCATGCCGTTTTACATCGTTGGCGCCTTCGGCCGCGCCGCGTGCCTCGTGGCGATCGCCGGGATTCTCAGCCTCGCCGGTTGGCTGCCCGACGGCGGCGTCGTTGTCTTGTTTTTCGTTTTGTGGACGGCCTATGCCTTCGTCAGCGGCATCGTCGCGGTTCCCTACAACGACATCGTTGCCCGATCCGTGGCCTCCGGACGACGGAGCCGGTTGCTGGCGATTCGGTTCTTTGGCGGCGGCCTGCTTGCCCTTGGAGTGGCGGCGGCGGCCGACCGGTTACTCAACTCGTTGGCGTTCCCGGACGGTTACGCGGTGATCGTCCTGCTGGGGGCGGGCCTGCTACTGGTGTCAAGCCTGTCTTTCGTATCCGCCGGCGAACCGGTGGCGCCGAAACCTCCGGATTCCGGCACCGGTTTTGCTGATTTCCTGCGAAGCGGGATCGGGGTGTTCCGACGTGACAGTCGCTTTCGGTTTTTCGTCTACGCGCAGTGGCTTGGCGGAGCGGTCACCATGGCGATGCCGTTTTACGTCCTGCAGGTTATCGCCTCGGAAGGCGGCCCATCCCAGGTGGCGTTCCTATTGGCGGCGCAAACGGCCGGTGCACTGCTGTCGAATGCCCTGTGGGGTTGGTGGGGGGACCGTCACGGCAAACGGAGCCTGTATGAAGGGGTCGCTTTGCTTCGCACCATCCCGCCGTTGTTGATCATCGTCTGGAGTTCGATGATCGGAATCTGGGCGGTTCCGGTAATATCCGGTTTTGCCGTGGTGTTTCTGTTGATTGGCGCCGTCGGCAACGGCATCACTATCGCGGTGATCGGCTATCTGATGGAAATCTCCCCCGACGACCGAAGGCCCGCCTACAGCGGTTATTTCAACGCGTTTGTCGCGCCGGCGGCGTTGCTGCCGCTCGCCGGGGCCGCGATCATCGAGGCAACGTCGCTGACCGGGGTATTCGCTGTCAGTCTCGGCGCCGCCTTCCTACAATTCCTGGTCGTTCGGCGGTTGCGGGACATGCAGGCGAGAGAGGCGAAATGAAAATCAGATTGCGGCGATTGATCGCCAAATCCTGGACCCTCTCAAAGGCTTATTACCGCCTTCACGGTCTTCGCATCGATGGCAAGCCGGACGATAGGGTCTGGTACTTCGCCTTCGGTGCCAACATGCACGACAGCGCGTTTCGCGAACGGCGTGGGATGCGGCCGATCGAATGGCGGCCGGGCCGTGTCCGGGGATATCGCCTGCGCTTCAACCTCGAAGGGCGACCGAGGGGCAAGGCGGCGCCGGCCAACATCTCACCCGATCCGAAGGCGGAAGTCTGGGGAGTGCTTTACCAGATCACCCGGGCCGGTTTGGTGCACCTCGATTCCACCGAAGGTGTGCCGGGCCGGCGCTATCGTCACCTGTGGGTGGACGCGGAAGATAGTGACGGTCGTGCGATCGCCGCCGTCACCTACATCGCCGAGGGCAAGGAAACCGACGGCAACCCCTCGCTCCGCTATATCACCTTGTTGCGGGATGGCGCCCGAGCGCACGGCCTGCCCGAGCATTACCTGCGGTTCCTGGACGATGTCAAACACGCCGAGTAGGTCTCCGGCTGGCCTCGGAGCGATGTTGACGGATGGTTACGTTTCCCCGCCGAGCAGCGATTTCAGCTTTTCCAGGCATTCATCGCGGGCGGCGGCGTAATCGCCGTCCTCCCACCAGTCCTCGACCCGGGCCAACAGTTCCCCTATGCGGGGGCCTTCGGCATCGCCGAGGGCGACCACGTCCTCGCCGCTGATCGGGAACGCCACGCCCTGCCAGCCGTCGCAGGTTTCCAACAGCCCGATCCACGCCTGCGTCCGCTCTGCCGGCAGCCGCGGCGTGATCGCCAGTTCCCCGGCCCAGGCCAGCAGCGCCAGGTCGCGGACCGTATCGGGGCCGAGACGGCGGAGTGCCCGGTTGACGGCGGCGGCGTCCGCATCGGGGCCGATGTCCGCCAGCGGCGCCGCAAGAGCCAAAAGGCGCCGCGCCTGCGGGTTGGAAAGCTTAAACCGCCCGGCCACCGCTTCGGCGCCTTCGGCGTTGGTGTCCAGCAGCGCCGCCAGCCGGCGCAGCGGATCGGGGGCCACGGAATCGATCTTGATGGCGCGGGTTTCCAGCCACCCGATCATCCTCAGGCGTCCGACGTCTCCGGCCTCGGGCAGGATATGGTCGAAAATGCCGAGGCCGCGCATCAGCACGGCGATGTCGGCGGGCTCCGGCACCAGCAGGATCTTGAACATCTCGTCGCGGATGCGCTCGCCGGAAAGGCCGGGCAGCTTGTCGGCTTGGCTGCGGCAGGCGGCCATGGCGTCCTGGTCGGGGGGCGGGCGCCCAAAAAGGCCGTAGAAGCGGAAAAACCGGAGCAGCCGGAGCACGTCCTCCTCGATCCTGTCGGCGGCCAGGCCGACGAAGCGAATAATGCCGTACGCCAAATCGTAGATGCCGTCATGGGGGTCGTAGACGTCGCCATCCGGCGTCGCCGACAGCGCGTTGATGGTGAAGTCCCGGCGCTCGGAATCGATCATCCAGTCATCGATGAAGGCGACCTTGGCCCGCCGGCCATCGGTTTCCACGTCGCGGCGCAGCGTCGTGATCTCGAATTTCCTGTCGCCAACGACGGCGGTGACGGTGCCGTGCTCGATGCCGGTGGGAACGGCCTTGATGCCGGCCTTTTCCAGCAGCCCGATGACGGTCTCGGGCTTATCCGGGGTGCCGATATCGACATCCTCGACCGGCCGTTGGGCCATGGCGTCGCGCACGCAGCCACCGACGAAACGGACCTCGGTGCCATCGGCCGTCAGCGCCTCGACGACGGTCCGGGTTTCGGGCGCCGTCAACCACGGCTGGGGCGATATCTTGCCGGTCGGGTCATTGATGGCGTACAGGGACACCATGAGTTACCTCGGGGGGTTGCCTGGGAACCGTCAGTTCTTCTTAAAGTACGGCGGCACAATCTTGCCGTCCTGCAAGCGGGGTGATTGGTATTCGCCGCTGTCGGGGGGCGCGCCCGTCATCAGGGCGAGAGTAGCCAGGCCGCCCAACATCAGCACGAAACCGGTGACCAGGCTCCAGAAAAAGGGCCCGCGCCGCAACTCCGGCAGATCGCCGTCGCCCCCGCCTTCGCCCCCGCCCCTGGCCATGTGTTGCTTGCGCGCATACCCCACCCAGGCGACGTAGACCAGGGTCGGCAGCACCAAGGGGAGAACGTATGTAAGAAAGATCCTCATGGTCCGTCTCTTATACCAAGGATCAATGATAAAGACCCTTAGAGTTCGTGTCCGCTTTTCGCCGGGCAGGAAGAAGCCGCGGGCGATGTGGGGCATCGTCAAGACTTCCTAAAGCCCTCCGGGGATAAGCGGGGGCGCCCCCCGCATTACTATTCCCGGGGGGACACCCCCCGTGTCCTCCCGGGCGCGCCTAGCCGAAAACCACGGCAAGCCGTCTCTAAGGGTCTTTATCATTGATCCTTGGTATTAGTACCTCGTAAAGGTTGATCAGCATGCCGGCGGTGGCGCCCCATATATAATAGTCCCCGAAGGGCATGGCATGGAATTCCCGGGTCCGGCCTTCGAACTCGCGGCTATGGCGCTGGTGGTTGGCCGGATCGAGGAGAAACGAAAGCGGCACCTCGAACACTTCCTCGACCTCTTCGGGGTCGGGGTTGGTTTCGAAAGGCGGCGTCACCAGGGCGACGACGGGGGTGATGGAAAAACCGGTCCGGGTAACGTACTGGTCGAGGCGGCCGACGATTTCCACATGCCGGCGGTCGAGCCCGACCTCCTCCTCGGTCTCGCGCAGCGCCGTTTCCTCCGCCGTCCCGTCGCCGGGGTCCATATGGCCGCCGGGAAAGCTGATCTGTCCGGCGTGATGAAGCAGGTGGTCCGTGCGCTGGGTAAACATCGCCGTCAGGCCGTCCGGGCGGGTCACCAGCGGCACCAGAACGGCGGCCGGAGTCAGGGTCGCGGCCGGCTCCATGCCCGGGTTGAGGTCATGGTCGCCCCGCGCCGGCGCGCCTTCGGCCGACGGCCTCCGCAGGCGTTCGATGACCTGTTCAGGGCTTAGGGACGGCGCCGCGCCGGTCATGGTCCGCCGTCCAGTTTGCCGAGGGGGAAAAAGGCGCCGCAGCTCCGGACCCCGAAGGAGGTTTCGCCGTTATGCCTTTCCTCCGTGCCCAGGGCCACCAGTTCGTAATAGACGGCGCGCGCGATGCGGGCCTCGACGCCGCCGTCGATGACCAGATAGGGCGACGGCTCGCCGGTTTCGGGGTCGATATCGCAGCGGATCGGGTGGTCGTCGTCGACGGTCACAATTTTGTCAACATTGGTCCGGAGACTAATGATTTGATCGGCCCCGGCGCCTGACGTGGTAAGCTCCACGGCCATGAACGGCGCGTCCTCGACCTCGATGCGGCCGACCTCGGCCGGGGTGATCAGCCAGTAATCGCCGGCCTCGTCGCGGCGCAGCACGGTGGAAAACAGGCGCACCAGTTCTTTGCGGCCGATCGGAGAGCCGTGATGGTACCAGACGCCGTTGCGGTCGATGCGCATATCCAGGTCGCCGCAGAGGACCTGCCCCGGCTTGAGCCGGAACCCTTTTGGCCCCCGGGCAGGACCATCGGCAGGGACCTCCGCTAGAGTCCCGGGCGGGGTCCCGGAGAGGGATGATAAACTGTTGGGTTCGTGCGCGTTTTTGCCCATATTATTACGACCGGCTGTAACCAGGGAGGCGTTGCCGTGACAGCAACAGCCAAAAACAAAGATAAAGCGATACTAGACAATTCGAACCAGCTTATCGACGCCATAGATCAACTGGGGCGCGACATCGCCGCCGCCCGGGACGGTATCGGCCGTATAATCTATGGTCAGTCCCGGGTGGTCGAGGAAACCCTGATCACGCTCCTCGCCGGCGGCCATCTACTGTTGATCGGGGTGCCGGGCCTGGGCAAGACGCTGCTGGTCGAAACCCTCGGCACCGTTTTCGGCCTCGATGACCGGCGCGTGCAGTTCACCCCCGACCTGATGCCCGCCGACATCCTTGGTTCAGAGGTGCTGGAGGAATCGGAAAAAGGCCGCCGCGCGTTCCGTTTCATCAAGGGCCCGGTGTTCTGCCAGTTGTTGATGGCCGACGAGATCAACCGCGCCAGCCCGCGCACCCAATCGGCGCTCCTGCAGGCGATGCAGGAGCACCGGGTGTCCGTGGCCGGCCAATACTATGACCTGCCGGTGCCGTTCCACGTCCTGGCGACCCAGAACCCGCTGGAGCTGGAAGGCACCTATCCGTTGCCGGAAGCGCAGCTCGACCGCTTTTTCATGCAGGTGGACGTGGATTACCCGGATTTGGAAGGCGAACGCCAGATCATCGTCAACACCACCGGCACCATCGTGCCCGAACCGGTCCAGGTGATGGACGCCAAGGCCTTGATCGAGGCGCAAAGCCTCGTCCGCCACGTTCCCGTCGGCGAAAGCGTGGCCGAGGCGATCCTCGAGCTGGTTCGCGCCGGGCGACCGGAAACCTCCGACATCGAAGAGGTGAAAAAGAACGTTTTCTGGGGACCGGGACCCCGGGCCACCCAGGCGTTGATGCTGGGCGTGCGTGCCCGATCGGTGATCGATGGCCGCCTGGCCCCGAGCATCGACGACGTGCTGGCGTTGGTGCATCCGATCCTGCGCCACCGCATGGCCTTGACCTTCTCCGCCCGGGCGGAAGGGGTCACGCTTCGCAGCATCATCGACCGGCTTTGTGACCGGATTGCTTGATAGATTCCCGGCGACGGCGGTTCCGGCCGAGGTTGGAAAAGCATCATGACGGCGCGCGGTTCGCTTATGCATCATTCTTTGGACCTCCACCACAGGGCGGAGGAACTGGCTGCCCCCCTGCCGCCGTTGTTGGTCGCCGCCGACCGGGTGGCGGCAACCGTTTCACAAGGCGTTCACGGCCGCCGCCGCGTCGGCCAAGGGGAAACCTTTTGGCAGTTCCGGCGTTATGAATTCGGTGATTCCACGCAATTGATCGACTGGCGGCAATCGGCCAAGTCGCAGCCGATTTACGTCCGCGAGACAGAATGGGAAGCGGCGCAAAGCGTCTGGCTGTGGCGGGACGGATCACCATCCATGTCGTATCGGTCGTCCGATAGCCTGCGCAGCAAGATCGAACGCGCCGACATGCTTTTGCTGGCCCTGGCGTCGCTTCTGATCCGGGGCGGGGAACACGTGGCGATCCTGGGCACCGGCATGCCGCCGGCGACGGGGCGCGGCATGCTGATCCGGTTATGGTCGATGATCGAGGTCCAGGACAAAAAGGCCGAAACCTCCCGTGACAGCCTGCCGGCCTTCGAGCCGCTTCCCCGTTATGGCCGCGTCGTGTTGATCGGCGATTTCCTGTCGCCCCTGGAGGAGATCAGGGAAGCGATAGGGGTATTCGCCAACCAGGGCGTCCGCGGGCATTTGGTCCAGGTGCTGGACCCGGCGGAAGAAACGCTGCCGTTTTCCGGCCGCGTCCGGTTCGAGGGCATGGAGGACGAAGGCGACGTATTGATCGGGCGGGTGGAATCCATGCGCGACGACTATCTTCAAGCGTTCCACCGCCACAACCAGGGCCTCGAGGCGCTGGCCAGGTCGTTCGGCTGGAGTTTCGCCGTCCATCATACGGACCACTCTCCGGAAACATCGCTGCTGGCCCTTTACCTGGTGCTGTCGGAAAAGACCGGTGACTGAGCGGTGCTGAGCGTCGGCGCCATATCCTTTGCCGCCCCCTTTGCCCTTGCGGCGCTTGTCGCGTTGCCGGTGATCTGGTGGCTCTTGAGGCTGACGCCGCCGATCCCGACGACGATCCGGTTTCCCCCGGTGCGGCTGCTGTTGGATTTGAAGAGGCGGGAGAAAAGCTCCGCCAAAACCCCCCTGTGGCTTCTGATCCTGCGCTTGGTTCTGGCGACGGTGATCATCCTCGCGGTGTCGCACCCGTTGTTGAATGCCGGCGCCCGGTTGACCGGCAAGGGACCGCTGATCGTCATTATCGACGATGGCTGGGCGGCGGCCGCCCATTGGCCGCAACGCCGGGCGATGCTGGGTGGCCTCGCCGATCAGGCGGAACGAGACTCCCGGCCGGTGGTGGTGGTGACCACGGCGCCGGTGGAAAACGAAGCGCCGCCGGGGGCGATCCGGATGATGGCCGCCGCCGATGCCCGGCGGCTGTTCCATTCCCTGCAGCCCAAACCCTGGCCCACGGACCGGCAAACGGCGCTGAAACCGTTGTTGGATATCTTGTCGAAGCCGGGGTCGATGCCTGGCGGGCTTACCGATGCCCGGCCGGGAGACGTGGTATGGCTGAGCGACGGCCTACGGGAAGCCCCAGGGGATTCACCCGGCGACAAGACCATGGCCGACCTTGTTCAGCCGTTGCAGCGGCTGGGCGGGGTCACCGTCGTCAGCGATCCCCTGCCCCGGCTGGCGCCGGTGCTGCGTCCGCCCCGCGCCGAAGGGGGAACCTTGACCCTGAGAGCCGAAAGGGCGTCGCCTGAGGGCGTGGCGACGGTCTGGGTCCGGGCCCTTGGCGAGGATGGGCGGTTGTTGGCCCGTGAGCCGCTGGTCTTTGCCGCCGGCAAGACCGGTGCCGAGACCGGCTTGACGTTGCCGACGGAGTTGTTGAACAAGCTGCAACGGTTGGAGATCGAGGACGCTGGCACCGCCGGTTCCATTGTTCTGACCGACGAGCGTTGGCGCCGCCGCCCTGTGGGGTTGGTTTCCGGGACCGGCGCCACCGGGGATCAACCGCTGTTGAGCGACCTTTTTTACCTGGAGCGCGCCCTTAACCCCTTCACCGAAGTCCGTCTCGGCAGCTTGGAAGACCTTTTGAAACGGCCGCTGGCGGTCGTCGTGTTGGCCGATCCCGGACAGTTGAGAAAAACCGTGCGCCAGGCCCTGGAAAACTGGATCCGGGCCGGGGGCACCGCCGTCAGGTTCGCCGGACCCCTGTTGGCGAATGAAACCGGCGACGACGGGGACAGGGAAGGAGCCAGGGAAGGGGAAGGACCATTGTTGCCGGTGCGCCTGCGCCAGGGGTACCGGGTCATCGGCGGCGCCATGTCGTGGAGCGAGCCGGCGAAGCTGGCGCCGTTCGAAGCCGCGAGCCCCTTCCACGGCCTTGCCGTTCCCGGCGACGTGACCGTCAAACGTCAGGTGCTGGCCCAGCCGGCCCTCGATCTGGCGGAGAAAACCTGGGCCCGCCTCGACGACGGAACGCCTTTGGTGACGGCGGAACGGCGCGGCAAGGGCTGGCTGGTGCTGGTCCACACCACCGCCAACGCCCAGTGGTCGAACCTGCCGCTTTCCGGCCTGTTCGTTGATATGTTGCGGCGCCTAGTGGCGCTGAGCCAAGGCGTCGTCGCCAAGACCGCCGGTCCGCCACTGGACCCTCTTTCCACCCTCGACGGTTTCGGCCGTCTGGGGCCGGCCATCGCCAGCGCCCGGTCCATCCCCGCCGAGGCATTCGGGAAAACCCGGGTATCGACGGCGCACCCGCCCGGCTATTACGGACAAAAAACGGCCCGCAGGGCGCTCAACCTGTCGGCGAGCCTGGTATCGCCCATCCCCATCGGGCCGCTGCCCAGCGGCGTTTTCCGGGCCGAATACGGCAAGACCCAGGAAACCGATCTCAGGCCCTGGCTGTTGACCTTGGCCTTGGTGCTGGCGCTGGTTGATTTCGCCGCCAGCCTGAGCCTTCGGGGGTTGTTGCATTTCCGGCCCTGGGTTGGCCCGGTGACGGGGCTGGCGCTTGTGCTGGCGCCGGGTACGGCCGGCGTGGCCCAGGCCGGCAACCATGCCGGCGCCGATTCCTTCGCTTTACGCAACTCTCTGGAAACCCGGCTCGCCTATGTCATAACCGGAAACAACCAGGTCGACGAAACCAGCCGCGCCGGCCTGACCGGGCTCAACACCATCCTCAAACGCCGAACCGCGGCCGAATTGGGGCCGCCGCAAGGGGTCGACCCGGGCCGCGACGAACTGGCGTTCTTTCCGCTTTTGTATTGGCCGGTGACGGCGGACAGCGTCCTCGCCACCGATGCCGCCAAGGCCCGGGTCAACGAATACCTGAAAAACGGCGGCACCATCCTGTTCGACACCAAGAACGCCGGCGGCGACGCCGATGTCTCGGCGCTTCGGCGTTTGGCGCGGGGGCTGGATATTCCGCCGTTGGTGCCGATACCGCCGGACCATGTATTGACCCGTTCTTTTTACTTGATCCAGGAATTCCCCGGCCGTTGGACCGGCGGCACCCTTTGGGTCGAGCGGGCCGGCGAGCGGGTCAATGACGGGGTTTCGCCGGTGATTGCCGGTGGTCACGACTGGGCCGCCGCCTGGGCCATGGACGATGCCGGGCGCCCCCTTTACCCGGTGGTGCCGGGCGGCGAACGGCAACGGGAAATGGCGTTCCGGTTTGGGGTCAACCTGGTCATGTACACGCTGACCGGAAACTACAAAGCCGACCAGGTTCATCTGCCGGCCATCCTCAAGAGGCTGGGCAAATGACTGTGTTCAGGTCACCACTTATATCCCTGGGGGATTTAAACCATGACTGACAGCCTTTCCCTGGCGCCGATGGTTCCGGCCGCGTTGATTGCGGTGCTGGCGGCCGTGGGCCTCGGTCTTGCCGGGGTGGCGATGGTCAAGGGCGGCAGCGGATGGGCGCTTCGCGCCCTAGCGTTGGCGGTTCTGGTGGCGGCGCTGGCCAATCCGTTGGCGGTTCGGGAAGAGCACGAACCCCAGCGCGACGTTGCCCTGATCGTCGTCGACCGGACATCCAGCCAGGGGGTCGGCGAGCGGCGGGCGGAAACGGCGGCGGCGCTTAAATCCGTCGGCGAAGGACTGGCGCGGTTCGAGGACCTGGAGGTCCGCACCATCGAAATCACGGACGACAACACGGGTTCCCAAGACGGCGCCGGCGACAAAGGCACGCGGCTATTCGGGGCCCTGGCCCAAGCGGCGGGTGAAATCCCCCGCCGGCGTTTTGCCGGCGCCGTCCTGATCACCGACGGACAAATCCACGACGTGCCGGCGGCGCCTCCGGTTCCGGGCCCCATTCATGTGTTGCTGACCGGCAAGCCCGGGGAATCGGACCGCCGGCTGGTGATCGAACAGGCGCCCAGTTACGGTATCGTCGGCAAGGAAGTCACCATCCGTTACCGGGTCGAGGACCGGCGGGCCGAAAAAGCGAAGGGGTTCAGGGCCAATCTTGCACGGGTGCGAATGCGCTACGACGATAACGAGGAAAAAATCGCCCAAATCCCGATCGGCAAAAGCGGCCAGTTCATTTTTACCCTCGATCACGCCGGGCCGACGGTGGTCGAGCTTGAGGTCGATGCCGCCCCGGGAGAACTTTCGACCCTCAACAACCGGACGCTGATCAGCATCAACGGGGTCCGAGACCGGCTCCGGGTGTTGCTGGTTTCAGGACAACCCCATGCCGGCGAACGGGCATGGCGTAATCTGCTCAAATCCGACCCGTCCGTGGACCTGATTCATTTCACTATCCTGAGGCCGCCGGAAAAGGACGATTTCACGCCGCTTCGGGAGCTGGCGTTGATCGCTTTTCCCATCCAGGAACTGTTCGAGACCAAGCTCCGGGAATTCGACCTCATCGTTTTCGACCGCTACGTGGTCCGCGACGTGCTGCCGCCGTCGTACTTGCGCAATATCGTCAACTTCGTGAAGGAAGGCGGGGCGTTGTTGCTGGCGGTGGGTCCCGAATTCGCCTCGCTGAGGTCGCTTTACCAGACCCCCCTGGGCAAGGTGATGCCGGCGGCGCCGACCGGGAAAGTGCTGGAGCGGGGGTTCCGGCCGCGGCTCACCGATATCGGCTATCGTCACCCGGTGACCGCGGGCCTGCCCGGAAACGGCACCGAAAATCCCGAGTGGGGGCGCTGGTTCCGCCAGATCGAGGCGGTGGCCAAGTCCGGCCGGGTATTGATGCAGGGCCTGGACGGCAAGCCGCTGTTGCTTTTGGAACGCATCGGCAAAGGCCGGGTGGCGCAGATCCTCAGCGATCATATCTGGCTTTGGGCCCGCGGCTTCGAGGGCGGCGGGCCCCAGGCGGAATTGCTGCGCCGCCTCGCCCATTGGCTGATGAAGGAACCGGACCTGGAGGAGGAGGGCCTGAAGGTCGAAATCCGCGACGGCCGCCTGATTGTCATCCGCCGCAGCCTGGAGGAGGAAATGCCGGAAATCACCGTCACCACGCCGTCCGGAATGACGCGGACGTTGAGCCTCGAAAAAGACGGCGGCGCCACCCGGGCGGTGTTGGAGGTCAAGGAAACCGGTCTTTATAAGGTCACCGACGGCACCAAGACGGCCCTGGCCACCAAAGGCGCCCTAAACCCGCTGGAACTTCAGGACCTGCGCGCCACCGCTGATCGCGTCCTTCCCGTGGTCAAGGCCTCGGGCGGCGGCATCCACTGGATCGCCGACGGCGTGCCCGAACTCCGGCGCACGCGGCCCGGGCGGGATTCCGCCGGCCACGGTTGGATCGGCTTTATCGCCAACAAATCCTTCGTCGTTTCCGGCTTGGCCCAGGTGCCGCTGCTGCCCGGGTTTTTGGTTTTGATCCTGGTGATGGGCGGCCTGATGATGGCCTGGTACCGGGAAGGGCGCTAAGGAGGAGACACCATGATCACCG
>JADFMB010000225.1 GCA_022564115.1 Pseudomonadota bacterium
CGGACTGTGTCGTTACACCCGGCTGGCGGGAGTTGGTCGGGGCCGCCGACCTGGACGGCTTGATCCTGGCGGTTCCGCCGAAGGTGCAGGCAGTCATCGCCGAGGCGGCGATCCGCGCCGGCCTCCCGCTTTTGCTGGAAAAGCCCGTCGCCATCGGCCTTGCCGAAACCCAGCATCTGGCGGAGCTGGCGAGCCAGGCCGGGGTCCCGGTCCTGGTCGATCACGTCTACCTGTTTCATCCGGCATACGTCGCACTCAAGGAAGTGGTTGGTAAACACGGTGGAGCCCGCGCGATCCGGTCGGTTGGCGGCGCCCACGGGCCGTTTCGGCCGGACCTTCCGGTGCTATGGGACTGGGCGCCCCATGGCGTCGCCATGTGCCTCGACCTGGTTGGCGAAACTCCCTGTGCCGTGGCGGGGGCCTGCATACGCAGCGAGGACACGCCCGACGGTCGGGGCGAAATTTGGGCCTTGGATCTGAAATTCCCTTGCGGAACCGAGGCGAACGTGACCGTCGGCAACCTGATGGAAACAAAGAATCGCCGCTTCACCGCCATCCTTTCAGAGGGCGAGGTGACGTTCGACGACTGCCGGGAAGAGAAGCTGGTGCATCGAGGTGCCGGGGGCGAGACCGCCGTTCCCCATGCCGCCGACCGGCCGCTCACACGGGCCGTCGAGGCTTTCGTCGGCGGCCTGACCGGCCATGGTTTTTCCGGTTTCGGCCTCGATCTGGCGCTCGCTGTCAGCCGGGTCATCGCCATGGCTCGCGGCGCAGCTTGCTGACCGGTTCCGGTAACTCTTCTCTCCGCGTTCCGGTATCCCGTGCCAACACCGCAGACCGTCCTGGAGGTCGAGTTCAGCGGGCGAGTGCCGGGAGTTGCCCTTGTCAGCATCGACAAATTCGCGCTTCGGGCCTTTGAGAACGCCCATCCGATCGTGGCGATGGCAACAAGCGGTCCTGCTCGTAACCACCCTTTTCTTCTTGGACCGCACCCGAACCTTCATTTGCCTCCGCTTTTAGGAAGTGGGCGCGGGGAATAGATTACGCCTTCAGGATCATGCACTGGAAAGGCGCGGTCGCAATCTGCACCTCGGGCTTGTCGACCAGGAACTCGTCGATCGCCTTACGCACGCCGGGACAGTTCTTGCCCTCGTAGTCGTCGAACACCATGAAACCGCCCGAGACCAGCCGCGGATAGAAAAACTCCAGGCAATCACGGACCGACTGATAGATATCGACATCCACATGGACCAGACAGAATTTATTGTCAGCAACAGGCCCCGCCGTATCGGGGAAGAACCCTTTGTGAAAATGCACGTTCCTATGGCCGGACAGGAACGCCTTTACGCCTTCCAGGGATGTGTCGGAAAAGTCTCCCGTACGGTGCCGGTCAACCTCGGGATCCGTTTCCGGCAGGCCTTCGAAGGTATCGAATAGGTGAAGCGGCCGATCCGGACGCACCGAGGCGACAAGATGGGCAGTCCCGCCCTTGAAGACGCCAACCTCGGCAAGCGCGTCCTCTTTGGCGGCAACGTAGCAAGCCAACTGATAAAGCACGAAAAGGCGCTCGGGCGGAACCAGGGTGCGGCTCCTGATGTGATCGGCCAATTTGAGGAACTCCCCATTCCCGCTCCACATTCGAGGCAAGTGCTGGTAATAGGGAACGAGATCGTACCCGAAAGCGTTGATCGCCCTCTTGATCGCCAATTTCAGCGGCGATAACGATATGAATGGCTTCTTTCCCATGATCCCGTGGCCGACCCAATACCGAGGCATCGCATCATCCGGATACGGCCGCGACCGGTCAACACCTCCGAGCGCTGCCCGGGCCGCGGCTTTGCGCCCGCCTGTCCAAAGGCCGCCTGCCCGAAGGCCGCCTGCCCGAAGGAAGGCATAAATGGGTTACGGCGGCGACCTGATCTGGACCGGCGTCTTCAAGGCCCTGAACGAAGAAACCGGACAACCCATGACCGTCGTCCACAAGCCGAGGCTGACGGACTGTCTCGCCGGGCGCCTTTACGACGCCACTGTCTCGTTGGCCGAGTCCCCAATCTTCAGGAACAACCCGCGGCTCCGATTCAACGAAGCCAAGCCGCGCGGCCTTGCGGCCCGCACCATGGATCTGGCCCTCGCGGCGTTGCTCAAACCGCGGCCGCTGAAAACGGCTTTCGAGGAATATATCTTCCGGCGCGCCGAACGACTGTACCAGGAAGGCGGCCCGCGTTACGTGCACGTCGACATGGCGATCCATAGCTATGCCGAAAGACAGCTCGCTGAGCGTTTCATCTGGAAACAAGGGGGGCATGCCACAGCGGTCATCGCCCGACGTTTCACCAAGCGCACGCCGGAACGGACCTGCGAGCTCTATTTCAGCGAAGCCGAAGAAAACGCCATCGACCGATTCCTGGTGACAAAAAGAGTCGCTTCCCCGTTCATCGCCCTCGACAACGGCACCAATCAGGACTGGTTCGGAGATCTCAGGGCTTGGCCTGCCGAACGCTGGCAGGAAACCGTCAACCGGCTACGGGCCGACCGTCCGGAAATTTCCGTCATTCAAATCGGGCTCGAGTCGGCCCCCCCTCTTGACGGCGTGGTCGATTTGCGCGGCCAGACCAATTTTCGCGAAGCCGCCCTGGTGATCAAGCGAAGCGCCCTGTTCATCGGCACCGAAAGCGGACCAATGCACGCCGCCCGGGCGGTTGAAGCGCGTTCGGTGATCCTGTGGGGCGGCGTCACCCTGCCGGAATTCACCG
>JADFMB010000226.1 GCA_022564115.1 Pseudomonadota bacterium
GCTTCGTGGGTCTGGACAGGGTGGGCTGAATATTATCGACGCATTCCTCGGCCCGTCCGTGTCCCCGGGGACGTCGGGGGCGGCCTTCGCCATCGGGGCGGGCGGCTACGGAGACGCAGGGACGCCGAAGCAGTCGATGGATATCCACCATTCCCGCTGATAGGGCTTGATCTTGGAAAGCATCACCTTGCCGTCCTTGACGGCGATTGCGGCGGGGATCGCGCCGTCGACCAGGCCGACGACGATGGTGGTGACGCAGATGGCGTTGTTCCCGGACAGCGCGAAGACCTCGCGTCCGGGCGTCGATGTTTCGGAAAAGCGCCCGGTTTCGGCGTTTTCCGTCCACCCGCCGGCGTTCAGCGCCGCCATCACCTTTGTCCGCATGTCGCTCAACGACCCGATGCCGTAGCCTTCCATGTGGGCGCCGGTGCCCATGGTCAACAGCCGGCACACGCGGCCTTCGATGTTGTTGTCGTTTTTCGGGAATTCGACCTCGAAGCGGCGGAAACCGGGTCCGAAGGGCAGGCGGTTCTCCAGCGCCAGGCGGACCCGCTTGCAGTCCTCGGGCGCCAGCGGCTTGGCCGTTTCGGCCCCGGCCGCGCCGGCTAAAAGGAAGGCGATGAGCGCCCATGCCCCGAAGCCCGTTGTAATCCGGCGAAAGTTCGCGACCATGGTCCGAATGGTAGGCGAAAAACACGCGCCACCCAAGCGGGCCGTGAGCCCAGGGACGATCCGGCGGGATGAAGGCGGCTACTGAATGACGATTTTCGGCGCTTGGGCATCCTGGTCCGACAGGGAATGCTCGATCTTTTCCCACACCTTGTCGGCGATGGCGCGGTAGGTCAGGGCGTGTTCGCTTTCCGGCTCCGAGACGACGATCGGCCGGCCGCCGTCGGAGGTCTCGCGGATGATGATGTCGAGGGGGATTTCACCGAGGAAATCTATACCCAGGCGCTCGGCCTCGATCCTGGCGCCGCCGTGGCTGAAGATTTCCGAGCGTTCGCCGCATTTGGGGCAGGTGAAGTAGCTCATGTTCTCGATCAGGCCGAACACCGGCACGCCAACCTTGCGGAACATGTTGAGCCCCTTGCGGGCGTCTATGAGGGCGATGTCCTGCGGCGTCGAGACGATCACCGCCCCCGACAGCGGCACCTTTTGGGCCAGGGTCAACTGGATGTCGCCAGTTCCCGGCGGCATGTCCACCACCATGATGTCAAGTTCCCCCCAGCTGACGTCGCGCATCATTTGCTCGAGCGCCGATTGCACCATCGGCCCGCGCCAGATCATCGGCGTGTCCTCTTCGACCAGGAAGCCCATGGACATCACCTTGATGCCATAATTCTCCATGGCGTCGAGGGTGGTGCCGTCGGACGAGGACGGCTTGCCGGTAATGCCCATCATCCGGGGCAACGACGGCCCGTAGATATCGGCGTCCAAAAGCCCGGTCTTGTGCCCGGCGGCGGCCAGCCCCAGGGCCAGATTGACGGCGGTGGTCGATTTGCCGACCCCGCCCTTGCCGCTGGCCACGGCGACGATGGAAGCGACGCCCGGCATCAACGCCGCCGTCGATCCGCCGGGGGCGCCGCCGTGGTCCACAGGCGGCGGCCCGCCCGGGGATGGCGGTCCCTGATCGGGTCCCTGGGCCGGCCGGTCGGCGGTCAGCACCACCGTCGCCGAGATCACGCCGCCCAGGTCATGGACCGCTTCCTCGGCTTCCTTGCGCAAGGGTTCGAGCCCGGCGCCCTTGTCCGGATCGACCTCGATGGCGAAGGCGACGTGTCCGTCCTTGGTCTGCAGGCCCGTGATCATGCCGGCGCTGACGATGTCCTTGCCGCTGTCCGGGTCGATCACTTCCTTGAGAGAATCGAGAATTTGTTGTTCGGTAACCCCTGCCATCCTTGAAATCTCCGCGTCATGAACATATCTATCCGGTCCTTGCCCATCGTCTGCGTTGCGAAGGTGCCGGTGCTGCCTTATAAGACAACTCAAGTTCGTAATAGGAAGTAACCCACGAAACCGAAATTACAAGGTTTCATAATTCAATAGACTGTAAATAAGGGACGGATAATCATGCCGTGGAAAACACCAGGCGGTGGCGGCGGCCAAGGCCCTTGGGGCGGCGGCGGGCCATCGGGCCCCACCCCCCCCGACATCGAGGAGATGCTGCGCCGGGGCCAGGATCGCTTTAAAAAATTTCTGCCGTCGGGCGCCAGCAACGTGCGGGGACTTATCCTGATCGTGCTGGCGGTGGCCGCGCTTTGGGCCGGCAGCGGTTTTTACCGGGTGCAGCCGGGCGAGCAAGGCGTCGAGCTGTTGTTCGGCAAGTTCATCAAGCTGACGTCGCCGGGCCTGAATTATTGGTTGCCGCCGCCCATCGGCGAGGTGCTGAAACCCAATGTCGAGCGCACCAACACCATCACCATCGGTTTTAGGGGCCTCGGCGAAGGCAGCCGCGGGGCCGGAAACCGCGACGTGCCGCAGGAAAGCCTGATGCTGACCGGCGACCAGAACATCATCGACATCAATTTCGTCGTCCAGTGGCGGATCAAGAGCGCGGCCGACTACCTGTTCAACATCCGCGATCCCGATTCGACGATGAAAATCGCCGCCGAAAGCGCGATGCGGGAAATCATCGGCCAGACGACACTGGACGACGCCACCACCGGCAAGCGCCAGCAGGTGCAGCAGAGATCGAGGGCGCTGTTGCAGCAGATCCTCGATGATTACGGCGCCGGCGTTGCCATCGT
>JADFMB010000067.1 GCA_022564115.1 Pseudomonadota bacterium
AATCGTCCGCATGTCGTCCCCGTGTCGTCCCGGTGTCGTCACCATGTCGTCACCGTGTCGTCCTCATGTCGTCCGCCGGTCGTCATCAAGTCGTCGTTTTTCCGCGCCTTTTGTTCCTTAAGTCCTTGATTGCGCTTGTTTTGGGGCCGCGAAGGGGCCGTGGATGTCGTCATTTGTCATCATATTGATGTCCCTGTCCGGGCCCTGGGGGTCTCGGGGGACACCCCCGCTCCCCCGAGGCCCGTCCTCGCCTCTTGGCCGCCGCCGGCCGAAGCCTTGACGAAGGCCGGCCAGGCGCGCCTGAATCTCGACGCAACGGGCGGCGGCGTAAAAGTGGTGGTCCTCGACGGCGCGCTGGTAGAGGGCTTCGAGCTTGCCGACCAGGACCTCGGCGTCGAGGCCGTAGGCGCGCGCCAGGCCGCGCCGCAGCTCGGCGATGCGGGCCCGGATGGCCGGCCGGCGCCCCAGGCGGTAGCCCTGGTTGCGGGCCGATCCGCGCGCGTAGCCGGCCTCGCTGGCGGCCACCGAGGCGTTGCCCCACAGCACGAAATAATGGCAGAATGCCTCCTGGCGCGGGGGCAGGGGGTCGGTGGAGTCGTCCGGGGACGCGGGCGGCGCGGCGGCGGTGTTAGGGCCAGCGGCGGCAGGGGTTGTCGGCATGGGGGGATCGTCTCGTGGCATGACCGTTATTCCTACTCTAAAACTAAACGGGAATAAGATCATATATAACCGGGGCTGTCAAGAACAAAAATCGAACAATTATCCGATCCCTTCCTCCCCGGTGAAATGCCGTTCGCTGTCCATGCTTCGGTGCAGGACGCGGACGACGAAGATGGCGTTTTCCTCGATGGTGTAGAACACGACGTGGCTGGCGTGCGTATGGCGCCGCAGGCCGGGGAGAATAAGGTCGGCGGCGTGACCCAGCCGGGGGCTGCCGGCCAGCATTTCCAGGCAATCGCGGAGTTCCAGAAAGTAGGTATCGGCCCGCGCCTCGCCGAAGGTGCGCCAGGAATAGGTGTAGATGTCGCCGAGGTCGGCATCGGCCTTGTTGGAAAGGATGTATTCAGCCATCCGCGAGGCGCGCCTTTGCCTCGGCCATCACGTCCTCCGCGCGCCGGGGGCTGCGCCCGCTGTCCAGCCCTTCATCGATGGCGGCCCGAAGGGCCACGCGCATTTCCTTGTCGTGGCGGATCAAGTCGCGGATATAGTCGCTGGCATTGGCATAGGCGCCGCCCTCGACCTGAGTGTCCACCCATTCGCGCAAGAGGTCGGGCAGGGATACGTTCATTGTTGCCATGGTCAGTCTCCTTCATGCCCAACCATGGCATATTTTGCCAAAAATAGACAATATTTTGGCAAAAATTGGCCTATTCCGGGGAAAGTATATTTATTTCTCTATTTATTTCTCCACACCCTATTCCGCCGCTTCGGCGTAGTCCTCCATGGGCGGGCAGGAGCAGACCAGGTTGCGGTCGCCGGCGACGTTGTCGATGCGGCCGACCGGCGGCCAGTACTTGTCCTCGAGCAGCCCTTGCAAGGGGAAGAACGCCTGGCGGCGGGAATAGGGGTGGTGCCAATCGTCGGCGACTAACAAGTGATGGGTATGCGGCGCGTTTTTGAGCACATTGTCCTCGCCATCGGCGTCGCCGTTCTCGATCGCCGCGATTTCGGCCCTGATCGCGATCATCGCCTCGCAGAAACGGTCGATCTCGCGCTTGGCCTCGCTTTCCGTCGGTTCGATCATCAACGTATCGGCGACCGGAAAAGACATGGTCGGCGCGTGGAAGCCGTAATCGATCAGCCGCTTGGCCACGTCATCGACGGAAATCCCGCATGATTCCTTGATCGGCCTGAGATCGATGATGCACTCGTGGGCGACCATGGCGTTCTTGCCCGTATAAAGGACCGGGTAATGGGGCTCCAGGCGCTTGGCGATATAGTTGGCGCCGAGGATCGCCACCTGGGTCGCTTTCTTCAGCCCGTGGCCCTTCATCAGGAACATGTAGGACCAGGAAATGGGCAGGATCGAAGCCGACCCCCACGGCGCCGAGGATACGGTGCCGATGGTCTCGCCGCCCCGGGCCGCCGGGTTGACGGCATCGACCAGGGGGTGATCGGGCAGGAACGGCGCCAGGTGCTTCAACACCCCGACCGGCCCGACGCCCGGGCCGCCGCCGCCGTGGGGAATGGCGAAGGTCTTGTGCAGGTTGATGTGCGCCACGTCGGCGCCGATTTCTCCGGGCCGGCAGATGCCGACGAGAGCATTCAGGTTGGCGCCGTCGAAATACACCTGGCCGCCGTGGCCGTGGACGATGGCGCAGATTTCGCGGATCGCCTCCTCGAAAACCCCGTGCGTCGACGGATAGGTGATCATCAGCGCCGCCAGCGAATCCGAGTGTTCCCCGGCCTTGGCTTTCAGGTCGCCGAGATCGACGTTGCCGGCGTCGTCGCAGGCCACCACCACCACCCTGAGCCCGGCCATTTTGGCGCTGGCCGGGTTGGTGCCATGCGCCGAGGCCGGGATCAGGCAGACGTCGCGGCCGCCCTGGCCCTGGCTTTCCAGGTATTTGCGAATGACCAGAAGGCCGGTGTATTCGCCTTGCGAACCGGCGTTGGGTTGCAGGGAGATGGCGTCGAAGCCGGTCGCCTCGGCCAGCATGTGCTCCAGCTCCTCGAAAAGCTGCTGGTAGCCTTGAGTCTGTTCGAGCGGCGCGAAGGGATGGATGGCGGCGAAATGGCGCCACGTGAGGGGGATCATTTCGGTCGACGCGTTGAGCTTCATGGTGCACGACCCCAAGGGGATCATCGCCCGGTCGAGCGCGATGTCCTTGGCCGCCAAACGCCTGATGTAGCGCAGCATCTCGGTCTCGCCGTGATAACGGTTGAACACCGGATGGGTGAGGAAGTCGGTGGTCCGTTTCAGGTCTTCGGGCAGGCCGCGAGAGGCGGTACGGTCCACTTCCTCGATATCGAGCACGGTGTCGGCCTGGGTCGAAAAAACCTTCCACAGGGTCATCAGGTTCTTGCGCCGGGTCGTTTCGTCGAAGGAAATAGCCAACCGGTCCTTGTCGACGAGGCGCAGGTTTATTCGCGATTCCCGGGCCCGGGCGGCCAGGGCGGCGGCCTGGCCGGGGACGACGACGGTGATGGTGTCGAAGAAGTCCTCGGTTTCGATGTCGAAGCCGAGCCTTTTCAGGCCCTCGGCCAGGATGCGGGTCATCCGGTGGACCTTGCGCGCGATGTTGGTCAGCCCGTCGGCGCCGTGGTAGACGGCGTAAAAACCGGCGAGGATGGCCAGCAATACCTGCGACGTGCAGATGTTGGACGTCGCCTTTTCCCGGCGGATGTGCTGTTCGCGGGTCTGCAACGCCATGCGCAGGGCCGGCCGGCCGGCGCCATCCACCGACACGCCGATGATCCGGCCCGGGGTCTGGCGTTTGAATTCGTCGCGGGTGGCGAAAAACGCCGCGTGCGGCCCGCCGTAGCCCATGGGGACGCCGAAACGCTGCGACGAGCCGACGACGATATCGGCGCCCATCTCGCCCGGCGGTTTTAGCAGGACCAGCGCCAGAAGGTCGGTGGCCACCGTCGCCAGGGCGCCCTTCTGGTGGGCGGTGTCGATCACCAGGCGCAGGTCGCGGACCGCCCCGGTGGTGCCCGGGTATTGGACCAGGACGCCGAAAATGTCGTGGCCCTCCAATTCGGTGAAAGGATCGCCGCGGACCACCGTTAGACCTAAGGACCGGGCCCGGGTTTCGACGACGGCGATGGTTTGCGGGTGGCAGTCATCGGCGACGAAGAAGGTGTCCGAGCCGGTTTTGCAAAGCCGGTGGGCCATGGCCATGGCTTCCGCGGCGGCGGTGCCTTCGTCGAGCAGCGACGCATTGGCCAGGTCCATGCCGGTCAGGTCCATGACCATCTGTTGAAAATTCATCAAGGCTTCGAGCCGCCCTTGGCTGACTTCCGCCTGATAGGGGGTATAGGCGGTGTACCAGCCGGGATTTTCGAGCACGTTGCGCAGGATGACGCTCGGCAGCTTGGTGCCGTAGTAGCCCATGCCGATCATCGAGATGAAGACCTTGTTGCGCTCCGACATGCGGCGCAGGTACGAAAGGGTCCCGCGTTCGGTCTTGTCGCCGCCAATTTCAAGGGAATGCCCGGTGATGATGTTTTCGGGCACCGTCTTTTCGATCAAGGCGTCGAGCGAAGACAGGCCCAGGGCCTCCAGCATCTCGGCGATTTGCGCCTCGCCGGGGCCGATGTGGCGGCGGATGAAATCGTCCCGCTGTTCGAGGTCGCTGAGGGTGCTCGCCGGCATTAGCTAAGTCCCTCCACGTAGCCTTTATATTCGTCATCGTTCATCAGGCCGTCGAGTTCCCCGGCGTCGGTGATTTTCATCTTGTACAGCCAGCCCTCGCCGACGGCGTCGTCGTTGACCTTCCCCGGTTCGGCGTCGAGGCCGGGGTTGGTTTCGGTGACCTCGCCCGAGACCGGGGCGTAAACCTCGCTCGCCGCCTTGACCGATTCGATGACGGCGGCCTCCGACCCTTTCTCCAACTGTTTGCCGGTTTCGGGCAATTCGACGAAGACGATTTCCCCCAACTGCTCCTGGGCGTAATCGCTGATGCCGATGGTCGCGGTATCGCCATCGATCCTGATCCACTCGTGTTCCTTGGTGTATTTAATAGTCATGACCTAGCCTCTAAGATTTATAATAACGCCGTTCGACGAACGGCAGCTTGACCACGGAACCCGCCAGCGCCTTGCCGCGGACCCTCAGGTTAACCGGGGTTTCGGGGCTTGCATACTCGGTCTTCACGTAGCCCATTGAGATCGGGCCTTCGACACTCGGCCCGTAGCCGCCGCTGGTCACTTCGCCGATCACCTCGCCATGGTCGTTTTCGACCGCCGTATGGGGGCGGGCCAGGGCCTTGGCGTCGGGTTTCAGGCCGACCCGTTTTTTGGCGGCGCCGTTTTTCAATTGATCGAGAATGATATGGTGGCCTGGAAACCCGCCTTCCTCGCGCCGCCGCTTGCCCACGACCCACGACAGGCTCGCCTCGACGGGGGTCGTCGTTTCGTCGATGTCGTGGCCGTAAAGACACAAGCCTGCTTCCAGGCGAAGGGAATCCCGGGCGCCGAGGCCGGCAAGCATGACTTCCGGTTCCGCCAGCAGCCCGCGGGCCAATTTTTCGGCCTCGGGGGCGGCGACGGAAATCTCATAGCCGTCCTCGCCGGTGTACCCAGAGCGGGTGACGAAACAACGGATTCCGTCGAGGTCCAAGGCGGCGGCGGTCATGAACGCCATCTCCGGGGCTTCGGCGCGCAAACGCCCCATCACCGCCGCCGCCGCCGGCCCTTGCAGGGCGAGAAGCGCCCGGCCGTCGAGGATTTCGAGTCGCGCCCGCCCGGCGATGCGGTTTCGGATATGGGCGAAATCGGCGTCCTTGCGGGCCGCGTTGACGACCAGGTAAAGGTGATCGTCCTGGTTGGTGACCATCAGGTCGTCGAGGATGCCGCCTTGTTCGTTGGTGAACACCGTATAACGGGTCTTGCCGGGGCTCAGGCCTTGGATATCGCCGGGGACCAGGGTTTCCAGGGCCGCCGCCGCATCGTCTCCCAACAGTTTCGCCTGCCCCATGTGGGAGACGTCGAAGATCGAAGCCTCGGCGCGGGTATGGCGGTGTTCGGCGATGATGCCTTGGCGGAAATGCACCGCCATGTCATAACCGGCGAAGGGCGCCATCTTGGCGTCCCATTCCCGGTGCAGGGTATCGAGAGGGGTCTGTTTCAGGTCCTGAACTTCTTGATCGGTCATCTGGCTCTCCGAAAACGATGGCGCGCCTTTCTGGCCGGTGGCCGGGGGATCGTCATCCCACCCACCTTCGCCAGGCGCCCCCTCTGTCTCGGGACCTGAAAGATTCGCCCTCCGGCGATGGCTCGGGCCGGCGGGGTTGCATCTTCGGTGGGGCGGGGTGTTGCCTGAAGCCAAGCCGTTACTTACACCGCCGCCCGCTTTCCAGAGCCTCATCTCCCCGCGGTCCGGGTGCCTGAGAGTTTCCGGGGCGGTTGCTCCTTCGGCGCCGGCCCATGACCGCCAGAGTGGCTGGCCGTTCAGCCGGTCTCTCCCGCGGGGTTCATCTGAGATTTTGTCACTATATTCGCCGCTAAGCTTGCCATGCCCGACCCCGCCGGGTCAATAATCACCGCTCCTTGGTATCAGGTTATCCGCCGGTCTTTTGGCGCCGCTGGCGGTTGAACTCAAGCTCGTCGCGGCTCAATTTCAGCCCGGCGAAAATTCGAAAGCTGCGGCTGGCCCGTTTAGGCGTGATGGGAATTTCCAGTATCACCGGTTCGCTCCTGAGCAGCAGACGGGTTTTGTTGCCTGGAAAACCAACATTTATTGCAAATACTTCCCGATAGAGGATTTTCTGGTCACTGCCGACGACGCTAATGAAAAAGTCGAATCGTCCCTCGCGGCTGCGGTTCGCCGGGCCACGCTCGGCGCGAAAGGTGACGGTGACCTCGACATCCAAGGTTCCAACCCGGGTTCTCTTGTCGATGTTGCTGGTACAGACCAGTTGGACGCGGATGATTTTCGTCTCGAAATCGACGTCGATCAGGTCACGGCCGGGACCGTCGCGGAACCGGACCAGATTGGCGGCGTCGGCGACAACCAGATATTCAGGACAACGCAGGACGATGGGATCGGATATCTTGTCGGTGACATATTCATAAACGCCGCATGCGCCTAGTCCCGCCGCCAGCAGGGCCGGGACAAGGACGGTTTTCACCCCGCGGAGGGTGCCGCGGAAGCGCCCCTTGAGCCGGTCGAGGGCCGGTTCAGTCACTTCGAGGAGTGGGAGCCGTCGCAAAGCGGCTGGTTGCCGGTCTTTTTGCAGCCGCAGAAGAAAACCGTTGCGGTCTTTTCGGCCTTGTAGGCGACCGGCGAAAATCCCGTACCCTCATGGCTGCCGTCGCAAAAGGGTTGCGTGGCGCTTCGCCCGCAGGCGCACCAGGCATAGGTTTTGCCTTCTTCCACCTCGGTCTCATAGGGCGCGTCTTGCGCCGCGACAGGTTTATCCATGGTCTTGGGTTCCCTGGTTCCTGGATGTCATCGTTCCTTGGTATCCTACCCGCGGGCACATGCCGGCGTCCCGGGGCGACTGTAAAACAGCCCCCTGTTGGCGGCAAGTTCACGAATAGCGGGGGAGAGGCAGGAGGCGTCTTTTCAGGGTTAAGGTTCCTGCTCGGAATTGGCCGACAGGCCCTTGCCGGGGTTGACAAGCTCGATAAGAGTGGCGGCCAGCTTGCCGAACGCCCGCGCCCGGCCCCAGGCGTTATCGATGGTCCGGGCGACGCCGACCCCTTGGTCAAAGGCTGCCCAGGCATCGGTGTCCTCGCCTTCGGTGGCGTGTCCGGCGGCGATTTCACTGAACATCCAGACTCGGCTGAGCGAGCTCTTGATCTCCCCGGTGGCCTGTTTGGCCAAGGATTTCGTTTTCCTGGCGCCACTCGGGTCCCCGGCGCGGATTTGTTCGGCGGCAATGGTCCAAAGCGTATGGGCGCGGAGCCGGTTATCATCGATTCCCAAGGCTGTATCGGCGGCCTTCTGGAAAATCACCTCCGCTTTGTCCAAGGCTTGGGGCGCCTTGCCGATCCCGGCCATGGCAACGGAAACCCGGCTGACCGCATAGGAGCGGGCGTAAGGAAGCTTGATCTTGCCGATCGCCGCCAGCGCCGTCTCGAGAGTGACTTCGGCGGCGTCCAAATCGCCCGCTTCGGCTTGCGACAAGGCGATCCGCCCCAGAACCACGGCCCGGAACCTGACGCCTTCGATGGTGTTGGCTGTGGCCAGGGCGGCGGCCATGTCGCCGGCCAGGGCCTGCTGGGTGGCGGCCGCTATCAGCACCGGGGTGCGATTGGAATCGTCCGTGACGTCGCTGAGAATCGTCAAGGCCTGGGCCATTTGCTGGGTTTCCGCAAACGCCTTGGCGACGTGGCGAAGGGCGATGCCGAGGTTGTCGCCGGAGAGATTGGCGCGGGAAAAGGACTCGGCCTTGGCCAGAATGCCGTTGGCTTGGGGGGCCGCGCCCGATTTTGCCAGGATGACGGCGGCACGGGCTTGCAGTGATACCCTTATCAAGGAATCGTCGATTGCCGGCAACGCATCAAGCAAGCGTCCGGCGGTGGCGCGGGCGTCTTTCCTGTCCCCGCGTTTTACCTGAATATCGGCGATGTCGGCCAGGGCCTCGGCGTGCTTCTTCGGATCGGGGATAATCCCGGCGGCGGCGAGCGCTTCCTTGCTCAACCCGGAAGCGGCCTGGGCTTTGGCGATATCCCTGAGGGCGACGACGATCAACCGGGGATCACGAATGCGGCCCGCGGTTTCCATGGCTTCGGGCCTGAGGCCGGCGCGCGCCTGGGCGACAAGGATTTCGCCCAGGGCCCAATCGCGAAGTTCGGGCTTGAAAACCGCCTTGGCGCTTTCAAGCGCCTCGTCCAACAGGCAACGGACGGTGATATTTTCGAAGCACGTCGTCTTGTCCCTTGCCGGGTCGGCGACTTCTTCCTTTCTGCCGGTGACCAGATCGCGGGTCGCCGGATGGCTCAACAGCGCCCTGCGGGCGGCGCTGATGTTTTCGATGCGGACTTTATCGAGGCGTCTTAGAAGGACACGGACTTGAATACTGTTTTCCAGGCTTTCCACCAGCTCTTCGGTCAGGCGGCCGTCGGGCTTGAGCCCGGCGCCCCGTTGAAAGGCCTGGATGGCCGCTTTCGTGGCGACGTCCATGCGGCCGTCCAGGGGGCCCCGGTAAACGCCCAGGTCCGACAGCACTTTTTGCGCCCGCAGGATCAACTGGCTGGGCTTCCCGCCGCGCAATTTATCGGTCGGGATGCCGCCCGACGGCCGTGCCGCGACCTCTATGTCTTGTCCGGGGCCTTGTCCGGGCGCCAAACCGGCGAGGGTGGCCGTCGGCGCCGCCGAAAACACCAACACGGCGGCCACCACGGCAACGGCGCCGACGGCTTGTCTTAGGCGGGGAAAAGCCCCCGAGGGTTTTGATCGGCCAAGCATGGTCCTTTGCTCCGGCTCGATTAGGTCAACGGCGATTTCCCTAACCGGCCAAAAGCCTACATACGATGATATTAAAATACTCTTTATTGAGACCTTTCCCAAGGGCGTCATCGGCCTTGCCAGACCGTCGGCGGTTCCGTTAGACATCCCAAGGGAACCAGGCAGGAGCCGGCCCAGGGGACTTCAAGGGGAAGACATGGCCGTTTATACCGAAGTCGGCGACGAGGAACTGGTCGATTTTGCCGCCGAATACGACATCGGCGAGGTGTTGTCCTGCAAGGGCATCGCCGAAGGAATCGAGAATTCCAATTTCGCCCTCGCCACCACCGGCGGCAACTTCATCCTGACCCTCTATGAGAAACGGGTGAACGCCGATGATCTGCCGTTTTTCCTCGGCCTCATGGACCATCTGGCGAAGGCCGGCATCCCCTGCCCGACGCCGGTCCACGGCCGTGACGGCAAGGCGCTGCGCCAACTTTGCGGCCGGCCCGCCGCCATCGTGACGTTCCTGTCCGGGATGTGGCCGCGGCGGATTACGCCTGATCATACGGCCGAACTGGGCGCCGCCCTGGCGAAGCTCCATCTCGCCGGGGCCGATTTCACCATGAGCCGCGCCAATGGCCTGTCCCTGGAAAGCTGGCGGCCGTTGTTGGCCCGCGGCGAAGGCCGCGCCGACGAGGTGATGGCGGGCCTTGCCGGCGAACTCGGCGGCGAGTTGGACGCCCTGGAGGAAGGCTGGCCGGAAGGCCTCCCCGCCGGCGTCATCCACGCCGATCTTTTTCCCGACAACGTGTTCTTCCGCGACGGCAAGCTGACCGGCATGATCGATTTCTATTTCGCCTGTACCGACATGTTCGCCTACGACTTGGGCGTCTGTCTCAATGCCTGGTGTTTCGAGCCGGACCTGAGCTTCAACATCACCAAGGCGCGGCGCCTGTTGACGGCGTACCGGAAAGTCCGCGAATTTTCGGCCGCGGAAATGGAGGCCCTGCCGCTGTTGGCCCGGGGCAGCGCCATGCGCTTTTTGCTGACCCGGCTTTATGACTGGCTGCATACGCCCAAGGACGCCCTGGTGACGTGCAAGGATCCGCTCGAATTCGTGGCCAGGCTCCGTTTCCACCAAGGCGTCAAGGGCCCCGGCGATTACGGACTGGATTAAGCGATGAGCGACGAGACCGCCGAGCCCACCGAAATCTTCACCGACGGCGCGTGCCTGGGCAATCCGGGGCCCGGCGGCTGGGGGGTGGTGATGCGCTGGCGCGGGCACGAAAAGGAACTTTTCGGCGGCGTGGCGGAGACCACCAACAACCGCATGGAACTGATGGCGGCGATCCAGGGCCTCGAGGCGCTGACGCGGGGCGGTTCGGCGGCCGTTTATACGGACAGCACCTATGTCCAGAAGGGGATCACCGAATGGATCGTCCAATGGAAGCGCAACGGCTGGCGCACGGCGGCCAGGAAGCCGGTCAAGAACAAAGACCTTTGGCGGCGCCTGGAGGCGGCCATGGAAAGCCATGACGTCGACTGGCACTGGGTCAAGGGCCACGCCGGCCACCCGGAAAACGAACGCGCCGACGCCTTGGCCCGCCAGGGCGCCGAGCAAGCCGCCGAAGGGACCGGCTAGAGGTTGATGGGAAAGCCGCCCGACCCGAAGGTCCTGGCGGGCCACCCGGCCGTTGCCATCGGGCTGCTGATCGGACTGGCCGTGGCCGTCAACTATCGTTTTTTCCTGTCTCCCGATACCCTGCCCCTTCACGACACCGGCGACATTTTCCAGGTCTTCACCTTCGCCTATTCCAACTTTCTTTTCACCGGGACCCTGCCCGAATGGCTGCCGCAAGGGGTTTACGGCTATCAGGCTCACCTGCAGAACCTGCTCGGGCTCAGCGTGCTCACCTATCCGGTCATGGCCCTGGGAAAGCTTTTAGGGGCGACCGATACGCTACTGCTGTTCAAGACCGTGATCGTCCTCGAAATCGCGGTCTTCTGTTGGGGGTTCGTCCGTCTCGGGGAGGCGTTGTTCGAAAACCGGGCGGCGGCGCTGTTCGCCCTGGTGGCGCTGTTGATCACCACCACCTATATCAACCAGCTCTATTTATCGTTCAGGATCGTCTATCTGGTGCCGCTGCTGACCTGTTTCATCCTCGGCTTCCTGCGCACCGGGGAGGCGTGGCGCCTGGTCATGGCGGCGGTGTTGGCGTTCGCCTCGGTGTTCGGCAACCTGCCTTATTTCATTATCTATCATACGATCTACGGAGTCCTTCTGGTCGGCCTGCTCGGGTTCATATACCGGTGCGCGTTCCGCCTCGTCCTCGACCGCGCTTTCGCTTTCCTCGCTCCGTTGGCGGTTTTGTTCATCGGCGTTACGATTTTTCTGGTCCTCGGCGCACCGGGGGAACTGACCTTCGTCGTTCCCGGCCGCGACCCGGACACCTTTTCCGTCGGCCTCGGCACCTTCCTCGAATACGGCCACGGCGGGCCCGTCAAGATGCTCGAACTGCTGGCGGCGACGCCGCTGAACACCATCGACGCCACTTTTTACGTTCCGGCGGCGGCCCTGGTGTTCGCCCTTTACGCGTGCTACCGGGTGCGCGAGCCGGTGTTCCTGGCCTTCGTCGCCGCCTTCGTCTTCTTCCTGGTCCTCACCTGGGGGCCCTATTCGCCCCTGGCCTATGTCCTTTACGAAATCCCGGGAGTCTCGATCCTGCGCCACATCGGCCTCATGTTGGCGCTGCCGAAGGTGCTGTTATGCCTGATCGCCGGCTTCGGCGCCGCGCGGTTCCTGGCCGTCTTGGGGGAGGATGGGGGGGAGGACGGGGAGGACGGGGAATCCTGGCGCCGGGAGCGCCGCGTGCTCACCTTCATCGCCGGGCTGGGGGCCGCCGCCCTGCTGGCGCTGCAAGGAGTGCGGGTGGTGGCGCTGGGGACCCTGGAGGCGGGGACCATCCAGTGGATCATGGTCTCCGTCAGCAGCCTCGGGTTTTTGGCCGTCTTCGTGGTCGCCGCCTGGCCGGCGGTACCCGGCCGGGCGGTGCTGGCGGCGATGGCGGTCCTGGCCGCCGTTCAGGGCGGCGCCTACACCGTCGGCCTCAACGTCATCGCCAGCGACCTCTACGAAACCCCGGCCGAGGTCAGGAAGACGATGATCCGGGCCCGGCCCATGGCGTTCGAGGAAACGCGGTTGGCGATACCCGAGCACCCCCGCTATCCCGCCTGGGCGGCGTTCAAGCCGGGGCGGCACGTCTACCAGACCCACATGGTCCATTACGCCGTCCTCGGCATGGACCCCTGCGTCGCCGACCATCCGCGCAACCGGGTCGACGTCTACAGCCCCGGCGTCGACGCCCTGATCCGCCGCCTGTGGGGGCCGGACACGGACGCCCGGGACCTGGGCGCCCTTTACCGGCAATCCCCCGACAACCTTTTCTTCCGCCTTGCCGGCTGCGACGGCCGGCCGAAGCTGCAACTGTTCTCCAATTTCGAGGAACAGACCCTGGGCCCGGCCGCCCCGGTGCCCCCATCGACCCTGGCCCGGGCGGTGCTGGTCGAGGACGCGAAAGGCGCCGAACGGCGCCTGATCCGCCCGGCGGCGGAACCCTATCCGCTGATCGCTTCCCTGGCCGATCGGGGGATCGAGGTCACCGGTTTTTCCGCCAACCGGCTGCGGGCGGCCGTTCGCGTCCCCGGGCGCGTCTCCGGCCCGGGCGGCGCTTGGCTGGTCTATGCCGACGCCTTCCATCCCGGCTGGCGGGCGACGGTCATCGGCCGCCCGGCCAAGGTGTGGAAGGCCAACCTGGCCTTCAAGGCGCTTTACCTGCGGCCCGGCGACAACGCCGTCGATTTCGACTTCACCCACCCGATGCGCCAAGCGGCGCTGTGGTTCATCGGCCTGATCGGGTCCTGCATCCTTTTCATCGGCTGCTGGGTGGCGGGCCGAAAAAGCCGCTGACGGCGTTAAAGGCCGGACAACAGCACTTCGGCGCTGGTCGTCTCGAAGGTGCCGGGCTCGTCGATGTGCAGGGTGGTGACGGTGCCGTCGTCGACGATCATCGAAAACCGCCGGCAGCGGAGCCCGTATCCCTTTTCGCTCATGTCGATGTCGAGCCC
>JADFMB010000068.1 GCA_022564115.1 Pseudomonadota bacterium
GGGCCACCGACGCCCCAAAGCCCCGGGACGCCGCCGTCCCGGTCGCGTCCGCTTGCCCCCGGAGGGCGTCAGCAAGCCTTGACGATGCCCCGCATCGCCCGCGGCTTCCTTCCTGCCCGGGGAAAAGCGGACACGATCTCTATGGGTCTTTATCATTGATCCTTGGTATATCCCAACTGTTGGCCGTTGGCGGCAAACACCGCGAACGCGGTCCCGCCGTTGATCTTGACCGGCTTAATGTAGGCGATATGTTCCGCCCCCCACTGGGCGAAATCATGGGCCGACATCACGGGCATGGCGTCGGGTTTTCCGGTTTTCAAGGGATCCTTGTTTATATCGGCCTCCTTCAGTCCGGCTTGACGTCGATGGTTTTGGGGCTCTTGCCCTTGCTCCCGGAAGGACCGCTTTCGATTTTTATGGTGCGGACCTCCGGCTCCGCCACGATTCGCTCAAGCTCGATGTACAAAAGCCCGTTGTCCATGGTCGCGCCCTGGACCTCGATGCCTTCGGCGAGCACGAAGCTGCGCTGGAACTGTCTCGACGCGATTCCCCGGTGCAGGTAAACCCGGCTCTCCTTCTCGTTTCCGTCCCCTGGCGTGCCTTCCAGGCGGCCGCGGATGACGAGCTGGTTGTCTTCCACGGACACATTCAGGTCGTCCATGGAAAACCCGGCCACGGCCAGCGTGATGCGGAGGGCGTTTTCGCCAATTTGTTCGATGTTGTAGGGCGGATAGCCCTCGGCCGATGCCTTGGACGCCCGGTCCAGAATCCGCTCGAAATGTTCGAAACCCAGCAGCAACGGGCTGTTGAAGACTGACATACGCGACATGGTCGTGCTCCTCTTCGAATTGAGCGAGTACGTTTGTTTAGGGCCCATAACGTTCGGCGCCCCATCCGACGCCCCTTGGTGGCCGCAACAGGCACCACCGGTGTCACTAATAAAATTGGTTCGAAACCGGGCGCTGTCAATAGGCGGCCCCGAAAGCCCAAGGGAACCGGCTTGCGATCAATTAAATTTGATCCCCCCCGTGGCATGCCAGTGTTACATTGGCTGAAGCTGATGAACAGCGCGTGACAACCTTGGGAGGGGAGTTCACCCGATGACGCTTTGGGGGCGATTCGACCACGCCGGGTCGGTGGGTTTCGGCACCCTGGACGGCGACACCATCACCATTCACGAAGGCGACATGTTCGCCGGAGCCAAGGCGACGGACGAGACGCTTCTCCTCGCCGACGTAAAGCTGCTGGCGCCTTGCGAGCCGACCAAGATGATCGCGCTGTGGAACAACTTCCACGCCCTGGCCGCCAAGATGGACGTGGCCGAACCCGAAGAGCCGCTGTACCTGCTCAAGGGCAACAATTCCTTTCTCGGCCCCGACGAGCTCGTCCGCCGGCCGGCGTCCTACGACGGCAAGGTCGCCTACGAGGGCGAGCTCGGCATCATCATCGGCAAGGAATGCAAGGAAGTGTCCGAGGGCGACGCCGAGGGGTATATCTTCGGCTATACCTGCATCAACGACGTTACCGCCGTCGAGTTGATCAGCAAGGACAAGACATTCGCCCAATGGGTTCGGTCCAAGAGCTTCGACACCTTCGGCGTCTACGGCCCGGTCATCGCCACCGGGCTCGACCCGGCGACATTGGTGGTGAAAACGGTGCTCAACGGCGACGAAAGACAGAATTACCCGATCAGCGACATGATCTTTCAGCCCGCCCGGCTGGTTAGCCTGATATCCCAGGACATGACGTTGATGCCGGGCGACGTGATTTGCTGCGGCACCTCCATCGGCGTCGGCTCGATGAAGGAAAAGAGCAACACCGTCGAGGTGACCATCGATGGGATCGGCACACTGTCCAACGTTTTCGAGTGAAATCTGTTATACTGCGACCGGTTCTGGGGGACGATTTACAACGAAAACAGGGACAGACATGAATTCCCGGCCGGCCCGGGCCCGGCCGATTGACTTGGGAGGGAGCTATGAGGATTTGTGTTGTCGGCGCCGGCGCCATCGGTGGCCTGATGGGCGCCAAGCTGGCGCTCAGCGGCGAGGAAGTCACGGTCATCGACCAGGGGGCGCACCTCCAGGCGATCCAGGAAAACGGCCTGAAACTGATTTGGGAGGACGGCACCGAATTCGTCGCCGAGGTCGCCAAGGCCACGGACAAGGTCGAGGACGCCGGCGTTCAGGATCTGATCATCCTGAGCCTGAAGGCGCATTACCTGGAACAGGTGGCCAAGCAGATCCCCAAGATCACCGGGCCCGATACCATGATCGTCACGGTGCAGAACGGAATCCCGTGGTGGTATTTCCACAAGCACGGCGGTGAATTCGACGGCCGGCGGATCGAATCCCTCGACCCCGACGGAGTGTTGGGCAAGAACATCGACGCCGACAGGATCATCGGCTGCGTCGTCTATCCGGCCGGCGCGGTCAGCGCCCCCGGGGTCATCCACCACGTCGAAGGCGACCGCTTCCCCATCGGCGAGCTGGACGGATCGGAATCGGAACGGGTCCAGAAACTCCACGACCTTTTAGTCAATGCCGGGTTCCGGTCCCGGATTCTCGACGACATCCGTTCCGAAATCTGGCTCAAGGCCTGGGGTAACCTCTCTTTTAATCCCATCAGCGCTCTTACGCATGCGACCCTGGTCGACATCTGCCGGTTCCGGGAAACCCGCAAGCTCGCCGAAACCATGATGGCCGAGGCGCAGGCCATCGCCGAGAAGCTCGGCATCACCTTCCGCCACACCATCGAGAAGCGGATCGCCGGCGCCGAAAGCGTCGGCGCCCACAAGACCTCGATGCTGCAGGACGTGGAAGCCGGCCGGTCCCTGGAAACCGAAGCCCTGATCGGCGCCATCCTGGAACTGGGCAGGATGACGGAAACGCCGGCCCCCGCCATCGAGGCGGTCTACGCCTGCGTCAAGCTGTTGAACAAGGTGATGGTTCTGGAAGGTGCCGGCGTGCGCGTCAGCGACGCCGCTTAAAGCCCGGCCTGCGTTTTAACGACCCCCCGCCCCATGGGGCCCCCCGTGCTAGGGGGGTCACGGTTTCCGGGCCCATTTTTCCTTCAGGGAATTCAGGTCGAAAAACTCCACATCGCCTTTGCCGGGCAAGGCGGAGGCCACCTGTTCGGCGGCCGCAATGACTTTTTCTCCGGCCTCTTCAAGGGCCTTTTCGATCGAGGCATGGGCTTCGGCGGCTGTCCTGTGTACCGATGCCACCGCTTCATCGGCGATTTTCCGGAGCCTTTCGGCCGTTTCCTTCGCCGCCCGGTTCACCGCTTCCACGGCTTTGGCCAGCTTTTTGATGACCTCGGCGGCGGCTGCCTGGGCGTCCTGAAACGCCGCATCGTCCTGGTCATCGCCCTTGCCGGAAGCAGGAAACCTAGCGGCGGTTTCCTTTGCAAAAAAGGCGAGCCTTCGCGCGGCTTCCTTGCCGGCCCTGGCTAGGTCCTGGGCCGCGTTTTCGGCTATCTCCTTGACCTTGGCGGCAGCGGATTCCGCTTGCTCCGCGATCTTGGCCAGGGCGTGATCGGCCTGTTGGTTGATCTCGGCGGAAGATTGTTCGGCCTCTTCGATGACTTTTTTGGCCGCCAAGGCAGCGCTTTTCCCTTCTCCATGCTTCTTCGCTCCGCGAAGGAGTTTAGCCGCCATCATGGCTGAATCTTTGTTGATTAGGGAACCCGCCGCCATGGCTTCCGTGGCAAGCCGTTCGCCGGCCTATTTGGCCTCGGCCTTGACCCGGGCGGTCATTTGTTCGGCGTCATTGGCGATTTTTTCGGCCATCTTCCCGACGTCCTCGACAAAACCAGCCGTGGCTTTCCTGGCTTCGGAGGTATAGTCGCGCTCGATCAGGCCGCGCAAATGTTCCAGGGATCGGACGTGTTTCAGGTAATCGCTTGTCATTGTCCGGCCAATAAAGTCCGCCGCCCGAAATGGACGGCCTAAAATCTCCCTCTATCGCCTGAAAAAATTCCCCCGGCCCCGGAATCCCCCCCGCCACGGTAGCATTAAACCGCAGTGTCGGCAGGAATTAAAAACCCTTGTATTCTAACGGTTATTCTCCAGCAAATTATTATGATTGCCTTAAATAAATATGAACGTATTTATTTAGCCCTGTTTGCAGGTTCCCATTCTGTTCCTTAGGCCGACGCCGGCGGGTGGGGTCCCTGACCGGAATCCGCCAGCTTGTAAACGTGGACGGTCAAATAACCCATCCACCCGACGTACATCATCGCCGCCGGGATGCCGGTAAAAAAGGGTTCCCGGGCATGCAGGAACTCGACCAGCGTCACCCAACTGATAAACCCGAGCACCATCGAGGCGGTCATCGGCACCTTCCACAACATCCGGCCGAGGGCGCTGTTCAACCTGGACGTATGTTTGCGCAGGGTTTGAAGCGCCAGCGCCAGGGTCCAGCCGACAAGGGTCAGCAACAGGTAATAAACGAATTTTTCCGCCTCGATCATGCCGGCCTCCCGAATGTCGTTGCACGTGCGTTCCCGTGCTTACCACGACTGGTGCCTGCCCTGGAAGGTTGCCGGGGAATCGACCCCTCCCCCAGGCGCGCAACGCCGGTTGGCGCATAAAGCGCGCCCGGCACGGGCGAAAAAAGAATCAGGGGTTCGAAAAAAATCCCCAGAAAGGCCGAAACCCCTTGGTTTCCCAAGGGGTTTCGATGGTGGAGCCGTGGGGAATCGAACCCCAGACCTCTACAATGCCATTGTAGCGCTCTCCCAACTGAGCTACGGCCCCTTAGGCGGGAATTCCGGCGGCCCGGCGCTGATTTGACGGCGCCGCCGGGTCGGAAAAATAGGGTCCCCGGTCGCCCGAAGGCAAGGGAAATCTGGAAATGACCGGGCTCATACCAAGGATCAATGATAAAGACCCATGGAGACGGCTTTCCGGGGTCTCAGTTCTTGTCCTCGACGCCGTCGTCGATGTGTTCCTTGACCTCCGACATATCGTCGTCGTCCCTGCCCAGGTCCGAGGAGTCCTCGATAAGCTTGTCGTCCTTTTCATCGGCCTCCGCCCCGTCCTCGTCCTCGGCACCGGCCCCGGCCCCGTCCTTGTCTTCATCCTCGTCGTCGGTTATGGGAATGTCGTCGGCCTTGGCGGCGGGATACACATTGTCCTCGGCCGCCTTGATCGGACTTGTGTCCTCGGGTCTGGGTTTTTCCGCCAGGCGCGCCGGGCGTTTCGGCTTGGCCGGGGGGGCCAAGGAAAAGGGGGCGCCGCATTTAGGACACTCGATGTTTTTTTTCTTGAGGTCGTAAAACGGCGCGCCGCAACTTTGGCAAATCCGTTTCTTGCCCCATGCTTGATCAGCCACCCGTCGATCTCCTTCGGCCTTTGGTTCTAAACAAGCGTGCCAATTGCCATGTTCTTTTGGCTCTGTCAAAAACAAAAAATGGGGTTTCGAAATTTTTTATCTTCCTCCTCGGCCCGGCCCCGGCCTGGTTAAGGGAAACCTACCCCCGCCCATGGGTTTCGTGCTAGAGACGGCGGGCGAATAAGACCGAAGGATATAAGGATTTTTTTTGACGTGACGGCCCTGATATCCCACCCCGCCCGCCCGCTTGCCGGCGCCGCGGCCGTCCCCGGCGATAAATCAATTTCGCACCGGGCGTTGATCCTCGGCGCCCTTGCGGTGGGCGAAACCCGGATCGCCGGTCTTTTGGCCTCCGACGACGTGCTCGCCACGGCCGCCGCCGTCAGGGCCCTGGGCGCCCAGGCCGAACAAGACGATAACGGCGATTGGCGCGTTTACGGGCGCGGCGTCGGCGGCCTCGCCGAACCCCAGGGCGTACTGGACATGGGCAACTCGGGCACGGCGGCGCGGTTGCTGATGGGGGTCGTGGCGACTCATCCCTTCACGGCGACCCTTGCCGGCGATAAGTCACTTTCCGTTCGCCCGATGGAACGCGTGATGACGCCGCTCAGCCTGATGGGGGCGCAGTTCACGACCCGATCGGGCGGCTGCCTGCCGATCACCGTCACCGGCGCCCCATCCCCGGTCCCCATTACCTATGAGTTGCCGGTGGCCTCGGCGCAGATCAAATCGGCGGTGCTGTTGGCGGGCTTGAACACGCCGGGCCGCACCACCGTCATCGAGCCGCAGCCGACCCGCGACCACACCGAAAGGATGCTCGGCCATTTCGGCGCCGAGGTGGTGATCGTGGAAAAGCCCGGGGCTCCGGGGGGAGGCGGGGCTAAGGAGATCACCCTGACCGGACAGCCGGAACTGACCGGCGCCGAGGTCACGGTGCCCGGCGATATCTCGTCCGCCGCCTTCCCGCTGGTGGCGGCGCTGCTGGTGCCGGATTCAAAGATCACGTTGACGGGCGTCGGGGTTAATCCGTTGCGCATGGGTCTGATCGAGACGCTGAAGGAAATGGGGGCGGTCCTTTCCATCGACAACCGGCGCAATGAAGGCGGCGAACCGGTCGCCGACCTGACAGTGGTCACCTCGGGCCTCAAGGGGGTCACGGTTTCCGGCCGCCGGGCGCCGACGATGATCGACGAATACCCGGTCCTTGCCGTCGCCGCCGCCTGTGCCCAAGGCGTGACCCGGCTGGAGGGCCTGGGCGAGCTCCGGGTCAAGGAAAGCGACCGCCTGGACGCCATCGTCCGGGGGCTGACGGCGGCCGGCATCGAGGCGACGGCAACGGACGATGTCCTGACCGTCAAGGGTGGGGGCGGGCCGCCCCCCGGCGGCGCCCGGATCGAGACCCGCCTGGACCACCGGATCGCCATGGCGTTTCTGGTTCTGGGCATGGTGGCGGAAACCCCGATTGAGATCGACGACGCCACCACCATCGACACCAGCTTCCCCGATTTCGCCGGCCTGATGAACGGCCTCGGCGCCGCCGTTGCCGCTAGACAAGGAGGATAAAGCCTTGATTATCGCCATCGACGGACCCGCCGCCGCCGGCAAGGGAACCCTGGCGCGCCGCTTGGCGGAGCATTTCGGCCTGGCGCTCCTGGATACGGGACTTCTGTACCGGGCCGTCGGCATGAACATGGCGCGCGACGGGGCCGATCCGGACGACGCGGTCCTGGCCGAGGCGGCGGCGAAATCCCTGACGTTAAAGAATCTGGAGGCCGATGACCTGCGCACGGAAGCCGCCGCCGAAGCGGCGTCCCGGGTTTCCGCCATTCCCGGGGTCCGCGCCCCGTTGCTTGAATTCCAGCGCAATTTCGCCGCCGACCCCCCCGGCGGCGCCAAAGGGGCGGTTCTCGACGGCCGCGACATCGGCACCGTGGTCTGCCCCGACGCCGACGCCAAGCTGTTCGTCACCGCCAGCGTCGAGGTCCGCGCCGAAAGGCGTTTTAAAGAGTTGCGGGAAAGGGGCCTCGACGTTATACATGGCCGCGTTCTCGCGGATATGGAGGAACGCGACGCACGCGACCGAGACCGCGCCGTCTCTCCGCTGGAGCCGGCCGAAGACGCCTATCAACTGGATACCAGCGACTTGGACGCCGATCAGGTTTTTGCCGCGGCGCTCGGCTTCATCAGTTCCGGGAACGGTCAAGTGAGCTGAAGACCAGCATTCCTGCACGGTGCCCATTGCCGGGACAGGGACAATTTTCAACCCAAGACCACCGGACCCAACCGGTTGGCCTGAAAACGGAATAGAGAAGGATTAAGGACCTTATGGCTCCTGAAAAACAAACGGCCGATACCCCGGTCGCGTCCGGGGACGCGCCCCCCGTCATCAAGGAAAGTTTCGCCGAACTCCTGGAAGAATCCCTTGGCGCCGACAGCAAATTCGAAGGCCGCGTCGTCAAGGGCACCGTGATCGCCGTCGACAGCGAAGAGGTGCTGATCGACGTCGGCCTCAAATCCGAGGGCCGCGTGCCGTTGAAGGAGTTCGCCACCCCCGGCCAGGAAACGGAGATCAATACCGGCGACAACGTCGACGTCTTCGTCGAACGCTACGAGGACCGGGACGGCATCGTCCGCCTCAGCCGCGAAAAGGCGCGGCGCGAGGAAGCCTGGAGGGAGCTGGAAAAATCCTTCAACAACGGCGAGCGCGTCAACGGCGTCATTTTCGGCCGCGTCAAGGGCGGCTTCATCGTCGATCTGGCGGGCGCGGTGGCGTTCCTGCCCGGGAGCCAAGTGGATATCCGCCCGGTCCGCGACATCACCCCGTTGATGAACACCCCGCAGCCGTTCCAGATCCTGAAAATGGACCCGCAGCGCAACAACATCGTCGTATCGCGCCGCGCCGTGCTGGAGGAAACCCGAACCGAAGCCCGATCGGAACTGATCTCCAACCTTTCCGAGGGCCAAGTTCTCGAAGGCGTGGTCAAGAACATCACCGATTACGGGGCCTTTGTGGACTTAGGGGGAGTCGACGGCCTTCTGCACGTCACCGATATCGCCTGGCGCCGCGTCAATCACCCGTCCGAGACCTTGCAGATCGGCCAGACGGTGAAGGTTCAGGTAATCCGCTTCAATGCCGAAACCCAGCGTATTTCGCTAGGCATGAAACAATTGGAGGCCGATCCCTGGGAAGGGGTCGAAGCGAAATATCCGTCGGGCACCAAGTTCATGGGGCGGGTCACCAACATTACCGATTACGGCGCTTTCGTCGAACTGGAGCCGGGTGTGGAGGGGTTGGTGCACGTGTCCGAGATGAGCTGGACCAAAAAGAACATCCACCCCGGCAAGATCGTTTCCACCAGCCAGGAAGTCGAGGTCATGGTGCTCGACGCGGACCCGAAAAAACGCCGCATCTCACTGGGCCTCAAGCAATGCCGGGATAACCCGTGGGAAGCCTTCCTTTCCAAGTACACCACCGGTTCCGAGGTCGAGGGCGAGGTCAAGAACATCACCGAGTTCGGGCTTTTCATCGGTCTCGAGGGCGAAATCGACGGCATGGCCCACCTTTCCGACCTCAGTTGGGAGAAATCCGGCGAAGAAGCACTGGCCGAATTCAAGAAAGGCCAGACCGTCAAGGCCAAGGTGCTGGACGTCGACGTGGAAAGGGAACGCATCAGCCTCGGCATCAAGCAGTTGACCGAAGACCCCTTGGGCGCCGGGATGGGCCGGCTCAAGAAAGGCAGCATCGTGACCTGCGCCATCACCGCGGTCGTCGGCAACGGGATCGAGGTTCTGGTCAACGATTCCGTGCCCGGATTCATCCGCAAGGGCGATCTCAGCCGCGACCGGTCCGAACAGCGTCCCGACCGTTTCGCCGCCGGCGAGAAGGTCGACGCCAAGATCACCCAGATCGACAAATCCGGCCGCAAGCTGACGCTTTCCATCAAGGCCCGCGAGGTGGAGGAGGAAAAGAAGGCAATGGCGGCTTATGGCTCGTCGGATGCCGGTGCCTCGTTGGGCGATATCCTCGGCGCGGCGTTCAAGAAGAAAGCCGGCGAAAAAGCGAAAAAGCCCGACGACAAGGACGACAAGGAGGCCAAGCCCGCGGCCAAGAAGGCGAAAACCAAAAAGGACGACAAGGCCGAGGTCCAGAAGGACGACAAGAAGGACGACAAGAAGGCCGATACGAAGGAAGACAAGAAGGAAGACAAGAAGGAAGATAAAAAAGCCGCCGCCAACCCGGCGAAAAAAGCGCCGGCCAAGAAAAAATCCCCGGCCACGGCCGCCGCCGAAAAGAAAGGCACGGGCGACAAGAAGGAAACCAAAAAAAAGGCCGCGCCGAGGGCCAAGAAGACGGAGAAGTAGAAAGGGCGTTCCGGAATGTCTCTTGACGCCGATTACGTTGTCGAAAGACGCCGCCTGAAACGGCGGTTGACCTTTTGGCGGGTGTTGGGCGTCGTCGCCGTGGTCGCCGCCGTGGTCGCGGTCGCCGGCCGCTTCGACATCCGCCGCCAGCAGGACCATGTGGCCAAGATCGTCATCGGCGGTCTGATCCTCGACGACCCGGCCCGCGACGAGGCCCTGAAAGAGGTCGCCGACGACGACAATGCGAAGGCGCTCCTGGTCAAGATCGACAGCCCCGGCGGCACCTATGTGGGCGGCGAGGCGCTTTACGAATCGCTGCGCCGGGTGGGGGAAAAGAAACCCGTGGTGGCGATCATGGGAACCACGGCGACGTCGGCCGGATACATGACGGCGCTGGGCTCCGACCACATCGTCGCCCGGTCCTCGACCCTTACCGGCTCCATCGGGGTCATTTTGCAGACCGCCGACTTGACCGGGCTTTTGGACAAGATCGGCATCAAGCCGGTGGTGGTGAAAAGCGGTCTTTTGAAGGCCCAGCCCAATCCGCTTGAGAAGTTTTCGCCCGCCGCCCGCAAGGCGACCGAGGCCATCATCGCCGATTATTTCGACATGTTCGTGACCCTGGTCGCCGAAAGGCGCTCGCTTTCCAAGGAACAGGTGCTGAAACTCGCCGACGGCCGGGTCTTCAGCGGCCGCCAGGCCAAGAAAGTGGGGCTCATCGACGCCCTCGGCGCCGAGCCCGAAGCCCGGAAATGGCTTTCCGATACCCACAAAATCGCCGATTCCCTGCCTGTCAAGGAAGTGAAGATCAAACACGAGGACCAGCCGTGGCGTGATTTTTTCGATTCCATGATCGGAAAAGTTATGTTTTCTGAAAGACTTAGTCTTGACGGCATGATCGCGCTTTGGCACCCTGATCTGTGGTAGGTATCAAAAAAGGAATACAGCCCCGCCGAAAATGCCCCGGCGGCTAAAAATTTGACAAGCCCAGCGTAAAACCAGCGCATAAGGGGGGATAGTGGCATGACAAAGTCGGAACTGATTGCGCGTCTTGCCGCGGCGAACCCGCATCTTTACCAACGGGACGTTGAACGCATCGTTACCACCATATTCGATGAAATCACCAATGCGCTAGCCGCCGGCGACCGCGTGGAACTGCGCGGATTCGGGGCTTTTTCGGTGAAACGGCGCGGCGCCAGGATCGGCCGCAATCCCCGGACCGGCGAATCGGTGCAAGTGGCCGAGAAATTCATTCCATACTTCAAGACCGGCAAGCAACTGCGCGAGAAACTGAACAGCGGCGGTTAAGCCTCCGCTGGCCGCTGTCCCGCCCGCCGCCGTCGTTTCGGGGCCTTCGGCGGTCTATTGGACAAACGCGAATTTAAGGAACGGACGCCTGTGTCGAAGGTGTTTTTCTGGATCGTCGTGATGCCTTTGGCGGCGGCGGTCGTTGTTTTTTCCGTCAACAACCGCTCAGACGTGGTGTTGGACCTGTGGCCGCTGGATATGGTGACCCAGCCGTTGCCGGTGTTTTCGGTGGTTCTGGCGGGACTCTTCGCCGGCTTTTTGATGGGCGGCCTGGTGGCCTGGATTTCCGGCGCAAAGGCCCGCCGGCGCGCCCGCCGCGAGGGGCAACGGGCCGATCGCGCCGAACGCGAGCTCAAGGACGCCGAAGCCCGCCTCGAGAGCCCGCAACCCGAAACCACTGAGTCCGGCGACGACGCGCCCCGGCTTCCCCCCCGGCTCCCAGACGCCGCCGCCTGAAGGCCATAAAATCCCTCAAGCTGGCGTTCACGCCCGCCGAGGGCTATAACACCGCCCGATTGACCGCCAACGCCGAAACGAGGCATTTCCGTGGACCCATCGGACAGAATTTTCGTCGCCCTGGATACGCCCGACCTGGACAAGGCCCTGGCCCTGGCCGAGGGGCTCCGGGGGCTCGTCGGCGGGGTCAAGCTGGGCAAGGAGTTCTTCACCGCCCAGGGACCGGCGGGGGTCAAGGCCGTTTCGGCGCTGGGCCTGCCCGTGTTCCTCGACCTCAAGTTTCACGATGTCCCGGCAACCGTGGCCAAAGCGGTAAAATCGATGCTGCCGTTGAAGCCTTTTATGCTAGATGTCCATGCGTCCGGCGGTGAGACGATGATGCGGGCCGCCGTGGATGCCGTCGGGAATGCCCCTGGGGATTCCAAGGACAGGCCGTTGGTGTTGGCGGTGACGGTATTGACGTCGCTTGGCGATGATGATCTCGCCGCCATCGGTATCAATGGAACGGTGGAAAAACAGGTGCTGCGTTTGGCCCAGATGGCCAAGGATAGCGGCCTCGATGGCGTCGTCTGTTCGGCACTCGAAGCCGAGGCGTTGCGTGCCGCGATGGGGCCGGATTTCAAACTGGTGACGCCGGGCATCCGCCCCGATTGGGCCGCCGCCGACGATCAGAAACGCATCGTTACGCCGTCCGAGGCGATAAAAAATGGCGCCGATTACCTGGTCATCGGCCGCCCCATCACCGAAACCCAAGACCCGGCCGACGCCGCCAGGCGCATCGCCGACGAAATCGACCGATGATCCGCCCATGACCCCCGCCCATGACCCCCGCCGATGACCATTGACGTCAAAATCTGCGGGCTGACGGATGCCGCCGCCGTCGAGGCGGCCGTCGATGGGGGCGCGGGGATGTGCGGTTTCGTCTTTTTCCCGGCCTCGCCCCGCAACCTGACCCCAAGGGAAGCCGCCGAGTTGACGAAAAATGTACCCGAAGGCGTCATCCGCGTCGGCCTGACGGTGGACGCCGACGACGCGCTGCTGGCCGAGATTGTCTCCGTGGCCAAGGTCGACATGCTGCAGCTTCATGGCGCCGAGACCCCGGAGCGCGCGAACGAGGTCCGCGAGCGCTTCGGTCTGCCGGTGATGAAGGTCCTGCCCGTCCGGAGGCCGGACGACCTCACCGCCGCCGAGGCTTACGAAGGCGCCGCCGACCGGCTGATGTTCGACGCCAAGCCGCCCGAAGACGCGACGCGGCCCGGCGGCAACGCGCGCGCCTTCGATTGGCGGCTGCTCAAGGATCAAGCCTTCGCCCTGCCGTGGCTGCTGGCCGGCGGGCTGACGGCGGAAAACTTAGGCCTCGCCGTGAAAACCAGCGGCGCCACCGCCGTCGATGTGTCGTCGGGCGTCGAAGACGCGCCGGGGCGAAAGAATCCGGACAAAATTCGCGCTTTTCTAAATGCGGCGGCGGCGCTTTGATTTTCCACGCGATTTAAGCCCTCGGGCCAACAAAACGCTGTTTTCATAGACGTTATGTGATTAATTTGGGCCCGGAACCTGGGGAAGACCCATGACCAAGTTGAATACGTATCGCGCCGGCCCGGACGAGG
>JADFMB010000227.1 GCA_022564115.1 Pseudomonadota bacterium
CTCCGCGTGGCCGAGGGCGTCGCACAGCGCCGGCCAGAACTTTTCCTTGTTGCACATCAGGAAGATCCAGCCGTCGGCGGTCTTGTAAAGCTGGCACGGGGTCAGCGACGGATGGGCGGAGCGCGCCAGCCTTTCCTGCACGTGGCCGGCGTTCAGGTACCAGATCGCCGGATAGCCCAGGTTCGACAGCGCCACGTCGAACAGGCTGACGTCGATGTCGCCGCCCTCGCCCGAGGCGCGCGCCCGGATGATGCCGCACAGCGCCGCATAGCCGAGCGCCACGCCGGTCATCTGATCGACGACCGAAAGCCCGAACCGGGTCGGCGGCCGGTCGGGCTCGCCGGTCAGCGAGAACCAGCCGGCTTCGGCCTGCATCAGGTAGTCGAACCCGGGCCACGACGCCCTGGGCCCGTCGCGGCCATAGGCCGACAAATGGGCGCAGACGAGCCTTGGGTTATGGGCCTTGAGATGTTTGTACGTCAGGCCCAAGGCCTCGGGCACGTCGCCGCGCAGGTTGCTGAGCAGCGCGTCCGAGGCGCCGACCAGGTCATGCAGCACGTCCTTTCCTTGGTCGCTCTTGAGGTCCAGGGTCAGGCTTTTCTTGTTGCGGTTATAGGCGTGGAACATCTGGCTGTCGCCGTTGTCGAAGAAATAGGGCCCCAGCGCGCGCATGAAATCGCCGCCGTCTTCGCCGTCTTTGGCAGGCGGCTCGATCTTGATCACCTCGGCCCCCTGGTCGGCCAGCCACATGGTGCCGAAGGGACCGGCGCCGTACTGTTCGACGGTCAGGATGCGCACGCCTTCGAGGGGTAGGGTCATTTTTCGGTTCCGGTTTCCATTGCCACGGCGGCCGTGTTTCTCCCCGCCCATCCGGCCGTCTGCCGTCGGCGGGCCAGCCGTCTGTCATCGACGGGGAGGAGGAACTTTAAGGGATTGCCCTGATAAATAAAGGGAAACAGGCCGGAACCGGGGCTGAAATTGGGGTGCGAATGGCCGCTTTCCGTCCCAAGCAGTCGTCGCGACACCGGGTGCGGGACTTCAGCTCCTAGCCACAAGCGGACATACGCCATCAATGTACGAGGGGTCCTTTATCGTCAAATCGGCCTGTGCGGCTTTGAAATATATTGAAATATCATGACACACCGTTAAAAGCGGATTGTGTTTAAAGTCGGTACTAATTACGTTACCTAGAAGATTGTGCAGTCGGATTTTCATCCGCAGAAATTTTATGTGCTTAGGTCATGCCATGATCGGAAATGGTCGATCACCGGTCAAAGCTTAGGTTGGAATCGTAAGTGCAATTCAGCCTGCTCCGATATTTTTCAATCGCCAGCGCGGCCGCAATTCTGGCCTTGGCTATGGCGTTCTTTATCTTCTATGGCCGCAGTGCCGAAAACCAACTCATCTCGACGGTGGAGCACGACAATATCGTCCTGGCGACGGCAATGGCCAACGAGATCATCAGCGCGTTCCCGGAGCATTTCCAAGTACCGCACACGCCCGACACTCTGAAACAAAACCATCATCGGCGTCATATCGTCGATATTGACCGTGGGATGCGGAGGTTGGTCGAAGCCTCACCCGTTCTTGCCCTCAATGTCTTTTGGAATGATCTGACCATCTATTCCTCGCAACAGGAGCTGATCGGCACGATCAAGAAAAGTCCGGGTTTTCTGATCGCCCGGAGGGGGGGAAAAGCCGTCAGCAAACTTGTCTTCAAAGAAACGTTCAACGTCTTTGAAGGCGAGGTGATGGATCGCGATATCGTCGAAACCTACGTCCCCGTGCGGTTGCCCGATCACCTGGCTCATGCCGGCGCCACCTTGATCATAGAGATTTATACCGACGTATCGACGGTGATCGCGACGATTGCCAGGACCAAGCGACAGCTCCTCGCCGGGCTCGTTCTCGGTTTCGGCGCTTTGTACGTCATGCTGTTTCTCATCGTCCGGCACGCGGACACGATCATTTCGCGCCACGATAAGCGGTTCCGGGACTTTGCCGAATCTTCATCAGACTGGCTCTGGGAGATGGACGAGAACCTGAGGTTCACCTTTCACTCGGATCGCTATTTCGAGATCACCGGGTTTCGCCCGGAGGACAAGATCGGCACCACGCGGACCCGTTACGTCGATCCATCAAATCTTTCCGTAGACGTGGAGAAATGGGACGCCCATAAGGCGGACTTGGAGGCGCTAAGACCCTTCAAGAACTTCGAGTTTGCTTTCAAGGCGAAGGACGGAGCCACCATCAACGCCCGTATCAGCGGCACGCCCGTTTTCAATGCGGAAGGAAAATTCCTGGGTTATCGGGGAACCGGTACCGACATCACCGAGCGTGTGAAAGCGGAAGAGGCGACAGGCCGTTTGGTGGCGGCCATCGAGGGCCTGTCGGAGAACTTCGCCCTATACGGCCCCGATGAGAAGCTGGTGATATGTAATCAAGGGTACCGCAGGCTCAACGAAGCGATCTCCGAAGCCACCCGGCCAGGTGTCTCGTACGAGGACCACATCCGGGCGGTGGTGGAAAAGGGCCTGGCGCCGCAATCCCTGGGGCGGGAGGAGGAGTGGGTGCAGCAGCGCTTGGCCCGTTTTCGTAACCCGGGAAAACCGTTTGAGGTCGCCCGCCAGGACGGCCGCTGGTTCCTCGTTCACGAACAAC
>JADFMB010000069.1 GCA_022564115.1 Pseudomonadota bacterium
GGCATGCAGCTTGCCGGCGGGTGCGGGTCGGGGACGCTCTTTACCGCCGGCGGCGGCAACATGCGCATGGCGTTGGTGTTGGTTTTTTTCTGTGCCGGAGGGGTGTGGGGCAGCCTGAATCTTGAATGGTGGTCGGAACTCCCCGGTATCGGTTCGGTGGTGTTGGGTGAAAAACTGGGCTGGGGACCCGCCATCGGCCTGCAACTGGCGATCTTGGGAGGAATTTACCTGGGTCTCCGCCTTCTCGGCGGCAGGAACAAGCAATCCTTGTGGTGGCGGGATGGTTTTTCCTGGCAGGGACTCCTTCGCGGCCCGTGGCCGATTCTGTTGAGCGCCGGCCTGCTGGCGCTGTTCAACTGGGCGACTTTGCTTATCGCCGGCCATCCGTGGTCGATTACCTGGGCGTTTACCCTTTGGGGCGCAAAGGCGGCCGTGGCCATGGGCTGGGATCTTTCTTCCAGCGGTTTTTGGTCCGGCGGTTTCCCCGGCCGCGCCTTGGCGCAGCCGATTTTGGCCGATGTGACCTCGGTGATGAATATCGGCATCGTTTTCGGCGCCTTCGCCGCCGCCTCGCTGGCCGGCAAGGTGGCGCCGAAACTGCGGATTCCCGTGCCATCCCTTTTGGCGGCGGTGATCGGCGGGCTGTTGCTGGGGTACGGGGCCCGGCTCGCCTACGGCTGCAATATCGGCGCCTTTTTCAGCGGCGTCGCCTCGACCAGCCTGCATGGCTGGGTGTGGATCGTTTTCGGCATTGCCGGAAACGTTATCGGCGTGCGCTTGCGACCCTGGTTCAGGCTTTAGGACCGTCCGGACCCTTCGAGGGTGCGCTTCAGCGCCTTGGCCATGACCTCGGCATCCGTATCATGGGGAAACAGGGTCACGAACTTCCCGTCCGGCCCCATCAGAAAAGTCGTCGGCGTATGGAACACCAGGTATTCGTCCTTGGGCGCATCGGCAAGGACGACCTTGCCGCGGAAAATACGGTAGGCACGGGCGATGTCCCGCACCTGTTTTTCGCTGCCGGTCAGCCCGATCAGGCGTGGATGAAATTGGGCAATGAAGGATTTAAGGATTTCCGGCTTATCCCGGTCGGGGTCGACGGAAACGAAAAGCGGCTGCACTCTTGCCGCTTCTTCCCCCAAAAGGTCGAGGGCCGAGGAAAGGGTTTGCAACCCGGTCGGGCAGATATCCGGGCAAAAGGTGTAGCCGAAATAAACCAGCAGATATCGGCCCTGGAAATCCTTGTCGGAGCGTTCCCGGCCCTGATGATCGACAAGGGTAAAAGGGCCGCCGAAAGAAATCGGCAAATCCTTGGCCGAAGCGGGGCCCGGCGCCGGGTCCGGCGCGGAGTCATCGGCATGGGCATTCGATGCGGCGAACAGCCAAACCAGGGCCAACACCGCCGCCCCTAAAAACCGGCCCCTGAACCCGGGTCCGCCAACGCAAAGCGGCGCCAGGGTCATTTTTTCGGCTTCAGGCCCGGAATGCCGAACACGCCTTTTTCGGCGATCGCTTTTTTGATCCTGGGGTCGTTCTTGAACCACTGGCCGGCCTTCTTGCCGCCGTTGGCTTTCGACCACTCCTTGCCAAACTGGTTGGCGCGGCTCCATTTGCCGTCAGGGGCGAGCTTTTTATATTGCAGGGCGAACAAAGGCATCTTCGGATTGTTGATCAGCAAACCATCGGCGACGATTCTCTTGTTGCAGAAACCTTTCAGGTCATCGGCGGCGCCGGCGAAAATATCGAAATTCTTTACCGCCAGGATCAGCGTGCCGTCGTCCTTAAGCAACCCCAACTGCCGCTTGCCGGAACCGCAGTCGGCCGGGCAGTCGCCCGTCAGTTCGCAAAGGACATCAACGACCTTGGCTTCGAAGCGGGCCTTCTTTTCTCCGTCGATGCCCCATTCTTCCGCCGCCTGGGACGCACCGGGGCCGATTAAAAAAGCCGCCGTAAAAAGGATGGATAACGTGCGTTTCATGGCTTACTTCCCGAACGGCTGAATGCCGTATTCCTCATGGGTCAAGTTGACGATGCCCTTATCGTCGACGACCTGGGTGACGATCAGGTATTTGACCCCGTCACGTTCATAGAGGTCGCCGTCGACGGTCACTTTGTGGGTTTGGATATTGATGATGCGGGGGTTGGCGACGTTGGTGCCGTCTTCTTCGACCTTCAACACTACATAGACGTTGCCGTCCTCGCCCAGGACGCTGACCGGGATTCCGCCGATGGCGCACCAGACGGCGCATTGATGATGCGCGGTGCCAAGCCCGTACATGATCTCGGTGACGTAGCACCAGGTGTCGACGATTTCTCCGGTCACCGTGACCCGCTTTCCCGCCGCCGCGGCATGGGCGCCCGAAACGGTGAAAAAGGCAACGGCCAGAACCGTCAGTGCGCTTAAAAGCTTTTTCATCATGCCTCCATTTCAACCGGCCAAAAGAAATTGACCGATTCGAGTTTTTTTCCAAAACATGTTGACAGGTAACACGGAAAATCCACCGGCGACCATTCACCGTATATCACTTATCGGTGATGTAAGACGGCCTGGTGATGTAGGACGGTCTGCCTTCAATCCGCCTGGACCAGCCGGAACCCGATGAGGATGTGTTTCAGGGATTGGGGCCTTAAATGCCGGGCCGCCGGCCGGCAAACGCCGCACCCCTTGTCGTCCCAGGATCCTCCCTTGACGATGAAACGGCCTTTTCCGGCCGCCGTCGACGTCCATTCGAACACCTGGCCGGCGGGGTCCAAGAGCCCGAAGGGACTGGCGCCTTCCGGAAACCGTCCGACCGCCACGGTGTCGAAGGGGCCGAGGTCATGGCTGTTCAGTTTTTTCGGGTCGAATGAATCGCCCCAGGGAAAGCGCCATCCCTCTTTTCCACGGGCCGCCTTTTCCCATTCAATTTCACTCGCCAGCCGCCAGGTCTTTCCGGTCCGCTCCGAAAGCCACGCCGCATAGGCCCTGGCATCGCCAACGGACACCAGGACCACGGGATGATCCATCCGGTCCGAAGGCGGTTTGCCATTTTTCCAGGCATGACGGCGGGTGCGTTTGTAGGGGTGGATAAGTCCATAACCGTCCCATGTCTTGGGTGAAACGCCGGGCGCTTTATGGCCGGTCGCTTCCACGAAGGCCAGGTACTGGGCGTTGGTGATAAGGGTCCTGGTGATCCGGTAGGTCCCCGTTTCGACCGATTGGCGCTTGCGCTCGCTGTCATACCAGCCCCATTCGCGGGTCCGGCCGTGGCCATAGGCGGTTTCGTCCAGTCGATAGGCGGCTTCGCGTTCGGCGCTGTTGGAACCGGCAACGAACGGCCCGGCCGGGATTTCCACCATGGCCGGGACTGGCTCTCCGGCACCCGCGGGGAAACCAAAAAACACCGGCAGGGCCAGCACAAAAAGGATAAAGGGATATTTTTTCAATGATCGGCTCCTGCCCGTCCCGGCTTCAATCCGGAAAACCTGGACCGATAAGGTCATTCCGGAAGTATAACCGCTTCAAACCTTCACGCCTCATCATCACAACCCTGTGATTACGTTTGATTCGAGGCTTCAGGGGCGTTCTGACAGGATAAGCGCGTTCTAATAAACATAACCCGAAACCCAATTATCAAACGCTTTAGATCAGGAGGCCACCTGTGAGGTCATTCAAATTCTCGCTTCTGTCCACCACGGTTATTCCCGCTTTCGTCGGGGCCGGAATTGTAGTCGGGGGCGCCTTGTCGCCAGCAACGCCGGCGTCCGCCGCAAACACCGGGACGGAACAACCAACCCTTTTGCCGGTGGCCAAACCGAAGCCCCGGCTCATTCAGCTTGCCCAATGCAAGCCGTGTAATCCCTGTGCGGCCAAGAAGGGCTGTAACCCGTGCAACCCGTGCGCGGCGAAAAAGGGCTGTAATCCTTGTAATCCATGCGCGGCCAAGAAAGCTTGCAACCCCTGCAACCCGTGCGCGGCAAAAAGAGCCTGCAATCCGTGTAATCCCTGTGGAGCCGGGGGGGGCGCGTTCTCCAAGAAGTGCGTAATACCGCGGCTGCAGGCGGCCTGGGCCAAGAGCCCCTGCAATCCATGCAATCCCTGCGCGCCCAAGAAGGCCTGCAACCCGTGCAATCCTTGCACCGCCAAGAAGGCCTGCAATCCATGCAATCCCTGCGCCGCCAAGAAGGCCTGCAATCCGTGCAACCCTTGCGCCGCCAAGAAGGCCTGCAACCCATGCAATCCCTGCGCCGCAAAGGGCTGCAATCCCTGTAATCCGTGCGGTGCCGGTCCGGCCGTCGAAATTTCCGCCGCCGAAGCCGAAGCCGCCTACATCTGCCTGCAGCCTGAGATGAAGAAAGCCTATCGCAAGGCCAGCGTCGGGCAGGTCAGCGGCTATACGGGATGGCTCAGGGTCAACGCCACTGCCTATCAATCGGCTACCCATGGTGGCCGGTACGTCAACAACTACGCCAACAGCCAAGGCGATTACCGCTACAAGAAGTTCGAAAAGGCGGGGACCCTGCCTTTCGGCTCGGTCCTGGCCAAGGACAGCTTCGCCGTCCGCCCGGACGGCAAGCTCGGCATCGGCCCGCTCTTCATCATGGAAAAGATGAAAAAGGGCTTCAACAAAGGATCCGGGGATTGGCGGTATTCCATGGTCATGCCCAACGGCAAGGTCGCCGGCATGACCAAGGGCAAAGGCATGAACATGAAGTTCTGCGCCGAATGCCATGCCGGCGTGGCCCCCGAACAGGACCATATCCTGTTGGTGCCGGAGGATTACCGGAAAAAGTTCTAACCCAATGACTTCCCAGCAGACGACCGCGAACGGCGGCAGGTTTCCCGCCGCCGTTTCGTATTTCTACTATTGGATTGAATATTAGGATCACGTAATTTTGATAGGGTGTTATTGGCCCCCGGCAGGCCAATCGAGTTATGAAAGACCGACTGCTTAAGCAGGTATTGGGGGGAACCCGGATACCGACGTCGACCAGATAACTCTGAACAGGAGAAGCAAAAAATGTTGAAAAAGACAGTTACCGCGATTGGCGTGGCCGCATTGGCCGGCGCCGCCTCGTTGACCGTCCTGCCGGATGCGGTTGCCAAATCAGTGACCTCCCAGGACATCATCGAACTCGCGCAATGCAAGCCGTGCAATCCTTGCGCCGCCAAGAAGGGCTGCAACCCGTGTAATCCTTGCGCCGCGAAAAAGGGCTGCAATCCCTGCAATCCTTGCGCCGCCAAGAAGGCCTGCAACCCGTGCAATCCTTGCGCGGCGAAAAAGAAATAACAACCGCACTGTTCGCCACTTAAAAATCGTTACGCCGCGAGTGGCTTTTGCCTCCTCGCGGCGTTTTCTTTTAGGCGCCTTCAAATATAAAATGCAACCAGCGCCGAGCTAGTCCGCAACGTCCGGCTCGAAAGAAATAGCGTGACAGTCCATGACCGATCTTAAAAAACTTTCAAAAACCCGGCTTCGCAAAATGGCCCAGGCGGGCGACAGGATTCTGGAGTGCTACCGCCTGCTCGGCAAGAACGACGCCAATGTGGTCGGAGAAGTGTTGAAAGGACACGGCGATTTTTTCGAATGGGACCATTACCCGCCGGGAGACGTCTACGATCACGAAACCCATGCCCAATACTACTATCACACCCATCCTCCCGAGGGCCGGGCGGAAAAATACGGCCCCGAACACGGGCATTTCCATACCTTCCTCCGGCCCAAGGGCATGCCGAAAAGCGTCAAGCCGGCAAAGGTCCCGGATTACAAGAAACCCGAAGGCGACAACGACGAACTAACCCATTTCATCGGTATTTCCATGAACCGGGCCGGATTCCCGATCCGGCTGTTCACCACCAACCGCTGGGTTACCGGAGAGACCTGGTACAAGGCCCCGTCGGTGATTTCGTTACTCGACCGCTTCGACATGGACCTCGCCTATCAGTCGCTGTCGGTGAATATATGGATCACGGCGATGTTGCAGTTGTTCCGACCCGACATCGAAACGTTGCTGAAGACCCGCGACCGGGCCGTCCGCGATTGGCAAGCCGAGCACCCGGACGAAAACGTCTACGAGGACCGGGGCCTGGAAATCACGTCGATCCGGGACATTTCGGTGGAAAAACAGTTCAAAGGCGTACAAAGGGCATTGAAGGCCGCATAGGCCTGACGGTCTTGGGAAAGCCCCGGCGCTGTCAATCGGCCGCCGCCACCGCGCCCTTGGCGATCAGGTCGTTGATTTCCCTATCATCGTAGCCGTATTCCGTCAGCACCTCGCGGGTGTGCTGTCCATAGACCGGCGCCCCGGTAGCGACACGGCCCGGGGTCTTGGAAAACTTCACCGGCAGGCCGATCGATTTGACCGTTCCCAGTTTGGAATGGGGAAGGTCGACCACCATGTCGCGGGCAAGGGTGTGGGGGTCTTGGTGCATTTCGTTGACGTTGAGCACCGGTCCCGCCGGAACGCCCGCGGCTTCAAGGCGGGCAAGCCAGTCCTCGGTCGTGCGTTTGAGGAAGATCGGCGTCAACAAACCCTCCAACTCCCGGAGGTGGGCCATGCGGCCAGTGTTTTCCTTGAACCGGTCGTCTTCGGCCAACTCCGGCGCTTCGATTACCTCCAGCATCCTGAGCCAGTTCTTCTGATTGGCGGCGCCGAGGGTGATCCAGCCGTCTTCGGTTTGGAAAGCCTGGTAGGGCGCGTTCAACGGGTGCGCCGATCCCATCGGCCCCGGCGCGACGCCGGTGGCAAGACCGATCGCCGATTGCCAGTAGGTATGGACGATCCCGGCCTCGAACAAAGAAGTGTCGATCTTCTGTCCCTCGCCGGTCTTGAGCTTATGGACATAAGCCGCCGCCACGGCCATGGCGCCCAGGATTCCCGCCGTGATGTCGGTGACCGGCGCCCCCATCTTGACCAGGGGGCGATCGCCGCCTTCGCCGGTGATGCTCATCAGGCCGCTCATGCCCTGGGCAATCAGGTCGAAACCGCCCCGCTCCGCATAAGGACCGGTGCGCCCGAAACCGGAAATGGCGCAGTAAATAAGCCCCGGGTTTTCCTGGCGAAGCACGTCATACCCCAGGCCCAGCTTGTCCATGGTGTCGATCCGGTAATTTTCGATCACTGCGTCGGCGGTCTTCAGAAGCCGTTTCAACACTTCCTTGCCGGCGTCGTCCTTCAGGTTGACGGCGATGCCGCGTTTATTGCGGTTCATCATCATGAAGGCCGCCGCCTCGCCGTCGATGTCGGGGGGCAGGAAGTGCCTGGAATCGTCGCCACCGGGGACCTTTTCCACCTTGATCACGTCGGCGCCCATGTCGGCCAGCATCAGGCCGCAGGTCGGCCCCGCCATGATGTGCGCCAGTTCGATGACCTTGAGACCGGAAAGAGGCCCGCCGCTTCCCGCCATGTCAGCGGCCCTTGAATTCAGGTTTTTTCTTGTCCAGGAACGCTCGATAGCCGGTCCGGAAGTCCTCGGTATCGAAGCAGGCGAAGCATTCCTTTTTCTCGGCCTCGCTGAGCGGCGCCGGATCGGCCAGCCGGTCCAGGAACTTCCGGTGCCAGCGGTGGACCAGGGGCGCGCCGTCGGCGATGCGCCGGGCCGTCGCCATGGCCTCGGCTTCGACCTCGTCATCGGCGACGATGCGGCTGACGAGTCCTTTTCGCAGCGCCTCGGGGGCGTCCATGATCCGCCCCTCGAGGAGGATTTCCAAGGCCACCCGGGGGCCGACAAGGTCGCGCAGGCAACTGATTTCAGGATACGCCATCACCAGCCCGAGCTTGCCGATCGGCGCCCCGAAGCGGCTCGTTTCCCCACAGATGCGGATATCGCAAAGACCGGCGACCTCCAGGCCGCCACCGACGCAGGCCCCCTTGATCATGGCTACCGTCGGCGTCAAGCAGTCGCGAAGGATGCCGATGCTTTTGTGCATCAACTCCCCGTAGGCTTCCGCCTGTTCCGCGTTGGACCGTTCCTCGGCAAATTCGGAAATATCGTTGCCGGGGCTGAAAGCCCTGTCGCCGGCACCGCGAAGCACGATACAGCGGATCTCGTTATCCGACGAAAGGCCGCCGAGGGTTTCACCCAACAGCTTCCACATGTCCTTGGTAAAGGCATTGAGCTTTTCCGGACGGTTGAGGATCACCGTCGCGATGTCGTCCGTGCGCTCAACCAGGATGGTATCGGTCATCGGATCGTCTTTCGGCTCCGGCCGCGGGCGCTTACGCCGACGCCCTTGCCGGTTGGGAGCCCGCGCTTTCTGCGGCGTCCGGGTTGGCCAGGTATTCCAGCGCCGCGTCGACGCCGCCCTTGGCATGGGGAACGCCGGCGAGCCCCAAGCCCATTTCGACCCCGGCCAGGGTCCCGGCCAGCATCAGGTCGTTGAAATCGCCCAGGTGGCCGATGCGGAAGACCTTGCCCTTGACCTTGCCGAGGCCGGTGCCCAAGGACATGTCGAAGCGATCGAGGATCACGGCGCGAAGGGCGTCGGCCTCATGGCCGTCGGGCATCAGGACGGCGGTAAGGACCGGCGAATATTCTTCCGCGTCCAGGCAAAGGATTTCCAGGCCCCAGGCGCGAACGGCGCGGCGGGTGGCTTCGGCCATCCGGTTGTGGCGGGCGAAGACGTTATCCAGGCCTTCCTCCAGCAGCATGTTCAACGCCTCGTCCAATCCGTAAAGCAGGTTGGTCGACGGCGTATAGGGGAAAAAGCCGTTGGCGTTGTTCGAGAGCATGGCCTGCCAATCCCAATACGACCGGGGCAGGCCGGCCTTTTCGCCAGCGGCCAGGGCTTTCTCGCTGACGGCGTTGAAGCCGAGCCCCGGCGGCAACATCAGGCCTTTCTGGGAACAGCCGACGGTCACGTCGACGCCCCATTCGTCGTGGCGGTAATCGACCGAGGCCAGGGATGAAATGGTATCGACGAACAGCAGCGCCGGATGACTGGCGTCGTTCATGGCGGCCCTGACGGCGGCAACGTTGGAAACCACGCCGGTCGAGGTTTCATTGTGGACGACGCAGACGGCCTTGATGGTGTGGTCCTTATCTTCGGACAGCCTGGATTCGACTTCCCCAGCCGAAACCCCGTGACGCCAGTCGCCTTCGACCATGTCCACGTCAAGCCCCAGGCGACCAGCCAGTTCCCGCCACAGGATGGCGAATTGCCCGGTTTCGAACATCAGCACCCTATCGCCGGCGGAAAGGGTATTGACCAGCGCCGCCTCCCACGCCCCGGTCCCGGACGAGGGATAGGTAATGACGGAGCCTTCGGTCTTGAAAACGGTTTTCAGCCGCTCGAGGATACTCAGGGTGAATTCGCCGAATTCCGGCCCACGGTGGTCCATGGTCGCCCGGTCGATGGCGCGGAGAACGCGGTCCGGAACGTTGCTCGGCCCCGGAATCTGCAGGAAATGGCGACCGCTTCGGTAAGACATCTCTTTTTCTTCCTCCCTGGTTGCCCCTTGGCTTCCCCTGGGGCCTCCGGGGCTTCGGGGCGGATGGGCAAAATCAAGCTTTTTCGGTCTTGATTTCAACCATCTCAAAATTATGCATGCAATTTTTCTTAAAACAACACCTTTGACCCCAAACAGTGTCATCAAGGTTATATTAAATTAACTTATTGAAATTTATAAGTTAATTAAAGATTAAATTGCCACAAACAACCACGACCAGGAATTTTTTGATCATTTATTGTTTTTTGCATGCAAAAACTTATAATCGTTTTCTCAGGAATCAACCTTCCACGGAAAGCTTCAACTCCGCTTTTTATAGTTTATGGCCGCCCACTCCAGAGGTCCAGCAAGGACAACCACCCCCGTCGGCGACAGCGCCCTGGCCGGGCGGCTGGCGCGGGAGATCGAGGGCGAGGTTCTGTTCGACCCGTTCAGCCGCGGCCGTTATTCGACCGATGCCTCCCACTACCAGATAGAACCGATCGGTGTCGTCGTCCCGAAGACCGCCGATGACATTCCCCGCGTCATTGAAATCGCCGCCGACGAAGGCGTGCCGGTCCTGCCCCGGGGCGGCGGCACGTCGCAATGCGGCCAGACGGTCGGCGAAGCGATCATCGTCGACGTTTCCAAACACCTGAACCGGGTCCTCGACTTCGACGCCGAGGCCCGTACCGCCTGGGTCGAGCCGGGCCTGGTGCTCGATCAACTGAACGCTTTTCTCAAGCCTCACGGGCTTTGGTTCCCCGTCGATGTCTCCACTTCTAGCCGCGCCACCCTCGGCGGCATGACCGGCAACAACAGTTGCGGGGCGCGGTCGATCCGTTACGGCCCGATGCGGGACAACGTCCGCGCCATCGAGGCGGTGTTGATGGACGGCGAAACCATGCATTTCGGGGAGCTTTCCGACAACGTGGCGGGAGCAGGGCTGACGCCGCGCCAGCAGACCCTGGTCGCCGGCCTCCTAGACCTCGGTCGCCGGGAGGCGGAAGAGATCAAGGAACGGTTCCCCGACCTGATGCGCCGCGTCGGCGGTTACAACATCGATGCGCTGATGCCAGGCGGGCCGGGGCGCCGCGACTGGGCGAAACCCACCGTCGGCCGTCCCCAGACCCACCCCAACCTGGCACACCTTTTGGTCGGCTCGGAAGGAACGCTCGCCTTTTCGACCCGCATTCAAATCGACCTGCAGCCCCTTCCCACCCATAAGGTTCTGGGCATTTGCCATTTCTCCACTTTCTTCGACGCCATGGATTCGAGCCGCCACATCGTCGAGTTGGACCCGGCGGCGGTGGAGCTGGTGGACCGCACCATGATCGATCTTGCCCGCGACATTCCGCTGTTCCGCCCGACCGTGGAAAGGTTCGTTAAGGGCCAGCCCGAGGCCCTGTTGCTGGTCGAATTCGCCGGCCAAGACCGCGATGTTCAGCTTCGGAGCTTGAAACGGCTGGGCGAACTGATAGGGGACCTGGGCTTCCCCGGCGCTGTTCTCGAAGCCGTCGATGCGGATTTTCAGAAAGCCGTCTGGGAGGTCCGCAAGGCCGGCCTTAACATCATGATGTCCATGAAAGGTGACGGAAAGCCGATCTCCTTCATCGAGGACTGCGCCGTTCGGCTCGATGATCTGGCCGAATACACCAGCCGCCTGACCGAAATCTTCCACAAGCACGGCACCACCGGTACTTGGTATGCCCATGCTTCGGTCGGCTGCCTGCACGTGCGCCCGGTGCTCAACCTCAAGTCCGGGATCGACGTCAAGAAAATGCGCGACATCGCCGAAGAGGCCTTCGCCATGGTGCGCGAATACAAGGGCTCGCATTCCGGCGAGCACGGCGACGGCCTTGTCAGGTCTGAATTCCACCGACCTATGTTCGGCGGCCGCGTGACCCAGGCCTTCGAGGACGTGAAGGACGCCTTCGACCCGGAGGGGCTGCTCAATCCGGGAAAGATCGTGCGCCCGTCGAAAATGGATGACCGGTCGCTGTTCCGCTACAAGCCCGGTTATCAGGTGCCGCCGATGGAAACGGCTTTCGACTGGTCCGATTGGGGCGGCTTCGGCGGCGCCGTGGAAATGTGCAACAACAACGGCGCGTGCAGGAAATTCGATGCCGGCGTGATGTGCCCGTCCTTCCGCGCCACCGGCGACGAAAAACACCTGACCCGCGGCCGGGCCAATACCTTGCGGCTGGCGTTGTCCGGGCAGCTCGGTCCCGATGCCCTTACTTCCGATGCGCTATTCGAAACGATGAAGCTTTGCGTCGGTTGCAAGGGCTGCAAGCGGGAATGCCCGACCGGCGTCGACATGGCGAAAATGAAGATGGAATTCCTGTATCACTACAACAAACGCCACGGGCTTCGGTTGTTCGACCGATTGGTGGCGTATTTGCCGCGCTATGCCCCGTGGGCGTCCAGGCTGGGACCCATTCTCAACCTCCGGGATAAGGTTCCCGGAATGGCGGGGCTGAGCGAGGTTCTTTTAGGCTTCAGCGCCAAACGGAACCTGCCGCCCTGGCGGCGGGACCCTTTCCGCGCCACTGAAGCCAAGGTGGAAACAGGGAACGGCCCCGAGGTGGTACTGTGGGCCGATACCTTCAATACCTATTTCGAGCCCGAAAACGCCCGCGCCGCCTTGAGGGTCCTTGAAGCCTCCGGTTATCGGGTCCACTTGCCCCGCGCCGCCGACGGTGGCCGACCACTTTGCTGTGGGCGCACGTTCCTGGCCGTCGGCCTGATCGACGAAGCCAAAATGGAAGCCCGGCGGATGCTGGGGGCGCTCAAACCATTCGTCGAGCGGGGCGTGCCGGTGGTCGGGCTGGAGCCGTCGTGCCTGTTCACCCTCAGCGACGAATTCAAGGCCATGTTGCCGGGCGCGGAAACCGACGCGCTGGCGGGGGCCGCGCTGACGTTCGAGGAGTTCCTGAGCCGCGAGCAAAAGGCGGGCAATCTAAAGCTGAACCTCCGGCCTCTAAATTGCGGTCGCGCCATGGTCCATGGCCACTGCCACCAGAAGGCATTCGCCGTCATGGACGAGGTAGAGACGGCCTTGCGGCTGGTCCCGGACCTTGAGGTAGAAATCATCGATTCCGGATGTTGCGGCATGGCCGGGGCCTTTGGTTACGAGGCCGGCAACTACGATATCTCCATGACCATGGGGGAGATCGGCCTTTTTCCCGCCGTCCGAGGCGCGCCCTCCGATACCATGATCGTCGCCGGCGGCACCAGTTGCCGGCACCAGATCAGAGACGGCGTCGGACGCCAAGCGGTGCATGTGGCCCGGGTGCTGGAAGAGGCGTTAGGTCATGAATAACGAGACGCCCATGAGCACGCCATCCCTTCACGACGAAATCGTCGGCCGCATCCGGGACATGATTTTCGCCGGAGAGTTCATCGGCGGACAGCGGGTGCCGGAAAAACTGCTGTGCCAGCAACTCTCCGTTTCGCGCACGCCGCTTCGTGAGGCGCTTAAAGTCCTGGCGGCGGAAGGCCTTCTCACGCTTCTTCCCAACCGTGGCGCCCGGGTCGCCCGAATGACCGCCGACGACGTGGACGAA
>JADFMB010000228.1 GCA_022564115.1 Pseudomonadota bacterium
CCAAGTTCGGGGTCAAACTGGGCACCCTCTATTCCGGCATCGATATGTGGCTCAACAATCTGGGCCTCGGCTTCCTCGTTCCCTGGACCTTCGGCCACCACCCGGACCATTCGGCGCTCAGGAAGGCGTCCGAATGCCGGAACATCGATTATCCGAAACCGGACGGCGAGATAACCTTTGACAAGCTGTCGTCGGTGTTCCTGTCCAACACCAACCACGAGGAAAACCAGCCAAACCATCTGACCCTCAAGGACGACACCGTGCCCACAAGGGTCAACCTGGCGCTCTATGACGGGCCGGAGGCGCGGTTCTGCCCGGCCGGGGTCTATGAATTCGTCGACGTAGCCGGGGACGAAGCCGGGGGCGAAGGCGCCAAGCGCCTGCGAATCAACGCCCAGAACTGCGTCCACTGCAAAACCTGCGACATCAAGGACCCGACCCAGAACATCGTCTGGGTGGTGCCCGAAGGCGGCGGCGGGCCCAATTATCCGAATATGTAGTTGTGACTTAAACAACTGAGTCATTTAAAATGCCGGTGATGAAAGAATTTTCGATAATCCGGAAATCAATCCTCGGGGTTGCGGGGGCGGTTGCCGCCGGCGCCCTGATGTTCGCCCCGGTAACGGCAAAAGCCGGCAAGGACCGCATGGAACCGGGCCGGACGCTGAGCGGCAATTACCTTGCCGGCCGCCATGCCCTGGCCCGCAAGGATCTTTCGGCGGCGGCGGACTTCCTGGGCGCGGCCTTGAAAACGGCCCCCGAGGCGCCGGATCTCCTGCGCCGGACCTTCATCCTGATGGCCGTCGAGGGCCGCATGAAGGAAGCGACGGAATTGGCCCGGCGGCTGTTGAAGGCCAAACCCAATTCGTTGGTGGCCCACCTGACCCTGGCCGTCAACGACATCAAGCGGGGCCGTTTCGCCGCCGCCAACAAGCGGCTCCAAGACCTGCCGGGGAACGGCCTCGGCAAGTTCGTCGGACCGGTCCTCAGGGGGTGGAGCCTGGTCGGCGAGAAAAAAATGGACGAGGCGCTGAAATTGCTGACCGGCGAGCCCCAGGACAAGGCCGTGAAGCCGCTGCTCGCCATGCACGCGGCGTTGATCAACGAGATGCTGGGGCGCCACGGCGAGGCGGAGAAGCATTTCCTCGCCGTCAGCCAGAGCCAGAACGGCCTGTCGCTCCGGGTGGTGCAGCTCCTGGGCTCGCTTTACGAGCGGACCGGGCAACCGGAAAAGGCGAAGGCGCTCTATGACCGCTACCTCAAGGAGCAGCCGGGATCGCGGCTTCTTGACGTCCCCTTGGCGCGCCTGAAGGCGGGCGCCAAGCCGCCGCTCAAGGTGTTCTCGGTCGCCGACGGAGCGGCGGAAGCACTGTTCGGCATCGCCAGTTCCCTGCGCCAGCGGAACGCCCGGGAAACGGCCCTGGTTTTGGGCCGGCTGGCGCTTTACCTGAAGCCCCGGTTCCCGGTGATGCAGATTCTGCTCGGCGATATCCTTGAAGCCAGCGACCGCCTGGAGCCGTCCCTCGCGCTTTATTCGGCCATCGACCGCCGTTCGGCGTTTTCCTGGTCGGCGCGGCTCCGGATCGCCTCGATCCTCGACCGCCTGGAACGCACCGACGAATCCGTCGAGCACCTTACCCGCATGGCCGCCGACAACTCCGAAGACCCCGGCCCGTTGATCAGCCTCGGCGACATCCTGCGCAGCCACGACCGGTTCGCCGAATCCATCGACGCCTACGACCGCGCCTTCAAACGCATCAAAACCCTCGAATCCCGGCATTGGTCGTTGCTGTATGCGCGCGGCATTTCCCTTGAACGCTCGAAGCAGTGGTCCCGGGCCGAGGCCGATTTCCTGAACGCGTTGGATTTCAAGCCGGAACAGCCCTATGTGCTCAACTACCTCGGTTATTCCTGGATCGATAAGGGAATCCATATCGACCGCGCCCAGGAAATGATCCGCAAGGCGGCCAACCTGCGTCCCAACGACGGCTATATCATCGACAGCCTGGGCTGGGGGCATTACAGGCTCGGCGACTTCGACAACGCCGTCCGCAACCTGGAACGGGCCGTCGAGCTCCGGCCCCAGGATCCGATCATCAACGATCATCTGGGCGACGCCTATTGGCGGGTCGGGCGCCGGCGCGAGGCCGACTTTCAATGGCGCCGCGCGCTGTCGCTGGACCCGGAGGACGAGCTGACCGCCAAGCTCCGCCTGAAGCTCAAACAGGGTTTGGCCGAAGACACGGAAACCGCCAAGAAACCCCCCAATGATGGCTGATCCGGCGATCTTAAGCATCCCGGCGCCGGCCAAGATCAACCTTTACCTTCACCTCACCGGCAAGCGGCCCGACGGCTATCACCTGCTCGACAGCCTGATCGCCTTCGCCGGAATCCATGACCGGGTGTCGATGGCCCCCGCCGACGGGCTGAGCCTGACCATCGAGGGTCCCTACGGGGACGACCTGAAGGAAAAGCAAGACGACAACCTGGTCCTCAAGGCCGCCCGGCGGCTCGCCGAGGCCGCCGGGATCGACGCCGGGGCCGACATCCGGCTCGACAAGCGCCTGCCGGTGGCGGCGGGAATCGGCGGCGGTTCCGCCGACGCGGCGGCGGCGTTGACCGGCCTGT
>JADFMB010000070.1:0-8954 GCA_022564115.1 Pseudomonadota bacterium
CGATGAACGGCTGCGCGAACTGGCCGAGGAAATCGCCAAGGCCCCAGACGTGCTCTACCTCGGGCGCGGCACCAGTTATCCGATCGCCCTCGAAGGGGCGTTGAAGCTCAAGGAAATCTCCTACATTCACGCCGAAGGCTACGCGGCGGGGGAGATGAAGCACGGCCCGATCGCGCTCATCGACGACGGGGTGCCGGTGATCGTCATCGCGCCGACGGACGACCTGTTCGAAAAGACCGCCTCCAACATCGCCGAGGTCATGGCCCGGGGCGGACGGGTGATCTTCTTCTCCGACGCCCGGGGCGAAAAGCGGCTGGCCGGGGAAACGGCGGCGACCATTGCCCTGCCCGAGGTCGATCCCTTCGTGACGCCGATTTTATATGCGATCCCGGTGCAGCTTCTGGCCTACCATACCGCCGTCATCAAGGGCACGGACGTGGACCAGCCCCGGAACCTGGCGAAAAGCGTGACCGTGGAATAAGAACCACGAAGGGAATAATAACCGGGCACTGGCGGGGGGAGGCACCACCCATGAGCCGCAAGGAACGGCGCAAGCTGGCCAAAATTGCCGACAAAGAGGGGGCCAAGGGGAAAACCCAAGGGGGGGCGGGTGGACAAGCCGGCGCTTCCCTTGAGCGCCTGTTCGGCGAACAGGTCGCCCATTTCGATGCCGGGCGTCTGAAGGAGGCGGAGGCTGGGCTTTCGGAAATCCTCCGCCGGCGGCCGGATGTCCCCGAGGCTCTGCATCTTCTGGCGTTGATCGAGCTCCGGACCGATCGCGCCGAGGCCGCCGCCGGGCATCTGGAAAAAGCCATCGCCCTGCTGCCGGGCTCGGCCGACCTGCATAACCTTCTGGGCGGGGCGTTGAAGGAACTGCGGCGCCTCGACGACGCCATGGCGGCCTATCGCCGCGCCATCGACATCAACCCCGGGCACGTGGAGGCGCACGTCAATCTCGGCGCCGCCTTTCACGATTCATGCCGTCTGGACGAGGCCCGGGAATCCTTTCGCCGCGCCTTGGATATCGATCCCGGGTACGCCGCCGCCCACGAAAACCTCGGCATGACGCTTCTGCTTGATGGCCGCCTCGAGGAAGGCTGGGCCGAATACGCCTGGCGCTCCGGCAAGGATGTGTTTTTGTCGGGCGGCAGGGTTCTCGACAGGCCGTTCTGGGACGGCGGCACCTTCGACAGCCAAACGCTGCTGCTGTTCGCCGGCCAGGGCCTCGGCGACACCATCCAGTTCCTGCGCTACCTGCCGATGGCCGCTAAAAAGGGCGGCGAGGTCATCGTCCAATGCCCGGCCCCGTTGATTAGGTTGTTCGAAGCGGCGCCGGCGGCGAAAGATATCTATTTGGTGACCGAAATCGGCGACGCCCCACTCGACCTCCAGGCGCCGCTGCATAGCCTGCCCGGCATCTTTGCCACCACGCTGGACACGATTCCGGCGGATGTTCCTTATCTCGCGGCGGAAGACGAACGAGTCGGCGATTGGCGGGATCGCATCGGCGGCAACGGTTTCCGGGTCGGCATCAACTGGCAGGGCGATCCGACCTACAGGGCCGACCGGAACCGGTCCGTCCCTTTACGTTTTTTCGAGCCCCTTGCCAAGGCGCCGGGGGTCCGCCTGATCAGCCTGCAAAAGGTCAATGGGCTGGAACAACTCGAGACCCTGCCCAAGGGAATGACCGTGGAGACCCTTGGCGACGATTTCGACGAAGGAGAAGACGCCTTCATCGACACCTCCGCCGTGATGATGCTTCTCGACCTGATCATCACCAGCGACACGGCCATTGCCTATCTCGCGGGCGCCCTCGGGGCGCCGGTGTGGACGCTGCTGCCGTGGGTGCCGGACTGGCGCTGGCTGCTGGACCGGGACGACAGCCCCTGGTATCCGACCATGCGGCTGTTCCGCCAGCCGGCGGCCGGCGACTGGGACGCCGTGTTTGGAGAAGTTGGCCAAGCCCTCGGCCGACTGGCAAAGGGAAATCCATGAGCGGCGGCACCCCCATCAAGCCCGGCGGGGAAGGGATGGCCGAATTGGAACCCCTGTTCGGCGAGGCGGTGGCGCATTTCGAGGCCGGCCGCCTGAAGGAGGCGGAGGCCGGGCTTGCCGAGCTCCAGCGCCGGCAACCGGATTTGCCCGAGGTATTGCATCTTCTGGCGCTGATCGAGCTGCGGACCGGGCGGCCCGAAGCCGCCGCCGGTCATCTGGAGAAGGCCGTCGCCCGGCAGCCGGAGTCGGCCGACCTGCATAACCTTCTCGGCGGGGCCATGAAACGGGCCGGGCGGCTGGAAGAGGCGGTCTTGGCCTACGATAAAGCCGTGTCCCTGGACCCAGGACTGGCCGAGGCGCACTACAACCTGGGCAACGCGCTGAAGGAGCTGGAGCGCCACGACGACGCGGTTCCCAGCTACCGGCGCGCCGTCGAGCTGGAACCGGGGTTCGCCGACGCGCACTACAACCTGGGCATCGTCCTGATGGCCGCCGGGCGCCCGGACGAGGCGGCCCGGGCCTACCGCGACGCCGTCGGTGTCAGTCCCGAGGACGCCGAGACGCACCTGAACCTGGGCAAGGCGCTGGAGGCCGTGGACGAAATCGACGACGCGGGTGCGGCCTATCGGCGGGCCATCGAACTTCGCCCGGACTTCGCCGAGGCTCACTACAACCTCGGCAACGCGGCCAGAAAGCAGGGACACGGGCAACAGGCGGTGGCCCATTACCGGCGGGCGATCGACACCGACCCCAACCTGGCCGAAGCCCACAATAACCTGGGCGAGGCTTTGCTGGACGGGAACGACGCGCAAGGCGCCATCGAGCATTACCTGCTGGCGCTCAAATGCCGGCCGGGGATGGCCGGAACCTTGAACAACCTCGGCAACGCTTACGTCAGGCTGGGCCAGACGGACGCCGCCATCGGCTATTACCGCCAGGCGCTCGACATCGACCCCGACGACGCGGCGGCGATCACCAACCTGGGCAACGCGCTGATGGACAAGGGCGACCATGACGGCGCCCTCGCCCACCATCGCCGCGCCATCGAGGCGGCGCCGGACCACGCCGAGGCGCACCATAACCTGGGCCTGGCGCTGTTGTTGCAGGGAAACTTTGGCGAAGGCTGGGCCGAATACGAATGGCGGCACCGCTCCGAGGAAGGGGCCCGGCAACGGCCTTTCCCGCAAGCCCCCTGGACCGGCCAGCCGGTCGACGGAAAGACGGTGCTGGTGTGGGGCGAACAGGGAGTCGGCGACGAGATCCTGTTCGCCGGCCTGGTTCCCGACCTGGCCGCCGCCGGGGCCAACGTCATCCTCGAAGCCGATCCCCGGCTGGTGCCGTTGTTCAGGCGTTCCTTCGCCGGCATCGAGTGCATCGTCAAGGAGGACCCGCCGAGCGCCGAAACTCGTCGCCACGGCATCGACTTCCAGGCCCCGGGGGGCAACCTCGGGCGCTGGCTGCGCCCGGATCTGGAATCCTTCCCCAACCGCCAATCCTATCTCGTCGCCGATGCGGACCGGCGCGACGGGCTTCGGGAAAAGTACATGCAGGACGGCGAAAGCCTGCTGGTCGGCGTTGCCTGGATTTCCAAGAACAAGCGCATCGGCAAGCAGAAATCGATGGCGTTGAGGGAACTGGCGCCGCTGGCCCGTATTCCGGGGGTCCGGTTGATCGACCTTCAGTACGGCGACACGGCGGAAGAACGGGCCCAATTCGAGGACCAAACGGGGGTGGCGGTCCTCGACGACGAACAGGTCGACCAGATGGCGGACCTCGACGGCTTCGCCGCCCAGGTGGCGGCGATGGATTTGGTCATTTCCGTTTCCAATACCACCGTTCACATGGCCGGGGCTTTGGGCGTGCCGGCGTGGGTGATGCTGAACACGGTGCCGCTGCCGTTCTGGCTGTTGGAAGGCGAGGACAGTCCCTGGTATCCGTCGGCGCGGCTGTTCCGCCAGACCCGGCCCGGCGAATGGGCGGACGTGATCGAACGCATCGCCGAGGCCCTTGCCGGTCTGGCCAGCGGTTCGGGCTGACCCGGGCGGCGGGCGTCCGGGCATCAGAGCGGGTCAATCTGGGTGGACAATGCTCTATGCTCAGGTGAAATCCGCAAGCGCCGCCGCGACCCGACCGATCACGTCCGCCCATTCGCCGGCCTCGGTCTGGCGGAACAGGCGGAGCGACGGATACCAGGGGCTGTCCTCGCCCTCGGCCATCCAACGCCACATCGGCATCGTCGGCAGCATTACCCAGGTCGGCACGCCGAGCGCCCCGGACAGATGAACGGTGGTGTTGGAGACGGAAATCACCAGATCCATGGCCGCCACCTGGGCGGCAAAGGAGTCGAGATCGTTCATCTGGTCGATGCCGTCGTCGTGGATGATGGGCGTCCCCGTTTGGCGCCCGAACCGGGCCCGTTCTTCCGCCGTGTCGCCGTATTGAAGGTCGACGAAACGGATCCCCGGAATGTCCGTAAGGGGAGCCAACGCCAACAACGGCATCGACTTGCCCCGGCCGATCCTTGGGTTGATGCTTGTCCATGCTATGCCGACAAGGCGGTCATCGCCGCCTTTAAGGTAACGCGAACGAAAAGCGTCCCGCCGTTCGGCATCGGCCACCAGGTAAGACTCCCGGCCGGGAAAAGAGTCGAGATCGGGCCGCAGCCAGCGCCCCAGGCTGCCCGACGGGGTCTGAAAGTCGATGTCCTTGGGCGCCGTGGCCGGGGTGGCGTTATCCCGGATCAGGTACTCGACGCCCGCGAAGGAGCGTCCGAACAGAGGGATCAATCGCTTATCGCATTCCATAATGACCGTTGCGCCGGCCTCCAGAAGGTCGGGCACCATGCCGGCAAATAGAATTTCGTCGCCGACCCCTTGTTCGCCCCAGACAAGCACCGTTTTGCCATCCACCGGTTCGCCCGACCAAACCTGTTGGGTGAAGTCCTGGCGCCGGTCGGTGTCTTTCCACCACCGCCACCCATAGGCTTCCCAGGCGTCGCTAAACCGCCCCTTGAGGAAATGTTTGATACACAGGACCTCGTGGGCGCCGGCATGATCGGGATTGAGCTCAAGGGCCCGGGCAAGCGGCGCTTCCAGTTCGTCCAGCTTGCCTAATGCCAGCATCATGCGCCCCAGGCCGCAATGGGCGTCCGAGTCGTCGGCGCCGGCATCGATGGCGCGGCGATAGGCCGCTTCCGCACCTTCGAAGTCTTCCAGGCTCTCCAGCACGTTGCCGAAATTGACCTCGGTATTGGCGTGTCCGGAACGCAATTTTAGGCTTTCCCGATAGGCGTCACGGGAATCCTCCAGCCGGCCAAGTTTTTTGAGGACATTGCCGAGATTGTTTAAAACCCCGGCATCGTTGGGAGAACGGTTAAGCGCCCGCCGGTAAGCGGTTTCGGCTTCCTCGAATTGGCCGCTTTCGGCAAGCGCTGTGCCCAAAAGGTCCGCCAACCCCGGCGATTGGGGATCGGCGGAAACGCCTTCGCGAAGGAATTTCACGGCCTCTTCCTTGCGGCCGCTTTGCAGGGCAATCATGCCCCGCAACTGAAACACATCCGGGATGCCGGAATGGTCACGGGTAATACAATCCAGCGCGTCCTCGGCGGCTTTCAGCCTGCCAGCTTGAAAATCAGCGACCGCGGATTGAAACAGCGCCGCCGAATCGGAAACGGCCCTTTGACCTTTCTCCGGTTTTTTCTGCTTTGCAAGTTTTGACGCCTGACGCCGTTCCTTGCGGCCCATAAGCCTTCTATTTCCTTGGCGGTGAATAGAGTTCGAAAACTATAACCCGGGGGAGCTTCGATCAATCACCATCGGCTAGTGGATAAAATCCACCCGGCCCCAGGGCGTCGATCAGCGGCCCCAGATGTTTCTCGTAACGTTTCCAGCGTTCGACCGCCGTCCGGTAGAGGGGCTGGCGGACCTGCTGGGCGCTGGCGGTCCTGACCCGGCGTCCGGTGTTGTGGAATTCAAGGCACGCGTCTTCCCAGTCAAGGCCGGCGAATTCCAGAAGCTCCCGCATCCGCGCCTCGGGTTCGGCCACCAGGTCTTCATAGCCGAGATCGAAAATCCTTCCGGGAAGGACGGCCCGCCAGTGTTCCATCAGGCGGTCATGGAGACGATGGTACCGGCCGAGTTCGCCCAGGTCATAGGTGAATTCCTGGCCCTCGGGGAAATGAATCTGAAAACACGAGAAACACGTCGCCACCGGATGGCGGCGGCAGTGAATGATCCGGGCGGCGGGCAGGGTCAGGGCGATGAGGCCGGCGAAGAAAAAATTTCTCGGCATCTTGTCGGTGACCCGGCGGGCATCCGGCGCCTGTTGACCGAGAAGGCCGGCATAGGCTTTCCCGAGCTTTTGAAAATCGCCGCCGATGAGATCCCGGACTCCTTCGGGGAATCCTTGGCCCGAGGCGCCCAGCCCCTTCACCCCCGGCCCGGCGCCGCCGAAGCCCATAACGACGTCGCGGAAATGGTTAAGCTCCCCCGCGCCCACGACCTGCGAATGGCTGGCCAGGATCTGTTCCACCAGGGTCGTTCCCGAACGCGGCATGCCGATGATGAAGATCGGTTTGTCATCCCCGTGGCCCGGTGTTCCCAGGGCGTCGAGGAACGGCTTGTCGAAGGCGCCGATGATCCGGTCGGCCAGCGCCTCGTCCCGGGCGACGTCGTAATCGAGGGACGCGCGTTTCAGGCGGTTGGCGGAAGCCAGGCGTTCGAAGGCGCGGTCATGGTCGCCTAAATCGTCGAGGACCTTGGCCAGGGTGAAGTCCAGAAACATCGTTTTTTCCGAATCGGTTGGAAGTTCGGCCCGCAGTTTCTCCATCGCCGCCAAATCGGGGTCGCCGGAGGCGAACGTCTTGAGAAGCGACAGGTCGTGAAGGACTTCGGCGTCGGTGGGGTCGATCTCCAGGATGCGCCGGTAAAGGCCGAGCGCGCCGTCGCTATCCCCCGTTTCCGCCTTCAACAGGGCCATGTTGCTCAGCACCGGCACCGACGAGGGCTCCATGGCCAGGGCATGCCCGTAGGCTTCGGCCGCCTTTTCGCTCTTGCCGAGCCTGGCCAGGACGTTGCCGAGGTTGCTTTGGGCGGCAAAGTTCCCGGGTTCTTTTTCCACCGCCCGGCGGCAAAGTTTCAACGCCTCGGAAAGCCGTCCCTGGTCGTAGAACCCGGCCGCTCTTTGCAACAGGGCGGCGGCGGTCTTTTCGGCCACATGGACCTCTTTCTCCCGTCGGCGGCGTTGTTTGCGGTTCATGATGGTTCGGCTGCCGTGCCCAAATCCTTGCCGCTCCCCCGGCGGCGGTTCGACGGCGATTGTCATCGGCGGCCCATTCACGGTCAATGCATAAACCGCAAACAAAAACCGGGGCTCCGAAGAGCCCCGGTTGATGTCTCGGACAAGGACCGCCGGGTTGGCGTTAAGGCTTCCCCTTTTGGGTCCCTTGCCGCTTGCAGGTCCCTAGAAGTGAAAGATCGTCTGCAGCGAAATCACGTCAACGTCATCGAACGTATTGGTGGCCGTGTCATAGGAAAAGTTCCTATAGCTGAACACCATGTTGGCGCTGATCGGATTGAAGATCTGGGCGATACTGAAACCAACGCTGTCGGCATCGCTATTGCCGGCGACCAGATCCGTGGAGCGGTTCCAGCTGAAGCTGAAGTTGGTGCCGCCGACACCGAAGACCTTCGCCCGGTAGCCGACGTTGAAGTACCAGAACTTGGGATCACCTTGCCGGCCAATATTTGCCGTGCCGTCCAGGTTCCGCTGCCCGTAGGCGAAGGCGGCGTTGACGCCGCTGTCGTGCAGGGCGGCGGCGGAAACCGACGCCTCACTCTGGGCTGTCGCAGAGGTGGCACTGAGGCTGTTGAACTGAGCCTGGACGCGGATCCTGACGCCGCCGAACTTGGCGCGATAGTCGCCCGCGATGTCCCAGTCGCCGCCGGCGATGAAGGACGTGGCCAGCGACAGGCCGGCGAACCGGGGCGTGTCGTAACGCAGAACGTCGGTACGGCTACGGCCGTCAAAGTTGGTGAACGCGGCGCCGACGGTAACCGTGCTGACGCTCGCCAAAGCTCTGCCATTGGTGGTGTCGATGAAGTTAATCCCCCCACCGAACGGCTTGGCGCTGGACAGGTCAACCATGTTGGTGGCGGAAAACGTCGTTTCCGACCTGCCGTTGGAAGCGGCGTTGGTGTTGCCGAGGCTGATCTTGCCCATCTTCTTGTGGTTCACCCAGACGAACTGGTGACGAATCGTCCACAGTTGCGTTTCGTTGGACTCAACGCCGTCGGTGCCGAGGGTGCCGAGGGTCACGGCGTTCCGCTGGTTCGACAGCGGAATGTCCATCTCGATCATGGCCCCGGCGGTCACGTTCTCGTTCAACGTGCCTTTGGCGACCCAGCGAATGCGGGACCGGGACGTGGAGCCGTCGGTGATGAACAGCGCATCGGAAAAGCCGTCATCGGCATAGGACAGCGCTTTGGAAACGTAACCCGAAATCTTCAGGCTGTTCTTGTTGCCGCTCGATAACGTATCGTCGGCGGCGTTGACGCTCGGCGCCACCGGGGCGGCAATCGCGAAAAGCGCGGCCGCCGCGACCGACGATTTGAGTGTGGTTTTGATATTCACTTTGGTCTCTCCTTCACCAAATTTGGTTTCGGGGTAACCCCATTGAAGAAATTGGAAACCCCCTCTTGGCCCCAAGATCAAGGCCCCGGAGGCCGACCGAGGCTTTCCAACCTCTCGTCACCGACATAGTACGGTTTTCATCCTTAGCCGAAAGTTAATTATCGGTTGCTTGTGTGATTTCCCGCCACATTGTGATAAATCCGCAACACGCTTGAAGGCCCGGCAGGGCTTAACCGTTGCCCGGGAGTGTCACCCTTTTGCCCCCTCTTGATCCCGGCCCTGGGCCCCCCCTGGCCCCCAAGACCCCCCACCCCCCCCACGCGACAAGG
>JADFMB010000070.1:8964-12819 GCA_022564115.1 Pseudomonadota bacterium
CGCGCAAGGTCTACTGGGCCGTCGTCGCCGGGGTGCCGCGGCCGGCCCGGGGGCGCGTCGACCTGGCGCTGGCCAAGCTGCCGGGACGGCGCGGCGAACGGGTCGCCCCCTCTGCCGGGGCCGGGACAAAAGCCGCGCAATTCAACGATTTTCCCCGGTTTTCAGCCATTCCCGACGGCAAGGAACGCCAACTGGGTAGCCGGGGCGGTCCGGAAGGCGGTTTTTCGATGCTCCGAGGCAATCGCCGAAAAACTAAAGTAGTAAAATAGTATTCACAAAAAAGTGAGTAATTTAGTAACGGCTGCTTGAAATACACTTGAGGGAAGTGTGATAATTTTCAATGTAAAATTTATATAATTTTCAAAAATACTCAATTAAATATCTATAACATTGTTAACAATCATTATTTTTACGTCACGAATATTTGAAACGTGTTTAAGTTCCATGGCAAATAGCCGCGCTTATACTTAATATTGAAATTTCCGGATATTCCGGGAAAACACGAAAATTGGAGGACATTGCCATGACCATCCGTCAAAGACTGACCGCCGCCGCGCTTCTGGGGCTTTTCGGCTTCGCCGCCGCCCTGCCCGGCGCTTCCGCCATCGCCGATGACGTCCAGTGGGACAAGACCTTTTATGATGTCGAGACCGGCGAAACCGTCGGTTTGACCGCAAGCGACGGCGCCACCGGCGATATGACCGAAAGCGGCGGCGCCACGCCGCCCGAGGAAGCGACCCTACCCCGCCATATCATCGAGACGATGGAAATCAATTAGCCCCCCTTTTTTCATCCTTTCGACGACAAAGGGGCCGGGCCGAAAAGCCCGGCCCTTTTTCTTTTCTTTATCTTTTCCCGGGTCTTTATCTTTTCCCGGGTCTTTATCTTTTCCCGGGGCCGGGAAAGCGGGTAAAAGGGGGAAATGACGGGAGAACCATCCAACAATATCGCCGGGATGCTGGATGAGGCCATGAATTGCCTGCGCCAGGGCCGGTTCCGGGACGCGGCCGGACTGTTGGAAAAGGTTTTCGCCGCCGAGCCCGAAAACCCTGCGGCCCATCACCTGGCCGGGCTTATGCATCACCAGCAGGGCCGGGCCGCCGAAGCCCACCGGCACCTGGAGAAGGCGGTGAAGGGGGCGCCGGACAACCCCGAATTCCACCTCAATTTAGGCGTCGTGCTGGGTAACCTGGGCCGCGTCGACGACGCCATCGGTCATTACCGGACCGCGATTTCCCTGGCTCCTGGAACCCCGGCGGCCCTGGCCAACCTCGGCTTTGCCCTGCGCGAGAAGGGCGAATACGCGCAAGCCCTCGACACCTTCGGCAAGGCGTTGTCGGCGGAGCCCGGTCATATCGGGGCGCAATTGGGGTTCGCCCATATCCTCGGCGGCCTCAGGGCCGGGGACTACAGTCCCGAGCTGGAGAAGGCGCTGCTCCGCGCCTTCGGCCTCGCCCACGCCAATCATGCGCAGCTCGCCGCCGCCAGCGCCCATCAGTTGGGGCTGAAATACGGCCTAGGCGAATCCGGGACGGACATTACCCCCGATATCGCGCAAGACGCCCTGTTCGGGGCTTTCCTGACCCGGTGCGTCAACGTCGACGTGCCGATGGAGAATTTCCTCACCGGGCTCAGGCGGCGGCTGGTCCTGTCCCCCGAAGGCGGCCATACCGCCGACGGGCTCAAGGTCGCCGCCCTTTTGGCCGTCCAGTGCTTCATCAACGAATACATCTTCTTCCGCCAGGCGGACGAAACCGAAGCCTGGGCCGGGATCAAGAAAAGCCTCGAGGAATCCCTGGCCGCCGGCGCCGGCGTCGAAACCCTGAGACAGCCGGCGCTAATTTGCGCCATGCACGGCCCCTTGATCGGCGTTGAGGGCGCCGAGACCCTGGCCGGCCTTGATGCGGAAATTCTGGGCCCGGACCTCGACCGTTTGGTGCAATTGACGCTCCGCGACCCTCTGGCCGAGGCGGCGTTGCGGGAAAAAATCGAAACCTTGGGCCCGATCACCGACGCCACCTCGAAGGCCGTCCGCGCCCAGTACGAGGAAAACCCCTATCCGCGCTGGCTCGACGCCCCGGCCCAACAGCCCACAAGCCCGGGCGCGTTGCTGGGCGAAATGTTCCCGCATTTCACTCCTGGTGGTCCCGGGGCCTCCTCCGGACCCCCGCCCGACATCCTGATCGCCGGTTCGGGCACCGGCCAGCATGTAGCCCAGGTCGCCCGCACCCACCCGGAGGCCGACATTCTCGCCATCGACCTGTCGCGGAGCTCGATCGCCTACGCCATGCGGATGATGGAAAAACTGGGGATCGCCAACGTCCGGTTCATGCAGGCCGACATCCTCGAGGCGGCGGCCATCGGCGAGGACTTCGACATCATCCAGTCGGTCGGCGTCCTTCATCACATGAAAGACCCGCTGCGCGGCTGGCGGCCGCCGCCATGTCCGCGAGGCCCGAAGCCTGATCGAAGCCGAGGGGATTGGGTCCGCGCCCGAGGACATCGCCGCTTTCCGGCATAAACTCTTGACCGAAATACCGGGCGGCGAACTGGCGCGCATCATCGAAACCCCGGATTTCTTCACCATGTCGATGTGCCGGGACCTGCTGTTCCACGTCCACGAACAGCACACGACGCCGAAGCAAATCAAAAGCGACCTCGCCGAACTCGGCCTCGACTTCATCGGCTTCGAGCAGTTCGAGGAAGCCGGGTTCAACGACGCCTACCGCGACGCCTATCCGGATGACGAATCGCTGACCGACCTCGACAACTGGGACGCCCTCGAAGCCGCCCATGGCGGTTTCATCGACATGTATCTGCTGTGGTGCCGAAAACCCGGATAAGCCCCCGTCATCCGCCCCGTCACTGGCCGCGGGCGGTGATCTGGCGCTGGCGGGCCAACACTTCCCTGGGCCAGCGGCTCTTGATGAAGGCCAGGACGGCCCAAATCTCGTCATCCTTGAGGTTTTCTCCGAATCCCGGCATGGCGCTCTTGAACCCCGGCGGCCCCATCCCGGCGCCGCCCACCATGCCGTTGAGGCAGAGGTCCACATCGTCCCGGCCGGCGACAGCCAGCAGGCCCTCCCATCCGCTGAGGACTTCCACGCCACTCCCTGCAAGCAACTCCCGGAGCTCACCGGCGGCCTCGTCTTCTACGATGGCCACGGCCGCGACCTGGAACTGCCGGGCCTGTTCCGCCAGCAAGGCTGCGCTACGCCGGGCCGTCAGGGCCACAACCTGAAAATCGTCCGGCAGGCTCTCAACGACCTCCAGGGCCTGGGTCCCGATGGAACCGGTGCTGCCGATAATGCTGAGCCGCCGCATTACAGGGCCAGGCTCATTTGAACCCCTCCAGATGTGACAAAGGAATTCCAAGATGGAGGCGTTTAGCTTTCTCAATGATGTTGCGCAATGGTTTGGACAGTGGATGCCGAAGTGGGCACTGCTACAGGTTGACGAGGGCGGCGTAAAGTATTTGCCCGGCAAGAAAATTGTTGTGCTGGAGCCCGGTGAGATTTATTGGTACTGGCCGGTTACCAGCAACGTCGTTACGATTGACACGAAGCGGCAAACCCTTACATTCGGCCAGCGACTGACGACAAAGGATGACTTTTCGGTGCAGCTTAACACGGTCATTGTGTTCACCATCTGGGACGTAAAGAAGGCCCTTGTGGACACAAAAGACTTCGAGGATACCGTCGGAGAGGTTGCGCAGAAGCTGACAATCCACCCGATAATGTCACGAACGTTCGCAGAAATACGTGAGGACATGGGAGAATCAAACGACATGCGCAACGAGATTACTCGTGGCGCGCGGTCGCTTCTGAAAGACTACGGCATCGATGTAGATGATGG
>JADFMB010000229.1 GCA_022564115.1 Pseudomonadota bacterium
GATTTTGGGCGGGCTCGAGCATCAGGTGACCCGCGTCAACCTGGGCAAGAAGGGGACCTATTACCGGCTCAAGGCCGGGCCGCTGAAGGACAACGCGGCGGCCAAGGCCTTATGCCGCAAACTGAAACGCCGCCGCCAGTTCTGCGAACCGACGATGATAGAGGGCGGCTGAGGCAAGAGAATTCAAGGGGGACCTACGGCGAGTTTGAGAGGGAAGGTTTAAGACAAGTGAATGTAAAGGCCCCCTTCGGGGGGCTTTTCTTTGGCCGATCATTCGCCGGTCTCGACGATCCCTTGGTCGCGGAGCGCATCGACTTCCGAAGAAGAATAATCCAGCAATCCTTCGAGGATCTCCAGCGTGTGCTGACCGAGCGCCGGCGCCGGGTTGCGGGGCAGTTCGGCGTTTTCTTCCAGCATCGGCGCGGGGCGGGCGAAGCGGCAGGTGCCGACCTCAGGATCGTCGATGGGCATCAACAGGCCGCGGGCTTCGATATGGGGGTCGGTGAAGACGTCCTCGGCGGTATAGACCGGCGCCACCGGCAGCCCGTGGGCGTTGAATTTCTCCGCCGCCTCGTCGCCGCCCGGGCGCTCGATCTTGATGACCTCGGCCCCGGCATCGGCCAGCAGCATGGTGCAATAGGTGCCGGCGATATACTGCTCAAGCCCGGTAACCCGCAGCCCTGAAAGCGGGCGGCCGACGGGTCATCCGCCGGCGGGCGCGGCCGGAAACGAATTGCCCAGGCAGGCGTCTTTCATGGCGGCGTCAGTTTCGGCGCGGCGGCGGGGCGAGCGGGGCCCCGGCCGGCGGCGCCGGGATGGCGGCGCCCGGTAATAGAGTCGATGGAGTCGGCGGGGGCGGCGGGGCTTCTTCCTTCGGCGAAACCGTGATCGTGACCTCGGAGCCCCTGATCCTGGACGGCCGGATGGCGATGTAGAGCACCCGGTTGTGGCGTTCGTAGGTGAGGATGCTGGTCGGCGCGCGGATGGAGGCGATTCGCCGCCAACCGTAATTGGGCAGCTCCCGGGAATAGAAATTGAACATCACATCGGCGCCATGGCTGGTATCGAGGGTCAACTGCCCGAACCAGTTCTTGGTGCCGACGACCACGGTCTTGTCGACGTTCATTTTCGCCCCCTTAGGCACCGGCAGGTCGGAGAACTGCGCCGACACCTGTTTGCCCTTGCCGTCCTTGCCGATGACGGAGCCGCCCGAGGGCGCGATCGCCGCCGTCTGGGCGCACCCGGCAAGGATCAGCATCGCGGCCATGGGAAGGGCGCTCAGAAAGAAGGCGGAAAGGCCGCAACCGGGGTGTCGGGGGAGGGAAAATGGCATCGCCAGAAACTCCTTGAACATGAACGGCGTCACCGCGTTGCCGTCATGGGGGTTCAAACCTATATCATTGACGGGTTAAAGAACAATGATCGTGGCCCATAAGAGGGCGGGCCGTCTGTAAGTCGCCGGTAAGTCGTCACCAAGTCGTCCCTGTGTCGTCCCCATGTCGTCCCCATGTCGTCCCTGTGTCGTCACCATGTCGTCCTCATGTCGTCCTCATGTCATCATTTTTGGCCGCCTTTTTCGCCTTAACAACTTGATTTTGCTGGGTTCCAGGCCGAAAAAAAGGCGTGAAAGTCGTCATTTGTCGTCATTTTACCTTTCGGCGGCGGATAACAGGAAATTTTAGGGGATGTCGGCGACGTCATGACCTGCAATTCCTATCCTAAAATTAAAAGAGAATAATATCATATTTTCTTTGCCCTGTCAAGAACAAATAGAAAACCTTCCCAGGGGTCAAGCCAGGGGAAACGATGGAAAAAGGCCTTGAAGAAGCTATCCGCAAAACATGGGGGCAAGAAATCCACCAAGGGGTAAAGCTGAAGCCATTCAACTCGCGACCGGGGGAGGCATTTTGAGAAGTGACTTTGGGGACATGGGGGGCCTTCGCGCGCTGCCTATCCCCTGGATGGCGGCGGGGAAATCCGAAGGTTTCAAAAAAATCGAAAGACAAAATTGGCTGTAAGTCGGGACCGGGAAGTATGCCCCCTATGCACGGAAAAGCGGAAGTTATTCAGAATGGCCGTTCAGGTCCGCTCGTAGCCGAGGCTGTTGAAAAACCCGTCAAGTCGGCGAGTCGGCGCAACAAAAGAATCGTAGGTGCGGCCTTTATGACTCATTCTTGCTTAAAACCGTCCGATCTTGAATCAATCTTGCGCCGCTGAACCTCGAAATTAGTTTTTACACAGCCTCAGCCCTAAGCGGGCGTGAGGGGGGGGAACAGGAACGATCAGGGCCCAGGATTCCTCGTACATCTCGCGGCGATGTTTCAAGGTGCCGCGACCTGATGCCGGAACCGGCCTCAATACCGGTCCGCATCCGTGCCCTAGCCCCTGCAGGCGGTGAGATTGATATTGGCCTCGGCAGTCCCGGTTTACCGGAACGGCGGCGAATATTGCAGACCGCCGTTGGTGTAAAGGGCGTTCAAGCCGCGGGCCAGGCCGACCGGCGTTTTCAAGCCGACGTTGCGCTCGAAAATTTCGGCGTAATTGCCCTGCGCCTTGATGACGCGCTTGGCCCAATCCTTGTCGAGACCCAGCATTCCGCCCAGG
>JADFMB010000071.1 GCA_022564115.1 Pseudomonadota bacterium
TCCGGTCGCGGCATGGAAGTCGATGTTGTGATCGAGGCTGCTGGCCTCTGGATTCTCCAAGGTCAGCTCCACATAATCCCCTTGATGGACGACGATTAGCGGGCCGGGGACGGAACCGTTGAACGTCATCGCCTGAACCTCGGTGCCGTCGTCATCGATCACCATGGTCTTCTCTTCGATGACCAAACGCACCTGGACCACCTTCGGCGCGCCAATCGCTACCTGATCGTGGGCCGGAACGAACGGCGGCGGGACCAGTTTCTGGCGCACGTGCTCAAGAAGATCGACGTTCATGGGTTCGTTGCTTGCGGTGCCGCCGGAGGGACGATCCGGTTCCTGCTTGGAATGTCCCTGTTGCATATTGAAAGGATTCGCCGAGGCGCCCATGGCACCGGCGAGCATCGTCGCCGCACCGACTCCGGAGGCTGTGGCAAGAAGCTGTCTTCGGGATAAATCGGTCATCTCTCTATCTCCTGAACTGATGTTGTTCGCTTGCACTGTGTTTTCTACGCCCTTTGGCAAGAGGCCGCCTTGACCTCGGTCAAGTGCCTGCAACGCCCGGCTCAGCTGCCGTACGGGGCACCGGCATCCATAAAGGCCGCCAGAATATGATTGTGGGGGCCCATCGGGTTCGATAGGTTTTCACAGGGCATCAGCGGAAAAATGGCCAACGATGAACGACGGCGACAAAACCGAAACCTCTAGGAACTGCTTTACCTGCCAATCTCGGGGCCGCACCGAATGGTGTGTCTTGACCGACGATGAGCTGGCGCTCGTGGATCAGGGGAAGATCAGCCGCCAGTACCTTCCCGGCGACGTGATCTTTCATGAGGGTGATGAATGCCATGGGGTTCATTGCATCGAAAGCGGCCTCATCGGTATTCGCAAAATGGATGCGGCCGGCAACGAGATCCTGCTCAGGCTCAACCATCCCGGCGACACCATGGGCTATCGGTCGTTCCTGGCCGGCAACGATCACAACAACAGCGCCGAGGCCCTCGAGCCGTCGGTCATCTGTTTGGTCGGTGGAGGGACCGTACGCTCCTTGCTGGAGAAAAATCCGACTCTTGGTTTGCGGTTTTTGAAACACGCGGCCAAGGACCTCGATGACGCCGAGGAAAAGGTCCTGCAAAGCACGACATCCCCCGTCCGCGCGAGGTTTGCCCACCTCCTGTTGGTGCTGAAGGACCGTTACGGGGTTACCGACGAGGACGGGGCGCTGGATTTGGAACTGCCGTTGTCCCGCCAGGACATGGCGGCGATGATCGGCATCCGGCCTGAATCCATGTCCCGGACCATTCGAAGCTTCGAAGAGGACGACATCGCTCACTTTTCCGGCCGTCGGGTACATGTGGCCCGGATCGAGGATTTGATCCTGGAACTGGAGCACTCGACCGAGCTCTGATTTCCCCAGAGGGCAAAAAGAGACGGGACCCGAGGGTCCCGTGAGTTGAACAAGGAAGCTATCGTCTGGGGGACGAAGGGCTTGATTGCCCTTGGTCCGGGGGTGTTCCCCCGAAACCATCGTCGATCTTAAGGAAACGATTGGGGCGCCGCCTTGACTTCGGTCAAGCGGACGATGATACGCCTTCGAACCCATATCCGGATGGAAATTAGCCCTATTGGGACGCCCGGACCTGTGGGTCCGACACGCCTTCCCAGTTCATGATTTCCCGGTAGAGCCCCTCATATTTCTTCTGTGTCTCCTTTCCGAAGAGCGGGTCCTCGACCGTCTCCCAGGTGTCGTCCAATTCGGCCCAGTCCTCGGGTGCCAGGGTCTTGCGCGCCGCCGGGAAGAACAGGACCTCTTCCATCTGCATGTGATTGCGCGAGAAGCTGAGATAATCATTGCCCAGGTCCAGGAACCAGTCCCGGGGCAGCATTTCGTTGTCGAGCACGTTCCTGACCGCGATCGAGAACCGCAAGGTCAAGGTCGACAGTTTCTCGTGCTCGAGTTTCAGGTTGCCGATGATATTGGCGGTAGCCGGGTCGCGGGCCTGCAGTTTCTCGAATATCAGGTCCTCCTTGGGGTGGTGGCAGAGGTCCGGATAGTGCAGGCAATATTCCAGGATGTCCTCCACCAGGTCATAGTCGGGACGTCCACCCTCCTTGAACGTATTCAATTCCCGGGCCAGGAGGTCGAGCAACCGGGCCAGGTTCCGATGGTCGTCTCGAAGTTCATCCAGAATTTTCGCCATTGTTCCTTCTCCTATGCATTGGTTAGGGTCCAGCGTGAATGCATACCGGAAAGGAGGGTGTTCGGCTTTGATCTTGGTCAAGCGTCGCCGACACGGCCCGCCGGACGCCAGCCCGCGTTCTCGTCGGTTGTCTATCCACCCTTGATCGAGGCCAAGGCGGTATGATGCAAGGCGAGCATGGACGTCAAGGCCGCCATCACCCGCGCCGACGGCACGACCGAGGACATCACCCTGCTGTGCCGCATCGACACCCTCGACGAGGTCGATTACTACCTGCACGGCGGCATTCTGCATTACGTGCTGCGCCGGATGATGGCCGAGGAGGACTGAGGCGCAACCTTCATAAATCCGTGAATCGGCCGACCTCACCCCGTTGTGATTGGCCGTTATCGGGCCTTTCCCGTAGGTTCGGGGGATGAAAAGTTTCTTCACAGCCTTGGCCATGGCGGCGGCGTTGGCCGTCGCCGTTCAAACCGCCGCCGCGGCCGAAAAGCCCCTCACCGTGGTCGAGCTCTATACCTCGCAGGGCTGCTCGTCGTGCCCGCCGGCCGACGCCTTCCTCGGCGAACTGGCCAAGCGCGACGACCTGCTGGCGCTGTCGATCCACGTCGATTACTGGGATTACATCGGCTGGAAAGACCCCTTCGCCAGCCCTGAAAACACCAAGCGTCAGCGCGCCTACGCTTCCAAGCTCGGCATGCGCTACGTCTATACCCCGCAAATGATCGTCCAGGGCGCCGCTCACTCCACCGGGTCGGATCGCGGCAAGATCCTGGCGTTGATCGCCAAGGAGCGAAATTCAAAACGGGTGGCGGTGAAGATCAGCCGCGCCGAGGACGGGATTCGGGTCACGATTGCGGGCGCCGATACCACGGAAGAGGCCGCCGTGTGGCTGGCGGTATTCGACAACAGGCACGAAACCCGGATCAAGCGCGGCGAAAACGGCGGCCGCACGCTCAGCTACTACAACGTCGTTAGGGGCATGAAACGGATCGGCACCTGGAACGGGGAGCCCTTGGACATCCCGACCGGCAACGCCGGCATGTCGACCGAGGGCCGGGACGGCTGCGCCGTGATCCTGCAATCGGTCTCCACCGGGCGCATCCTCGGCGCCGCCAAGCTGGCTCTGAGCGGCGGCTAGGCTTCCCGCCTAAACCTTCAGCCCGCTTTCCATCACCGCCGTCAGGCGGCGCGAAAACGCCTGTGGGTCGGCCAATACCTCGCCGTCGACGATCCGCGCCTGATCGAGCAGCAAAAACGCCGCGTCGGCGATCAAAGGGTCCTGGCCATCGCCCGTCCTGGCCCGTTCCGCCAGGCCCTGGATCAGGGGATGGCCGGGGTTGACCTCCAGCACCCGGGGCGTCATGTCGCCGGCGCCGGCTTGGCGGTTCTGTTTCAAAATTCTTTCCAGCCGCGCGTCCATGTCGCCTTCGCCGGTGACCAGGCAGACGGCGCTTTCGGTCAGGCGTTCGGACGGGCGCACGTCCTTGACCGCCGCGCCCAGAACGACCTTGAACTGGGCCAGCAAGGGCTCGATGGCGGCGGCGCCGTCCTTTTCGCCGTCCTTCTTATTATCGGCGTCCTTTTTCTTGTCCTTGACCCCGCCCTTGATCTTGTCGAGGTCGGCGCCGGCCCGGGCGGCGGACTTGAAGGGCTTGGAGTCGAAATCGGCGACGGCGGAAATCCAGAAATCGTCGACCGGGTCGGTCATCAACAGGACCTCGACGTTCTTGGCCTTGAAGCCTTCCAGGTGCGGGCTTTTGAGCAGCGCTTCTGAGTCCTCGCCGGAGATGTAATAGATGGCGTCCTGGGACTTCTTCATCCGCCCGACGTACTCCTCGAGGCTGACCAGGCCGTCCTGGGTGGTGCTTTTGAACCGCGCCAGGGCCAATATGCGCTCGCGGTTTTCCGGTTCCTCGTAGATGCCCTCTTTCAAGACGGCGCCGAAATTGCCCCAGAATTCGGCGTATTCGTCCGGCTTCTTTTCGGCCTTTTTCTTGAGTTCCGAAAACAGGCGCTTGGCCAGCCCGGACTTGATCTTCGCCAGTTGCGGGTTGTGCTGGAACATCTCGCGGCTGATGTTCAGGGGCAGGTCTTCGGAATCGACGATGCCGCGCATGAAGCGCAGATAAGGCGGCAGCAGCCCCTCGCAGTCGTCGGTTATGAACACGCGCTTGACGTAGAGCTTCACCTGCGGCTTGCGGTCCGGGTGGAACAAGTCATAGGGCGGTGTCGAGGGGACGAACAAAAGATTGGTATAGGACAGCACCCCTTCGACCCGGTTGTGCAGGGTCATCCACGGTTGGTCGAACGAATGGCTGACGTGTTGGTAGAATTCCTTGTACTGGTCTTCGGTGATCGATTTCTTGTCGCGGGTCCACAACGCCGAGGCGGTGTTCAGCGTCCTGTCGCCGTCCTTTTCCTTCAGCACCACCGGGATGCCGATGTGGTCCGAGTGCTGCTTGACGACGGTCTCGATGCGGGCCGGGTCCAGGAACTCGTCCTGCTTCTTGTCCAGGTGGACGATGACGTCGGTGCCCCGCGCGTCGCGCTCGGCATCGGCGATGGTGAACTCGCCACGGCCGTCCGACGACCACAGCCAGGCGTCCTTGCCGCCGGCCTTGCGCGTCAGCACCTCGACCTTCTTGGCGACGATGAACGTCGAATAGAAGCCGACGCCGAACTGGCCGATCATCGCCAGCTTGTCGTCGCCTTCGCCGTCGAGCTGGTCGACGAAGGCCTGGGTGCCGGAGCGCGCGATGGTCCCCAGCGCCCCGGTCAGGTCGTCGTGGTCCATGCCGATGCCGTTGTCCGATACGGTCAGGGTCTTGGCCTTGTTGTCGATGGTAATGGTGACCCGGAAATCGGCGTCGCCGGCGGTCAGTTTGGGCTCGGTCAGGGCCTCGTAGCGCAGCCGGTCGCAGGCGTCCGACGCGTTCGAGATCAGCTCGCGCAGGAAGATTTCCTTATGGCTGTAAAGCGAATGGGCGACGATATCGAGAAGCTTGCTGACTTCCGCCTGAAAGGTGAATTTTTCCTGCGCCATGGTGTTTCCTGATGTCTTTATTCGTCGGCCGGTGTGTTCGCTGCCTGATATGCGTCAAGACACCCGGTTGCGCAAGCCCGGCGCGACTGATGACGGGCCGGGCGCCGCTTCGACGCCCCCCCGAGAGCCGCGTTCCCATCATGACACTAAATGCTCGTTGACTTTGAATTTGCATTTGAATCTTATTGATCCTGCTCTTGAGGGTTGCGTTTGAAAAGCCGCTCACAAGGATCGCCAACATAAAAACACAACACGGTCCCGGGAGGCTTCCCGAGCGGCGGCAGCCGAAATGTTTCGGCAAGGCGGAAAAGTTTCCGTCTTTGCCCGTGAGTATTGCTTTCCTTTGACAGGGGGGAGGAATTCCGTTTATGGAGGCTTTGACACCGACGACGGTAACGGCGGCCCTAATCGTCGCCGCGTTTGGCGTGGTCGGTGGAATCGTTATCGCCAAAATGGCTTTTGCCCGCCCGGCGCCCGGCGGTCCCTACCCTGAGGATTTGAACCACAGGGTCCTTGTCGAGGCGCAAAACCTCGCCCACGTGGGCGGCTGCCGGTTCGATCTTCCTTCCGGGCGTGCCGTGTGGTCGGATGAGATGTACCGCATCGCCGGCCTTGAGCCGGGGATCGAGCCGCCCGGGTTCTGGGCGTTCACCGGAATCGTCCATCCCGAAGACCGGGACTCGGTCCGCCGCGGGCTTCACGAGGCCGCCGGCGGCATCGCGACCTTCGATGAGGAATTCCGCATCGTCCGTCCCGACGGGTCGGTAAAATCCGTTCGCGGCGTCGGCCGAAGAGAGAGTGACGACGAGGGCAATGTGGTTCACCTTTTCAGCGCCTTCGTCGAAGTTGGGGCCGGGGCCGGGGAAGGGGAAGAGGAAAAAGAAAAAAGCAAAGCCGAACCCGAACCACGAATCGCCCCCATGGCCGCCCCCGTGGCCGAAGCCGCCCGGGCCGAGGCCGCCTTGACCGAGGCCCGGTCCGAGCTGGCGGTCGCCCAGTCGGCCAGGGTCGAGGCGGAGACGGCGAGGACGAAGGCCGAATTGGAAAGCCGGGCGAAATCCAAATTTCTGGCCGTCACCAGCCACGAACTGCGCACGCCTTTGAATTCTATCCTCGGTTTCGCGGAGATTTTAAAACAACAGATGTTCGGGCCCCTCGGGTCGGAACGTTACGTAGGCTATGCGTCCGACATTCATGAAAGTGGCGAACACCTGCTCGGCGTCGTCAACGACCTCCTCGATCTGTCGAAGGTCGAAGCCGGGCGGATGGAGCTTGAGGAAGAAACCCTCGACCTGCTGGAGGTAATGCGCGATTGCATCACCCTGGTTCAGGAACAGGCCCAGGAACTAGGCATCATCCTGAAGACGACGGTGCCGCGAAATATCTCCGATCTGCGCGCCGATGGCCGGCTGGTCAGGCAGATGCTGATCAACCTGATCGCCAATGCCATCGATTTCACGCCGAAGGGCGGTTGGATCTCGGTCTCCGCCGATGACGGCCCAAAGGGCGGCATTACCCTTACGGTGGAGGATACCGGCATCGGCATCGCGGCGGAGGACCTGAACAGCGTCTTGACCCCCTTTCACACCCGCGGCAAATACGCCAAAAGCGAACTGTTCACCCCCGGCCCCCCCGGCTCCCCCAGCCCCCGGGGCACCGGCCTTGGCCTGCCGCTGGTCAAATCGCTGATTGAGCTGCATGGCGGGACTTTTCGACTCGACAGCACGCCGGGCGAGGGCACCACGGTCACCCTGAGCTTCCCGCCGGAGCGCACCGTCGCCATCGAAGCGGAAAAGATAAGCCAGGCCCGCTGAACGCCGATGGCGCCTTGACGCCGGCGCGCCGGCGCGGCCAAGTTCAACCCATGAGCTTCTTCACCCCGGACAAGGAAAAGCTTTCCAAGGCCCGCGACCGCCTGCTGGACGAGATCGCCGCCAACGCGCGGGAAACCGAAAACTGGACCGGGCGGGCCCGGTTCTCCGACGCCGTGATGGCGGCCATGAAGCATGTGCCGCGCCACGAATTCGTCGATCCCAAGGACGCCGTCGCCGCCTACGTCAACCGGCCGCAGTCCATCGGTTACGGTCAGACCATCTCGCAGCCCTATATTGTCGCCCTGATGAGCGACCTCCTGGACCTGGAACCCACCGACCGGGTTCTCGAAATCGGCACCGGGTGCGGCTATCAGGCCGCCGTGCTGGCCGAGCTGGCGGCCCGGGTGTATTCCATCGAGACGGTGGAAGCGCTTAGCCGGGGGGCCCGCCGACGCCTTAAATCCCTCGGCTACGACAACGTCGAGATCCGCACCGGCGACGGATTCGAAGGCTGGCCCGGGGAAGCTCCCTTCGACGCCGTCATCGTCACCGCGGCGCCGGAAAGGATTCCGCAAATTCTCATCCAGCAGCTCCGCCGCGGCGGCCGCATGGCCATCCCCATCGGCCGGGTACGCGAAACCCAGACCCTGGTCCGCGTGACCAAGGACGCCGAAGGCAAGGTCAGCGAACAGGCGGGCCTGCCGGTCGCCTTCGTGCCGATGGTGGCGAAAAAGGTCAGATAACCTTGTAATCCGCCCTCACATGTCGGACGCGGGCATGCCGGACGCTGGGAGCGGCGCGGCGCGAGGGCAGGCCCCTCGGCATGTGGGCGAGGACGCCTTCCCAGTGGTTCTGGAGGGCGAAATAGACCGCTTCATCGATGCCCAGTGAACGGATCAGGCTTTCGGCGATCTGGCGTTGATATTCCATTTCATTTTCCATAACGCCGTGATCCTAAAACGCCCCGGCCCGAAGGGCCAATCAACCTCCGTCAACAGGGCGTGAGAGAAACGTGAGGGGTCCTCCCGGGGCCGTGGACGGCCCTCCCGATCCTCCCGTCCCTTGCCATCCGGGGCCTGAACCTGCCACCCTTGCGGCCATGCAGATCGACACGTCCCGAACCCGGCCGCGCATCGTCGCCGTGCTCGGGCCGACCAACACCGGCAAGACCCACCTGGCCATGGAGCGCATGCTCGGCCACGCGTCGGGCATGATCGGCTTTCCGCTGCGGCTGCTGGCCCGGGAAAACTACGACCGCGCGGTAGTCCTCAAGGGCCGGGGGCAGGTGGCGCTGATTACCGGCGAGGAGAAGATCATCCCGCCGGGCGCGCGCTATTTCCTGTGCACGGCGGAATCCATGCCGCTCGACCGCGAGACGGCGTTCCTCGGCCTCGACGAGATTCAGATGTGCGCCGATCCCGACCGCGGCCACATCTTCACCGAGCGCCTGCTCGGCGCCCGCGGCCGCGACGAGACCATGTTCCTGGGCGCCGAGACGATAAAGCCGTTGATCCGCCGACTGGTGCCCGAGGCCGAATTCGACACCCGGCCCCGGCTTTCGACGCTGCGCTATACCGGCGAGCGCAAGACGGGGCGGCTGAAACCGCGCACCGCCGTCGTCGCCTTCTCGGCCTCGGAAGTCTATGGGCTGGCCGAGCTGGTGCGCCGGCAGCGCGGCGGCGCGGCGGTGGTCCTCGGCGCCCTCAGCCCGCGCACCCGCAACGCCCAGGTCGCCATGTACCAGGACGGCGAGGTCGATTACCTGGTCGCCACCGACGCCATCGGCATGGGCCTCAACATGGACGTCGACCACGTCGCCTTCGCCGGCACGAGCAAGTTCGACGGCCGGGCGCGGCGCCCCTTGACGGCGGCCGAACTGGCGCAGACGGCGGGCCGCGCCGGGCGCCATATGAACGACGGCACCTTCGGCACCACGGCCAACATCGGGCCGCTCGACGCCGACACGGTGGCGAGGATCGAAAACCACCACTTCGAGCCCCTGAAGTTCCTCTATTGGCGCAACCCGGACCTCGATTTCTCGTCCCTGGCGGCGCTCCAGCGAAGCCTCACCGTGCCGCCCAGGACGCCGGGACTCATAAAAGCCCGCGAAGCCGGCGACGAACAGGCGCTCCGCCACCTGGCCCGGGACCCGGAAATCGCCGCCCGCGCCGCCACCCCGGCCGGCCTCCGCCTGCTTTGGGACGTGTGCCGGATTCCCGATTTCGGCAAGGTCATGAGCGACGCCCATTGCCGGCTTCTGGGCGCCATCCATGGCCACCTGGCCGGCCCCGGCGGCCGCCTGCCGAAGGACTGGCTGGCGGCCCAGGTGACGCGGCTCGAGCGCACCGACGGCGGCATCGAGACCCTGGCCGCGCGCATTGCCGCCATCCGCACCTGGACCTACGTTTCCCATCACCCCGACTGGCTCGACGACGCCCCGGGCTGGCAGGAGCGGACCCGGGCCATCGAGGACAAGCTGTCCGACGCCCTGCACCGGGGCCTGACCCAGCGTTTCGTCGACAAGCGCGCCGCCATCCTGGTCAGCCGCATCAAGGACCGGGACCAACTGCTGGCCGCCGTCGACGGCTCGGGCGAGGTCATCGTCGAGGGCCATTCCGTCGGCCGGCTGGAAGGCTTCCGCTTCGTCGCCGACGAAGAGGCCGGGGGGCTCGGGGACGGCGCCGCCGCCAAGGCGGTGTCGGGCGCCGCCGAGAGGGCGCTGCGGGGCGAGATCGCCTCGCGGCTGAAAATCCTCGAGGCCGATGCCGACGAAAAATTCGAGTTAACACCCGACGAAAGCGGCTGGCCCCGGCGCATCGCCTGGCGCGGCGCGGTGGTGGCCCGGCTTGCCGCCGGGCCGTCGTTGTTGAAGCCCGCCGTCGAGCCGTTGTTCACCGAATTTCTCGACCCGCCGGGCCGCGGCCGGTTGCAACGGCGCCTGCGGGCGTGGCTGGACGGCCACGTCGCCGACCTCATGGAGCCGTTGCCGGCGGCGCTCGAGGCCGGCGTTTCGGCGCCGGTGCGCGGCATCGTCTTTCAGCTCGCCGAAAACCTGGGCTCCGTCGGCCGCGACGCCGTGGCGCCGCAGATCGGGGCCCTGGGCAAGGCCGGGCGCAAGGAATTGCGCGTGCTGGGCGTGCGCCTCGGCCGCCACCGGGTGTTCATGCCGGCCCTCCTCAAGGCCCCCGCCGTCGCCATGCGGGGGTTGTTGTGGGTGGTGGCCCAGGGTTCCGATGCGGGTTCCGGCGCGCCGCCGCCGTCTCCGCCGCCGTCCTGGGGCCGGGTATCGCTGCCGATGGCCCCCAACGCCCCCGATTCCCCCGAAGGCTTTTACCAGGCCATGGGTTACGTGCCCTTCGGCGCCCTGGCGGTGCGCGCCGACATCGCCGAGCGCATCGCGTCGAAGGCGTGGGCGCTGGGCCGCAAGGGCGCCTTCGAGTTGGCGGGAGAAGCCGGGCCCGAACTGATGTCCCTGGCCGGCTGCGGCGCCGCCGACATGGCGGCCATCCTCGAGGGCCTCGGCTACCGGGGGCGCAAGGACAAGGGCGGGGTTACCCGTTTCAGGCTGGCGTCGCAGCCGAAACCGAAAAAACAAGAGGCGAGGAGGGCCGAAGGCCCGACAGGGAAACAACAGGATTCGCCGTTCGCCAAGCTCGGCGGCCTGACGGCGGCCCCCCCCGGGAAATAGGCGGGAAATAGGTTGGTTGTGGATACCCAGCGCCTCGACAAGTGGCTGTGGTATGCGCGGTTCTTCAAGAGCCGCTCGCTGGCGACCAAGTTCTGCGCCGCGGGCCGGCTCCGGGTCAACGAACAGGGGGTCAAGAAGGCCCACCACGGCCTGCGCGTCGGCGATGTGCTGACCTTCCCCAAGGCCCGCCACATCCGCGTCGTCCGCGTCGTCGATCTCGGCTCCCGCCGCGGCCCGGCGGCCGAGGCGCAGGCCCTTTACGACGACCTGCAGCCGCCGCAACCGCGTCCCAAGAATCCCGGCGAACCCGCGCCTGCCGCCAGACGCGAGCGCGGCCAGGGCCGCCCGACCAAGCGCGAGCGCCGGGAGACGGATCGGGCGGAACAACTGGCCCGCCAACACACCCTCGACCTGGCCACTCACGTCGAACGAAACGTTCATTACCTGGACTGATTCCTTTTTTTACGATTCTTCATCTTTAACGCAACCAACCTTCGGGAGAAACTCGACATGACGGAAATATCTGGCGGCCATCTGGTGGCCAAGGCGCTCAAGAACGAGGGCATCGACGTCATCTTCACCCTCTGCGGCGGCCACATCATCGACATCTACGACGGCTGCCTGGACGAAGGCATCAAGATCATCGACGTGCGCCACGAGCAGGTGGCCGCCCACGCCGCCGACGGCTATGCCCGGATGACCGGCCGGCCGGGCTGCGCCGTGGTCACCGCCGGCCCCGGGACCACCAATGCCATCACCGGCATCGCCAACGCGTTCCGCGCCGAAAGCCCGTTCCTGTTGATCGGCGGCCAGGGCGCGCTTTCCCAGCACAAGATGGGATCGCTCCAGGACCTGCCGCATGTGGACATGCTGCGGCCGATCACCAAGTTCGCGGCCACGGTGCCGTCCACCGAGCGCATCGCCGACATGGTCTCCATGGCCTTCCGCGAATGCTTCAACGGCGCGCCGGGACCGTCGTTCCTGGAGATCCCGCGCGACGTCCTCGACGCCAAGGTCGATCCGGCCAAGGCCACCGTGCCCCGGCCCGGGGCTTACCGGGCCTCGACCAAGTTGCTCGCCGACACCCGCGACATCGAGCGTCTCGCCGACATCCTGGTGAAGGCAGCGCGGCCCTGCGTGCTGTTCGGCACCCAGGTCTGGACCTGCCGCGCCACCGAGGCGGCCCGCGCCTTCGCCCGCCGGCTCAACGTCCCGGCCTATCTGAACGGCGCCGGCCGCGGCACCTTCCCGCCCGGCGACCCGCACCACTTCCACCGCACCCGGCGCATGGCCTTCGACAAGGCCGACGTGATCGTCATCGTCGGCACGCCGTTCGACTTCCGCATGGGTTACGGCAAGCGGCTGCGCGCCGACGCGACCGTGGTGCAGATCGACATGGACTACCGCACCGTGGGCAAGAACCGCGACATCTCGCTGGGCCTGGTGGGCGACGTCGGCGCCGTGCTCGAGGCGGTGACCGACGCCGCGACCGGCCGCCTCGACAATGGCGCCAAGGCGCGCAAGGCCTGGATGGCCGAGCTGCGCGCCGAGGAGTCGGTCCGCTACGAGAAGCTGCTGCCCGAGCTCAAGTCCGACGCGGTGCCGATCAACCCGTATCGGGTGGCTTACGAGATCAACGAGTTCCTGACCGAGGACACGATCTATATCGGCGACGGTGGCGACGTGGTGACCATCAGCGCCCAGGCGGTGCAGCCGCGCTCGCCCGGGCATTGGATGGACCCGGGGCCCTTGGGCACCCTGGGCGTCGGCGTCCCGTTCGCCATCGC
>JADFMB010000072.1 GCA_022564115.1 Pseudomonadota bacterium
ACCGGCCTCCCACGCCCGTACCATCGGCGCACAGCCGGCGGCCTGCACGGTGAAGGTGGACGTGCCGCCACCCGTGTTCAACGCGGTGGTCAAGCTGAAGCTGAGGCTCAGCCCGTTGGCGCTGTAGGTCACATCGAGCCCGTCCGTACCCACGGTTTGGCCGTTAATCGTGATCGTGCGGGTGGGATTTATCAAGCCGGAGGCAGTGGGGATAAGCTTACGGTGCTTGTCAAGGTTTTCGAGGCTACTGAGGATGAACAAGATGTTCTCGTGGCTCCGGTCGGGACGTTGGTAAGGCTGGCAAGTCTTGACGAATGCCTGAGCCTCGGAACTGAGCCCCTTGATTCTACGGAGGAAACGTTTCCGAGCTTCCGGATCGCGCTCAACGAAGCGCCTACCTTTCTTCCTCCAGGGGTCTCTTTCCTCGATGGGGAACCCCGCGCTGGATTGGTATCTCTTGGAGACCGAGCCGACCACGACATGATCAAGTGCACTTCTGAGGTTATGTACGAAGTCTCCCAAGATGATGGCAATCCACGGATCAGGGTCTTCAGTAAAGCTAAGGCGGTATCGCCAGATGCCCTCTTGGCGCTTTCCATACTTGATGCGGACGGCCTCATAGGGATGGCTGTCAGCGTAGCTCCTTGCATAGCCCTGGATGTCTTCCATGTGCTCTTGCGCCCGCTTGAACTTGAGCCACCAAGAATCAGTCATGGAGGTCGAATGCACCTAGGAGCAGGCTAGCCCGCTTCCTCATCGCCCACGAGTGCTGGCAGCAGCTTGTCCCCGAAATCCCAAAGAACCTTGTTGGGAAGCTCGCGGCGCCTCATGGGCCATCGGTGTGTCTCAGTCCTCCAGCGACCGCGCCAATAGAATCGTACAGTGAATGCCAGTTCGTCTGTCTCAGCGATAGGCTCATCGGGTGCGTATGTCAGGTCAAAGCTGTTAGTGAAATTCGTCCGGTCCAGTGACGATCCTTCTGCTTGCCGCCACTCCATGGTGAAGCGTGTTCCTGTTATCCGCCACTGCAGATCAGCTATTGGATCTCCGGAAAACTGGCCCACGTCAAAGCGTGGGGCGAAAATGCTTTCCAATCTTCCGCCGCCCCCCTGACTCACTTCGAAACGCGGTCGGGCACTGTCATAAGCGTCCCCTGCCTGCGCCTCATTCGGCGGACCTTCACCGGCTTGAGCTAGTGGGCTTTCAGATTCGTTTGCATCGCCGGGGTCCTCGTCAACATCTACCCGTGCTTCCACATCCATGGCTTCAAGCAGGTCGGTTACCACCTTCTCCAATCCATCTTCCGCCCGCGCAGCAAGTCGATCAGCCAACATCGGAGAAGAGTCGGCTACCTCATCCCTGTCGATGTCAAGCCAGACGGGAAGAATCACCTTCTGACCGTCACGTTCTCGCGTGGCTAGACCATTCAACTCTTGCTTCGGCCAGTGCTTGCTGAAAAAGTTGCGGCTAAGCACCACTACTCCGAAACGCGACTTGGCTAACCCTTCATCCATTTTCTCTCTGAGGCTGTCACCAACGGTGAGTGTAAAGTCGTCGTACCAAACACGAACATGGTTGTCTAATGCATCCGCCAGTTCCCGTACAAACGGCTCCTTGTCCTCGGATGCGTGGGCGATGTACACGTCCCACTCGTAATCACTCGTCTCAGCCTTAGGTCTTTCGTTCCCCAGCTCCGGTGACGGCCCCCTTTGTGGACGGTCCGCCACTCGCCCTCCGAACTCCTCCCTGAGATTTTCAAGAAGCAATTTGCCTGTTCCAAGAAGAAACGGCGCTGCTCCGCCGCCAAGAGTGCGATTCGCCTTGATCGCTCCCATGCCATCGAGGATGTCAATCTGATCTCCGACATCGTCCGAACTCTCGCCAACGGCATCAGCCACATCCTCCAGTCGGGGAAGAGTTCCGGCTCCATCGCCAGGGCGTCCTTGAAATCGCCGGGAGACAGGTCCGCCCTTTTGGCCGCGCCCACCTGGTTGAGGACCAACCGGGTGGGGGCGTCCGTCCCGCGCTTGGGGCCTAGGTATTCTACCACATTTTTCGCGTTTCGGAGGTTTGTCAGGTCGGGACGGGCGATCAGGACAACCTCGTCGGCGCTGGCCAGCACGTCGTTGATCCAGCCGTCCCAGATATGGGGCAGGTCGAGGACGACGAATTCGGCCATCGGCTTGATGACGCGCAAAAGCTTTTCGATCGGCTCGGCGGTGATCTGCAGGCCAGTGCCCAGGGACGCCGGGGAGCCGAGGACCGAAAGCTTGGTATCGCCGAATTCCAGAAAGAACTGATTGAGAAGCGCCGCATCGAGGTCATTGGACTGGGTCAGGGCGTCGACGACGGTTTGGCGCGGCTGCATGTTGAAATTCAGCGCCGCCGTCCCGTAGGAGATATCCAGGTCGATCACGATCACCTGTTCGTCATAGGTGGCGAACAGTTCATGGGCGACGTTGTGGGAAATAACGCTGCTGCCGGCGCCGCCGGTCATTCCGGCGAAGGCGATGACCCGGCCGTCGGAATCCGTTCCCGTGGCCTCGAAAATCTTGGCCACCGAATCCCTCAGTTGTTGATCGGTGGCCGGGCTGATGAGGTAGTCGCTGACGCCTTCGGCGATCAGCGTCCTGAACAGTTCGATGTCGTTTAGGGCGCCGATCAGGATCAGCTTCGTTTCCGGGTCGCAGACATTGGCCAGCGCTTCCAACTGCTGGAACATCTGGTCCTGTTGGGCCGTCGTCTCGACGATCAGCAGGGCCGGCGTTCTTTGGTCCGTCAGATGGGTGACGGCGGCGTCGATGCCGCCTTCGTGGATTTCGATGGTGGAACGGAAGAAATAGCGGTCTTCCTTCAGCGCCTCGACGGCGGCGGCCGAATCCTTGTTGAGGAGGAAGGCTCCGATGGGAATTCTTAAAATCACGCTGGACCTTGCTTGGACTTCATTTGAAAACGTTCAATCCCAGGGGGGCCGCCGTTTATCCGGGACCGGCGGGCCCGTTGAAAACTATTCTCCGCCCGGCGGCGTGCGGTAGGAGTCGATGGTCGATGACGATTTTGGACCGTCGGCGCCGCTGACCGGTTGGGCCTTTTGAAGGTCGCCCGGATCCCTGACCATCAAACCGAGGTTGCGCTGAAAGGCGCAGCCGAAATTAGGTTCCCGGATATTGGTCCAGTTTTGCGACATCTTTGCCGAAAAGTCGCCGCATTCCGGCACCTTGACCTTATGGGCGGCGAACGAAAGCACGACCCCGCCGCCGGGGCCGCCGCGGGCAATCGAAATCTCGGCCGAAGGAACGCCGGCTTTGATCAGCATATTACGCGCCTTCTCGGCTCTCGACCGGGCCGTCTTGCCGACGCTGGTTTCGATCATCAAGGCCTTGCGTCCGCGGTTGTGGTAATCGACGACGAAGCGCTCGAAATCCAGGGCCGCCTGGCCCAACAAGCCCCGTTTCCCGGAGGAAAAATTGACCGGCAGCGAAACCGTTTCCTTGCTGACGATAAGTGGAAAGGCGGACCGGTAATCGGGGGCGTGCTTGGGTTGCTCACAGGCCGCCAGGACCAGGGAAACCACAGCCAGGGCCAGGAAATGACCCCGGAAATGACGGGTAAGGATGGCGCGTTCGGTCATGGCATCATTCACTTCATAATATAGCCGAAGGCTCCCTTGAGGGGATTTTCCCAAAAGATATGCTGGCTATCACCGTAATGGCGGCTCAGCCGGCCCAGCAGGTAGATGTCGATGTCGCTTGCCGGCTCGAACCCGTCGCTCGGCAGCGCGGCGGCGGCGTAACTATCTATCGGCTTGGCCAGGTACACGGTTACCGTGATTATGAGTTCGGATTCCTGGCGCCGGAATTCGGTGCTGCGGAACAAGGCCCCCAGAACCGGAATATTCTTCAGGTAGGGGATGCCGTCGATTTGGTCCGTTACGTCGTCTGTCAGCAGCCCCGAAATCATCAGGGTGCCGCCGCTGGGCAGTTCGATGGTGGTATCGGTGCGTTTTTGGGTCAACGACTGCTGGGAGTTGATGACCGCGCCAAGGGCGCTGATCTCGGTCGAAATCTGCAGTCTGATCCGGCCCTTGTCCAAAACCACCGGGGTGAAGCTCAGGCGGATGCCGAATTCCCTGAATTCAAAAATGGTCTGGCCGTTTTCGTCGAGACCGGACGGAAAAGGGAATTCGCCGCCCGACAGGAACGAGGCGGTTTCGCCCGAGATCGCCGTCAACGTCGGCTCGGCCAGGGTTTTCACCAGGCTGTCGGTTTCCCGGGTCCCAAAAGTAGGGTCACCGAAGATATTGGCCCCGGTGAACAACTGGGCGATGGCGAGGTTGCCGAAGGTCGGAGTCGGCGCAAAGAGATCGATCGAAAGCCGCGAGCGTCGCCCTAATTTCGTGGTGAAGAACCCGCTTACCTGCAATTGCTTGCGAAGGTCGCGGTCGACCTCGGCGACGCGGACTTTCAGGATCACCTGCTGGCCGCCGATCACGGATATCATGTTGACGACGTTGGCGGGCTCGCCGACGAACCGGGTGGCGATGTTGACCGCATCCGCCGCTGCGGCGGCGGTATGGACCTTTCCGGTCAGGAAAATGCTGTCACGGAAAATCAAGACGTCGATGTTTTCGTTCGGAAGCAACTTCTTGAGCGCCGCCTTGATGCCGTTGTGGTCGAAGACGACGCGAATGTCGGACTGTTGGACGATTTCGCCGTTTTGATCGATGAAAAAGATGTTGGTCGAACCGACGGCCAGGGAAACGATATAGATCTTGGTCGGCTGTTCGGGATCGAAACGGACGTTGGCGATCGCCGGATTGCCGATGACGATATTGCTGACCGAACGCGGAAGGGTCAGCACCTTGGCCTGGTTCAAGGACAGTTCGATGACGCTGAGGTCTTCGCCCGCGACCGCCGTTTTCGCCGCCTGGGGAACCGGCATCGGAGCGGGGACGGCGGCCGGGGGACGGCGCTTGGGCACCTCCTGGGCCGAGGCCGGGGACCAGGACATCAAGGCCGCAAGGCCGCACAAGGCGGCCATGGAGAATTTGAATCCTCTCATCACTTGATCTCGACTTCCTCCGGATCCTTGTCGCCCCGGTAGATCTTGATCACCCGTTTCGGCGGCTCCGGTTTTGGCGGCATGACCACCGGGACCGTCTTTTCCTTCTTTTCTACCTTCTTTACTACCTTCTCTTCTACCTTCTCTTCTTCTTTCTTTCCCCCCGCCATCCGTCGTCTTTTCTCCAGTTCCTCGAGCGCGGCATTGAGGTTGCTGAGGAACGGGCTGGCTTCGACATCGGTGGTAAAGCTGGGCTTGTCGGATTCGCTGTCCGGTCTTTCCAGGCTTCTCAGCACTATCGAGATTTTCCCCATGGTGCGGGCGGTAATCATCAACTCCGCCTGCTTGGCCGTCAACTCAACGGTGATCGCGTTGGTCTTCACGGAGTTGCCTTCGACCACGTCGACCACCACGTTGACCGCCAGCACCAGGATGTCGCGCAGGATCGTTTCCGTGGTTTGGGAAAGCAGCAACGGCGGCTCGTCCGGGGGCGCCGGCTTGCCGCCGCGCCGCTTTTTCAACACTTGGCGGAGCTTGTCATGGGTCAGCAGCATGTCGACCCGGTCACCGGGCAGAATGAACCCGCCGGAGGCCGACTGCGGCGACGCCGCGAAGGTCACGGCGCGCATGCCGCTTTTCAAAAGGCCCGCCATATAGCCGGATTTTTCCCGCTTGAAGATTTTCGCCGCCAGGATGGGCTCGCCCTCGATGATCAGGTAGCGGACAACCGCGCCGTTGAAATCCTCGGTCCGGTCGGCGGCCTGTTCGTCGTTTTCGATGACCACGAACTGCTTGTTGATGGATTCGTCGACCCAGGCCTGCCAGGCCAGGGCATCCAGGGTGATGGTCTCGCCCGGGCGTATGTCCCGGGCCGCGACGAGGACCTTGATTTTCGGTTTCTGGGCTTCCTTCTGAAGCTCTTCGACATTCTGTTCGCCCGAAAACGTCTGGATCAGGTAGGTGCTGACACCGGCAACGGCCAACGCCAAAACGATAATTCCGACAATGAGTACTTTCATCTAAGCCCGAACTTCCTGAACTGGCGTGATATTCACCCGACCGGCTTCCCCGTACCCCCGGGTGATAACTCGATTCAGGGAATCGCCGTCATGGTCCCGTTTTCCGTCGAGCGGATGGCGTTGAAAAAGAGCCGGCCGCACGATCCTGATCCCCCCAAAAAAACCACAAACCCCGTTTAAGGTTAAAACACCACAACCGACTGCTTGACGTTAGGGAATCGACATTCAAGTTCAGCCACTTGGCCAATTCTATAACGGCCTTACCTAAGTTCCAACAAACTATATTTTAAATAAATTACCAACAATTTTCGGCTTTCTTCCGCCCCCCGTCAGCTCGATCCCAGGAGCCAAAAATAGCTTTTTTCTTTTGATTCCAATGACCGGAGTCCCGATTTTCGGCTGTTTCGCGTTCGATTGCGGGTATGATCGCTAAACGTTTGAAGAGGGTTCCGCCAATGGTTACCTTAATTCCAATTCCGGTGAAATGAGTTTTGCCTTCTTGGCTTAATATGGTGCGGTCGATACGCGGCCCCGTTCCCGGGGACAACTTCTACGGAAATCGCCTTTTCATGGTATCCCGCGGAATAAAGCATGGCTGACGGACAGGAAAACAGAAAGAGCGGGCGGCGGCGCACGCTGTTCGGCGGCAAGATGTTCGACGAGGAAGGCAACGTCTGGGAATGCTCCGTTTCCGACATTTCCGAGGAAGGCGCCCGGGTCAAGTCCGACGCGGCCTTGGTGGCGGAGTCCTTTGTCGACCTGAAGATAAATAAATTCAACGACCTGCGCCGGTGCAAGGTGATGTGGGTCCGCGAAGGCTATATCGGTCTTCTGTTTCTGGTCAAAATCGACAAGGACAAGGATGGCATGTCCGGTTTCTTCAAGCTGATGGAGAACCGCTGAGGCCGCCCCAAGAACCGACCCAAGACAGGTCCAGGGGCTTGGAGCGCTACCTCCCCCATTCCAATTTCGACGCCGTATTATCTTTCTTGATCTTTTGGCGGGTCCGCAAAAACCGCATCGCCCGTTGCGCCGATTCCGTCGTAATGCGGCCATAGACCCCGGCCAGCATCGCTTTGTCCGATTCGTCGCGCTTGCCGAGGGTGTTCGACAGGTCCACCAGTTGCGAAAACGCGTTGCTGTCGAATTCAAGGGCCTTGCAGATGACGGCCAGTTTCTCGCCGCTTTTGTCGAATAAAGCCTGGCGGGCGGTGGGAATGTCGATCTTGCCGAGCAGGGCGATCCCGGCGATGAATTCCTGGACCCGGCCCTCGCGCATCAGCTTCACAAGCAACGCCTGATCCAGTTGGTTCAATTGGGCCTTGCGCTGAATGTACTTTTCGGCCTCGGTTAATTTTTTCCCGCCGCCTTCCTTGGTCAGCCACTCCCGGGTTTCGGCCAGCATATCGTCGATCTGGCTTTCGTCGATGTCGACGCCCTGGGAAAGGATGTATTCGCGGAGCGCGCTTGAAACGTGGTTGTACATTTTCCGCATCAGGTCCGCCGGCATGTCGTCGCGCATGACCAGGGCTTCGTTGAGGGCCTCTTCGCCGCCCTCGCTCCGGGCGACCATGGTTTCCATGGCGTTGCGGGAAAGCTCGGCGCCGGTGTTCCCGGCCAGCGACCCCAGGACCCGATCGTTGCCCTTATCCACCAGGGCGACGGCGACCTGCTCGCTGACCCTGTCGCGGGTGGAGACGGCCATCAGGTGATCCTGGCTGCACTGCTTGACGATTTCGATAAGGTCCGCGTCCTGGAGGACGCCGCTTTTCGTCAGCACCGGCCGTGCCACCTCGATATCGTCGCTGGCGAATTTCTTGATCAGTTCATAAGGGGCGGCGTCGACATCGGACATGGTTTCCGCCAGGTGCTGGCGGATCTTCATCTCCATATCGAACACCAAGTGCCCCATGACATCGCCGAAGTACTCGACCTCGGTGCCGGTCAAGGCGTTCGGGGGCGCTTCCAGGAACATGTCGGTGACTTCCCTCAGAAGCTCCTGGCGTCCTTCCGGGGTGGTTTCCTTGGCTAGCCTGGCCAAGCCTTCCAGATGTTCGAGACTGCTTTCCATGAAGCCTTCCGGCGGCGTCCTTTTAACAAAACGAAACCTGGTTTCCGGCCTTTGCCCGGGTCGGCCGGAGTCTGCATTCCTCCTCGCCACGACGTCCCGGCGCAGGGAGCACCCTACCCCCGCGTCCGGGGGAAATGGTGTCGTTCGCGGGACCAACGATTATGCCGACGATTCCCCTTCCGGTCCAGGGGAACGGAAGGAAAGGTTGGCATATCTAAAGGAATATCAGGAGTTTAGGGGAACGCTGGACTTGGCGTTCAGGGTCACGGCGGGAAACGGAATGAACGGCACCACGGGCTCGAACGTATAGGTCCCGGTGACGATCATGATGGTGATGCTGCCGGAAGTACCCTGCGTCGCCGTAAAGGTGATGCCGGTCAGGCTCATGCCGGTGCCGGTCAATGTGTTTTCGGCGAAGGTTTTCAGTTGGGCGGTGGTTTTAGAGTTGTTGACGATGAAATTACGGGTCGTTTCCTCGACCGCGAACTGCATGGTCGCCTTGATCCACATGGCGCGGCTCATTTCCATCAGGCCCAGGGTCATCGACAGGAACAGCGGCGCCACGAGGCCGAATTCCACCGCCGTGGCGCCCAGCCGGCAGGCCGTCAACTTGGTCACCCCCCGGCGCAGCCGGGCGAAGGCGATCGTCGCCGGTTTTTCGGCCCTGCGGTCGGGGGCGGCGGATTTCAGACTTTGTTTCATCGCCTTATTGGGTGCGCACGGTGACGGATTCCGAAAGGGTTACGTTCGTCCCCAGCAGCAGCAAGGTGAAGTTCTTGGTCACGGTCACGGTGGTGTAAAACTGGGTCGGTTCGTTGTCCGCGCAGGTGGTGCCGCAGGTCGCCGTGGAATCGATGTCGGCGCAACGGCAGGCGGTGGATACGGATACGTCGTCGGTGGTGATGGTGAGGTTGGTTGAATCGACCGTCGTCTGCTGGATGGCGGAGGTGTTCTCGCGGTCGCGGATCGCCATCTGGGCGCCGGCTCGGGCGGCGCTTTCCAACTCGATCTTTTCGAATATGGCCAGGCCGTAATTGGCGACGCCGGTCAAACCGGCAAGGACCACCGGCACCAGAAGCGCGAATTCCACCGCCGCGGCGCCGCGCCGGGACAGTTTCGCCAGCGCCGCCGGCATGCCGGTCAGGGAACGCAGGGGCCGGGAAATGTTCATCATGCCCCCGAGTATACAATATTTCGGTCTTTTTTGTCAGCGCCCGGCGGTTTTCCCGGCCTATTCCACCAACTGGCCGATGCCCCCGGCGACAATGGTCGGAAGGCCGGGGAAGGCGTCGCAGGCGCTGCCGAGGGTGCCGGTACCTTTGAATTCAACCGTGTCGCCGATGATCTGCAGGCAGTTGCCGCTGATGGCGCCGCTACCGGTCATCTTCACGTCCCCGGAAGGGTTGTAAATAATGCCTTCGATGGCGCTGGCCGTGGAGCCGGTGAATTTGAAGTCATCGTTGGCGTCGCAACTGGAACTGCGGTAGAACGCGATGCCGACGAAGTTGCCCGACGTCGGCGCGGTGATGTTGACGCTGCTGGAGCCCGAAATGGTGAGCCCGCCGCAGTCGTTGTCATCGTCGTCGCTGTCGCCGAAAACGACAACGACCCCGGAGGCGTCGACGGTGCCGCCGCTGGAAACGCGAAAATCGCCCCCGTCGATGTAATAGGTGCCCGACGTCATGGTCAGGGTGCCGTTGTTGGCGCTCATGGTGATGGAACAATAGACGGCGGCGCTGATGGTCGCCGTGGCCCCGTTGCCGGACAGGGAGAAATTGCCGCCGTCGGAGTCGCAATTTTCGAAATCAGAATCGGTGGGTTTGGTGACCGCCTCTTCATAGGGATCGGTGACCGTCGGCTGGTTGGTCTTGACGCCCGAGCACGCGGTCGTGGTCGGTGTGCCCTGGACGCCGCCGGCGCTGTAGATGCAGTCGGCCGACATGGTGCCGGTCTGGTTCTTGACCGCGTTGTTATTGGTCGAATTGGTGGCCATGGTGCAGCCGCTCATGACCACCGAGTTCGTGGCCCCGGATACCTTCAAGGCGCCCGACTGGTTGGACGACCCGAGCGCCAGCACGCAGGCCGTCGACGCGCCGGCGACAACGGTGGCCACGGCGCGGCCGTTGACGGTGACGGAATTGTCGTCGAAGAACCAGGCGGAGAAAAGCCGCGTCACGTTCTTGGTCACCAGCACCTGGACGGCGTTGGAGTCGTTTTCAAATTCAGTTGGCTCCTGGGGGGGGGTGGAGTTAACGTCGTCACTGGAATTGTTGACGGTGATCGACCCGGTGGTCGACGACCAGCCGTTATTCTGGGCCTCGGCCGTCGCCCGGGCGGTGGCGTTGGAGGTCCGGCCTTCGGCGATTTCATAAGCGGCGGCGATGGCGGCGGCGTCGGCGGCGCCCTGCATGTCGCGCTTATTGCTGTACCACAGCGCGACCTCGATCCCGAGGCCCATGAAACCCAGCAAGATCGGAAGCATAAGGGCGAACATGACGATGATGACGCCGCCGCGGTCATCGGCCAGGCGGGCCGGGACCGGGGACGGGAAAAGCCGCCGCCACGGGCCGCAAGGGACACTCAAGGCATCCTCCGGGCGTTCGTCGTCCTTCGTCGTTTCGGGCATGGGACCGCAATTATCCTTCATTTCAGATTTCTCCCGGCGATCGGCGCTACGAACAATATATTGGCGCCCGGTGTTGGCGCCCGGTGTTGGCGCCCGGAGGGATGATCTTAAAAACAATCTCCTTTCCGGGACATTAAAATCTTAAGCGAAATCACCGGTCCTCTTCAGTGACGCCCGTCACATTTTTCAAGAAATTCTTTATAACCAATTACTTGCAAGGGACGCAAAGGACTATCGGCCGCCCGACGCCGGTTGGCATGCTTGTTTATCGGCCCTAAATCCCATATGACATTCGAAACCCCGGCCGGGGACCGGGGCAGGTTGAATGCGAACCGGGAGCAACCTTTATCGATGACGGTTCCGGCTTTAAAGAAAATCCTGGCGGCTTGTCTGGTCCTGGCCCTGGCGGGCGGGTGCGCGTCCAGGGCGAAAGATGAATCCAAGGCCCTGTTCGCGTCCTTGAACCAGGCCGCCGTCAGTTCCGAACTGAGCGGCGATCACATTTCCGCGGCCAATCATTACCAGAACCTCCTCAACCGCCAACCCGACAACAAGGAAATCCTTCTGGGACTGGCCAGGAACCTCCGCTATACGGGCGGCGGCAGGGCGGTCGTTGAAATCATGAAAAGCTACGCCGTCCAATACAACGACGACCCGGCTTTTCTTATCGAGTTCGGCAAGGCTAAACTCGCCGTCAGCGAGGCCCAGGGGGCGATTCAATACCTGAAAAAGGGGATTGAAAAAGGCGGCGACGATTGGCAAGCCTATTCCGCCTTGGGCATCGGCTATGATTTACTGCAATCCTACGCCGAAGCCTGGGAAGCCTATGAAAAGGCCCTGGCCCTTTCCAGCAACAATCCCGCCGTGATCAACAACATGGCCATTTCGGCGGCCCTGAACGGCAAGCTTCCGCTTGCCATTTCGGTCCTTGAAGAGGCCCCCTTGGAGGCCCGCCGCCATCCCCAGATCAGGCTGAACCGACTATTGCTCCTCCGGGTGTTCACGATGTGCTTCGCTCGCCCGGGCAGCCACTTGACCCGCAGACCCGCAATTTCATGGAGTCGCGTCTTGATTATGACTTCAGCCAGGTACGAGTACATACTGATTCGCCAGCAGCGGAATCATCGCGGGCAATAGATGCCCTGGCATACACCGTGGGGCAAAACGTGGTATTTGGCGCAGGACAGTATGCGCCAAAGACCAGTGAAGGCAAACAGTTGTTAGCGCATGAATTAACCCATGTAGTTCAGCAAACCAAACCCTCCGGGCAGCGTGTATTATCTTCCGGCAACCAGGTCGAACGAGAAGCCGGGGCTAACAGTCAGCGGATTGTTGCCGGGGAGGCAGTAAAAGTAAAAAATCGCAGCACCAATGGCGCCATACAAAGAGAAAAGAAGCCTACACCGAAAGGCGGTGTAAAGCTTGAAAGCGGTTTTGAAAAAACGTCTGAGGGTATTACCAATAAATATAGTTTTGACGCGAATGTAAAATATTCGCTTGATCGAGCCCGCTATTTTATAGAAGATATCAAAATCTCACTCAAAGGTAGTGCAAAAAGTGGAGAACCGATCGATATAACCGCCCCGGAGATATCAGCATTACAAGCTCAAATTGCCTTGGGGCTTCTTAATCTAGAAGCGCCAAAACTTACCCTGCCCGCTAATATCGGGGAATTAAGCTTTGGCGCTAAATTAGGCACAACGACTTCACTGAGCCAATCATTTGGTGAGGAAGGTGC
>JADFMB010000073.1 GCA_022564115.1 Pseudomonadota bacterium
CGGTGATCGGCTTGGCGCAACAAAAGAATCGTGGGTGCATCCTTTATGACTCATTCTTGCTTAAAACCGTCCGATCTTGAATCGATCTTGCGCTCAAACGGCCTAAAAATAGTTTTTCAGCAGCCTGCTAGTGGATAAAATCCAACATTGGCATTGGCGGCGCGGGCTGCCTCCCCAGGCCACGGCCCTTACGAATTCAGTTAAGTTCAATGACGACCATTACGAAGTCCGTCTCCTTCCCCTTCTTCGACCGGTGGACGTCGTGGCGGAAGGGAACGGCGAACACGTGCCCGGCGAATAGCTCAATAATTTCATCGGTCGATTCGATATGGGGCGCGTCGCCTAACGAGTGTCCATATATTGGCGTATCGCTCCGCAGCGGTTCCGCTTCGACACCCACGGCGACATATCCACCCGGCTTGGCGACCCGGATACATTCATTGGCAACTTGTTGCATATCCGTGCTGTAGGTCAGCACCCAGCCGAGGAAAACGATGTCAAAAGTACTATCGCCATATGGCATGTGGTGCATATCGCCGACATCGACGAATTCAGAATAGGACATCAAATCGAGGCCCGTGAGATTCTCAGGGGCGAAGCCCTCACCGAGCAGCATAAAAAATTCAACTTCCGTGCGGGGGCCGACGCACAAGACCTTCATTGACTCCCTGTTCTGAAAGATATGGTAGATATTGCTCAAGACCTCGATCAGAAATTTGGGCCGGTTCAGCGACGGCTCGTGGTCGGCAATGTTTCTCAGCATTTCCTTGTTGTATTCGAACACATCCTTGACAGCGGCGGGATCGACCTGATCGGCGGTCTCCATTTGATCTATATCGATGGTGCCCAGGCGGCTTAGGGTAATCGCGTTGCGGACCTGGGGTAGGCGAAACAGTATTTGAGGACTCTTTTTAATGAGCGCTTCAAACTTCGCCATAAAGTCATGCGGAAGGGATATTACGTTTCGTCGGCATTTATCAGCCATATGCGCGCGCCCCGTAGCTTGGTTCCTTCAAGCCGCCTGGCAATTGCCGGCAGGGTTTGAAACATCGCCAATCAGCGGCTTTGTGGAATGCGCGACACTTGGGCCAGTGAACTGTAAAGCTATGGGATTTGGAAGGATCGATTTGCCCATCTCCGTCCCCGGGTCTTTTCGACGGAGCGAGTAAAGTCTTTCGGTACAGATTCATTGTAATTGTTCACCCCGGTGCAGGTACGCTGTCATAAATATGGAGTTTCCGTCAAGAGTAGCGCGGCAAGCGATCACCTAATGATGGCGTCATTTATGAGACCATGACCTAGGTCCGGCCCTGGCAGGGCGAATCCGGTTTGCAGCCGGGCCTCGCGGACATATGACATCCCCATGAGCGAACTGCCGTTCATCAAAATGCACGGCCTGGGCAACGATTTCGTCGTCCTCGACGCCCGCCAAGGCGACATCGGCCTCGGCGGCGACCAGGCGCGCGCCATCGCCGACCGCCGCCGAGGGATCGGCTGCGATCAGATCCCGGTTATCGAGCCGCCGGAAAATGGCCAAGGGAACGGGGCCGCCGAGGTGTTCATGCGCATCCTCAACGCCGACGAGGCTGGTCTGGTGGATGGTGGTGGCCAGGATCAACTCGGCGGCGGGAGGGGATTCAGGAAGGCCCGGTGGGGTCTTCGACGATATCGGGGAAACGGGAGCGGGCCTCGGCGATCAGGGCATCGGTGGCGGTCTCGATTCTGTTTTCCAGTTCGTCCATGAACCGGCGGCGGTCGAGGCCCTGGGGCATCGGTTCCAGGAATTCGATGGTAATCACGCCGGGTTTTTTGTTGAAACTGCGCCGGCCCCAGAACAGCCCCGAATTCAACGCCACCGGCACCACCGGCGCCTTGGTTCTGGCATAGACGGCGGCGATTCCCGGCTGGTAGGGGTGACGGGTTCCGGGCTCGGCGCGGGTGCCTTCGGGAAAAATGATCACCTGGCGGTCCTTCGACAACCGGTCTTCGACGTCGCGCACCATCTGCTTGAGGGCGCCGGCGCCGCCGTCGCGGTCGACGGAAATGGCGCCGCATTTGCGCGCGTGCCAGCCCCAAACGGGCATGTCCATCAGCTCCTTCTTCAGGACATAGTTGGGGTCGCGTGCCAGCCGGTAAAAAACGAAGGTGTCCCAGGCCGATAGGTGCTTACACGCTATAACGGCGGCCCCCTGGGGCAGGTTTTCGAAGCCCCGGACCTCGATGTCCAGGCCGACGATCAGCTTCAGCCCCGCCCCCAGGACGTTGGTCCAAAGGCGGACCGTGGTCTGCATCCAGCGCCGGGGGAAAGGCAGAAACACCAACATCCCGACCACCAGGAAAAGATGAAAAAACAGAAAGAATAAATTGAACAGAACGGATCGGATGATGGTCATGTTGGGATCAGGATTTGGTGGGTACGTTTTGGCGGCCGGGACCGGGACTGGCTTTTTCGAGAATCCGCCCGGCCCAATGGCGCGACCAGGCAAGCAGGAATTTGTTGTATTCGCCGATCATCAGGCTGCCCGTGCCCGGCCACGCCCACCAGCGGTCCTGTTTGACGTTTTCGGGAAACACCGGATGCGCCACCAGGGTGACCGCCGGCATGGCGTGGCGGAATTCCAACAGGCTCCGGGGCATATGGTAGGCGGCGGTGACCAGACGCAGGGAACGGTAATCCCACGCCCGCATCCAGGCCATGGTCTCGAAGGCGTTTTCGGCCGTATTGGTGGCGTTGCCGATGCCGATCCTGGTTTCCAGTTCCTGGGGGTTGAGCCTGACGATCTGCAACAGTTCGCGCACGTCGACGCCCCGATAGACCCCCGACACAAACAATTTTTCCGCCAGGCCCCGGGACAGCAGTTCAAGGCCTTCGCCGAGCCGCCGGCTGCCGCCGGTCAACACCACGATGGCGTTGGTGCGGGTGACCGGGTCGGCCACCAGTTTAGGCACCAGGGAAGCGAACTGAAACAGGCCGGCGACCCAAAGGACGGCCGCCACCGCGCCCGCCAGGCCAAGTTTGAACCCCAACCGCCGGCCCCGGTGATCGCGTTTCCCGCGCACGGCCTAGAGCATCCTGGAAAGCGTCTTCATTACCGTCATCCGCGCCGTCACCATGGCGATCAGGGACACCACCAGCGGCAGGCCGGCCAACACCGACCAATGGACGAGACCCAGGGTGACGTCCGGCAACAGGCTGGAATCCATTTGCTGGGCCAGGTACCCAATTCCCAGAAGCGTCGGCACCGCCAGCAACAGGCCGAAAAACCCGCCCTTCAGGCCGAGGGAAAAGGCGCGGCTGGCAAACTGTCCGGCGACGTAGGAATCCTGGGCGCCGATCAAATGCAGGACCTCGATCGCCTCGCGGTGGATGTCCAGCCCGGTGCGGGTGGTAAACACGACCGTGCCGACGGTGGCCAGCGCGATGAAGGCCAGCACCATGGTCGCCAGGCCCTCGACGGTTTGGATCAGGCGCACCAGGCGCTTCAGCCATATCCGGTGGTCGTCGACGCTGGCCCCGGGGACCCGGACCGCCAACCGCCGCGACAGCACCTCGGCGTCCAGATCGGCGCCGGTCTTCAATTCCACGTCGACAAGCCTGGGCAACGGCAGATCCCGCGACCCGGAGGCGGGGCCCAGCCAAGGTTCCAGGAGCTTCAACAGCTTGTCGTCGGTGAGCGTCTCGTAACTGTCGATCTCGGGCGTTTGCGCCAGTACCGACAGTACCGCCTGCAGGCGCGCGTCGTCCTTGGCCGGGTCTTCCGCCGGCATCACCTGGACGGTCAAGGTGCCGCGGATTCCCTGGTCCCAACGCGACGCGGTGGCGTTCAGCACCAGCATCCCGGCCATCGCCATGATCGCCAGAAAGACCATGAAGGCGATCAGCCAGGGCAGAAACCGGCTGTGCGCATCCTTATCCAGGGGCAGGTCGGATCGGCGGGTAAACATTCAAAAAAGCTTTTCCAGGTCCGGCCGGGTCCCGTCATCGTCGCCGTCGTCAAGCAGCCCGCCGCCGGGTCCGGGTTCGGAGGCGGGCGGGACGGATGCCCGGTCGGTGTCGGCGCCGACAATTTCCAGCCACCCTTCGTCGAGGTGCATTTTCGGAAATCCCATTTTTTCGACCAGGTGGCTGTTATGGGTGGCGATAATCACGGTGGTGCCGAGTTTGTTGAGTTCCTCGAACAGGTGCAACAGGCGCATGGCCATGCGGTCGTCGACGTTGCCGGTCGGTTCGTCCGCCAGCAGCAGCTTGGGCCGGGAGATCACCGCCCGGGCGATGGATACCCGTTGTTGTTGGCCGCCCGAAAGGGTCGGCGGCCGGGCATCTAGATGGTCCTTCAATCCGACCCAGCTCAGAAGCTCGACCACGTGTTTTTGAATATCGCTCTTGCGGACGCCGGCGACTCGAAGCGGCAACGCCACGTTGTCGAAGGCCGAAAGATGGTTGAGCAGCCGGAATTCCTGAAACACGACGCCGACCCGCCGGCGCATGGCCGGCAATTCGCGCCGCGGCGTCGTCGCGATGTCACGGCCGAACAGCGATATCAAACCCCGGGACGGTTTCAGGGCCAGGTAGATAAGCTTCAACAGGGACGATTTGCCGGCGCCGCTGTCGCCGACGAGGAAATGAAAGGACCCCGCCGGCAGGGAAAACGTAACGTCCTGAAGGACCTCGGGGCCGAGCCCGTACCTCAGGCCGACATTTTCAAATCGCACAACGTTTTCGCTGTCGTCGGTGGTCACCTTGGAACCCCTTCGGTGGCGAACAATGCCATGTTAAAAGCCCCGCCGTCCAGCGCTGTCGGGCAACCGGGCCGGGCTTTGCCGCGGGTTGCGTTAAATGCGGCAAATGCCTATAAACGACAAACGCTTAGAGCAAGCTTCCGGCAATGATCATAACCTGTCAGAACTGTCAAACGCACTATTCCCTTGGCGCCGGAGTCCTGGGCGGAGGCAAAAGGGTTCAGTGCCATAACTGCGGCAATTCGTGGCATCAAAATCCCGTTCAAGCCGCGCCGCCTCCGCCACCCCCGCCGCCGGCGCCACCGCAACCGGCGGCAATGGTCGAACAGCCGCCTATCGCGCAAGCCCCGGCGCCCGAAGCGGCCCCGCTTTCACCCGAACCGATGCCGGAACCGGAACCGATGCCGGAACCCGAAGCGGCCCCGCAAAGCGAAGCCGAAGCGGTGCTGGAAGGCGAAGCCGAAGCGGCCCCGGAAGGCGAAGCCGAAACCGCGCCGGAAGGCGATGCCGAAGAAGCCGCCGAGCCGGCCGCCGAAGGCGACGCCGATGCCGGCGCCGAAGACGACGCCCTGTCGCCCGAGCAATTGGACGAAATGTTCGGCGAAGACACCGAATCGGACGCCTTCCAATCGATGTCGGACACCGAACCGCCGGCTGATGACGCCGATGAAGAGGTCAATCTGGAGGATATCCCCGACCCCGAGCCCATTCCCCAGGTTTTCTCGCCTGATGAAGACAACTCCATCGACGACGATGACCTGAAAAAGGGCGGCAAGGGCAAGGTTATCGGCATCGCCGCCGTTGTTGTCATGATCGCCCTTGGCGCCGGGGCGTTCTTCGGCCGTTCGTTCATCATCGACCTGTGGCCCGGCGCCGCCGACGTCTATTCCATGGCAGGCCTCGGGGGCGAAGAGTTGGGCGCCGGTCTCGACATCCGTGACGTCAAATCGTCCCGCGAAGTCGAAGGCGGAGTCGATGTGCTGATTGTTCGCGGCGTCGTCGCCAACATCACCGAGGAAGATCGCATGGTGCCGATGATCCGGGTCGTTCTTTATGACGGCGACGGCGAGGAAGTCCAGCACGTCATCGCGCCGCCGTTGAAGAACCGGCTGCAGCCGGGAGCGACGATCGGATTCAGCGCCAAGCTCCCCGAACCGTCGGCGTTGGCCCGGCGGCTGGAAGTCACCTTCAGCGAACCGAAAAAAACCGGCGGCTAGACTCCCCCGCCACCCTTTTACCCGAAACCGTTTCCTGACCCGGCCCCATTCCAGTCTCGGCCCCGTTTCCGTCCCTGAATAGGGAAATTCCTGCACTGTTTTGGCCTTCCGGGGCAGATTATTCCCCTCCGCTTGCCTCCCCCCGGCCCCGGGAGGGGCCGCCTGCATCCGCCCGAAACCCTGGAATCCCTACACTTATTGGGATTCGCCCGGCCTTTCCCCACCGCCGCGGGGGGTGGCGTGAATCTTGCTTCGCTTAAAGCGAACGAACGGTCGCCAAAGAACCGTCGTCACAACAGCAAGGCGAAGAAGGATTTTAACTGATGAAATGGATATCAGGCGGCCGCGCGCCGCCTGGCCCCAAGGGGCCGACGCCGCTTCGGGGTGTCGTTCCCCGCTCGCCCTTATTGCGCCAAGCCCTAAGGTTTCAAGGTAAAGGCAACCCGGCGGCGAACCCGCCGACCGGCTCCGGGTTAGGCGCCTGGTCAAAGGCCTATGTCCGGGGCGCCGGGATGATCGATTGGATCGCGGGGTCGACCCTAAGCGCCGCGATTTCCTTCGTCCGGCTTTTCTCCCGGCCCAAGCGGCCACGGCGCCGGGCCAGGGCCCAGACCTAGAGGGTTTCAGGCGCCCGTTCAGGCGCCACTGGGGCACTAAAACCGCTTCAACAGTCGGTCGATGTATTGTCGTTCCATGACCGGGCGCTGGTGCTCGCCGGCGCGGCGGCGAAGCTCGTGCAGAATTTCCCGGGCCCGGCGCCGTTCCATGTGAGTGGGGATCTTGACGTTGCCGTCATCGATGGTCGAACCAAAGGCCCCGCCCAGCCGGCGCCCGAAAGGATCGTTGCCTTCTCCCGGCGGTTGACCGCGCCGTCCGCGGGCCACGCCAAAGGCACCGCCCATCCGCCGCGCTATCCGTTCGGCCGTGGCGTTCATGCCCCGGCGCAATTGTTCCAGGGCTTCGGTCTGGTTCGACACGGCGTCGCCGTATCGGTCTTTTGCCAACGCCTGGACGGCATCGTTCATGGCCCGATCGGCCTTGCCGAAGGCGGACGGGATATCGCCGAAAAATTCGTCCATCCGCAACATCAGGCGCCCGAGATCGAGGCGAAGCACTTGTTGTCGACGGGCGCCGGCGCCGAGGTCTTCGCCCTGCCTGTCCCCCTGGCCCTTCCCTTGGCTCTGTCCTTTTTGCCGCCCCCCCGGTTCGGGGCGCGCGCGCAAAGCGCCTTGGGACTGCTGGCGGCGTTTGAACGTTTTATCCAGTTCCCGGCGTTGGCGATCGGTCAGCTTGCGAAGGCTATCCATCATCTCCCTCGCCTTGACCAGATCCTGACGGGGCTGGCCCCGTTGTAGGCCGTTGCGGATGCCTTCCAGCATGCGCCTGAGCTCCGACAGCATCCGCCTGGCCGATTCCAACGACCCGGTCCGGGCCAGTTCCCGGGCCTCCTCGATTATCCGTTGCAGATCGGTGCTGTCCAAGAAACGGGACGTTGGATTGGCCGGCAATTGCGCCAACCCCTGCTTTGCCAGGTGTTCGGCCAAGGCGGCCATGTATTTGTCGAGGGCTTGGCTCAACTCGTCTAGAAGACGTTCGATCTCGGCCGAATCCTTGCCGTCCCGCAAGGCCCGCATCAACCGGTCCTGGATCTCCTTGAGGTCGCGTTCGGCCAGGGCGAACTCGCCGTCTTCGATCCTCAGCATGGTTTCCCACAAAAGCGTCTGCACGGTGCCGATGCCGGCGTCGGAGCCGTCATGGATCAGGCGGCTGGCGGCGACGCTAAGCGCCAGGAAGACGATGGTGTCGTCGAAGAAGTGTTTCGGCCGGCTGGCGATATCGTTCAACGCCTCGACGACCTCGGCGACGACATCATCGTCGGGAGTGCTCAATTTCTTGCGCGCTTCGGCGATGGCGCGGGCCACCGGGTGATTGAAGATCCGTTCCGGCAGGATGATGGTGATGATGTCGCTTTGCCCCGCCTGGCCGCGGGCGTCGATGGCCTGCAGTTGCACCAGGACCGGCAGCCCGGCCCACGGGTGGGCGCTGAAATCCTGCCGGCTGCTGCCTTCAACCTTTTTCGAGCCCAGCCCCGGCAGCGGCAGTTCGGCGCGGATGGCCGGCCGGCCGCCGGGAACGGCCCGGCCCTTGGGGTGACGAATCACCACCTGCAGGCCGGCTAGCCCGTAATCGTCCCGGGCCTCGTAAGCGACTTGCAATTGCGCCCGTCCGGCACCGGACGGCGCCCGGGTGAATTCGACCTCGGGCGGCCTGTCGGCAACCACCCTGAGAGCCCAACGGCCCAGGGGCCGGCCACGAACCGTCACCTCCAGGGTGTCGGCGGCCCGATCGGCGTCTTCGAGGATGGTTTCGACCCGGTAACTTCCTCCGTTCTCCGTCTCTTCACCGGTTTTGCCGACGGCGGCGAATTGAATGACCTTGGCGCCGATCTTCAGTATCGGGGCGTCGCCGGTACCACCGGCCTGGGCCAACAGCACCGAGCCCACGGGCACCTGGATCGTCGGCGGGGCCTGTCCTTCTCCATCCTCGGCGTCATCCCCGGCGGCAGCCGTCATGATTGGGGGTTCCAGAAACATCGGCGCCAAACCGGTATAGGCGGGGGGCGTGATCCAAACGTCGAGTTCCAACGGTCCGCCGCCGCCGATTTCGGCCCGGGGCACCAGGGCCCGTTCCAGCCGCGCCCCGGCGTCGCCACCGCCGGCCGCCACGGCAATGATCAGCAACAGCAGGACGACGGCCCTCAAGGCGAAAGGATCGAAGCGGGCCAGGCCCGGCGACGGCAGGGAAACCCTGAGCTTTTTCACGGCCTTGGCGGCGCGCCCGAGATGAACCCGCCACAGGGATTGGGCCCCGGAATCGTCGGCCCCGATGGCGAGGCGGTCATGGAGCGCCATCAGTGGCCGGTGAGAGAGGCCGCTGTCCAGTTCCAGACGATGCTGCGCCGATTTTTCGTCAACGGTCTTGAACCCCTGGGCGGCGCCGCGGACCATGAATCCGAAGGCGCAGGCAAAAACGATCAGCACCAGGGAATGGACCCAAAACGGCAGCATCGGCAGCCAATCCAAAAGCGCCACCGAGATGAACACCGCCGCCACCCCCACCGCCGGCCACAGGCAGGGCCATAGCCGTTCCCACATCAGGGCCGCCCGCGCCAGACCCAGAAACAGGCGGTAGCGTCTTTGCCATCCTTTTTTGATGGAAACGCCGGCTTGAGCTTCCGGGGGGGCTTGCGGTGTATCTTTCGGGCTTTCGTTCATTCGCCGGCCTCGCGCTGGGGCTCCTTGCCTTCGGCAAGCCAACCGGGCAGTCCCTCGCGGGCCAGCATGTCGTCGACGGTGATGCGTTCGCGGACGACGGCGAAATCCCCTTCATGGACCATAATTTCGGGCACCAGGGGCCGGGAGTTGTAGGCCGACGCCATGACCGCCCCATAGGCGCCGGCGGTGCGGATGGCCAAAAGATCGCCGGCCCGGATTTCCGGCAACGGCCGGGGCTTGCCGAAGGTATCCCCGGTTTCACAGATCGGACCGACCACCTCTACCTCCTTCAAATCGGCGCCGGCGGAGGGCTCGGTCACCGGCACGATGGCATGGTGGGCATTATAGAGCGTCGGGCGGACAAGGTCATTCATCGCCGCATCGACGATGACGAAGGCGCGCTCGCGGCCTTGCTTGACGTTGACCACCCGGGTTACCAGGATTCCGGCGTTGCCGGCGATCATGCGGCCGGGCTCGAGAATAACCCGGCACCCGAGACCGCCGACCACGGAGGTGACCATTTCGCCATATTCCTTAGGGCTCGGCGGTTGTTCGTCCTCATAGGGAATGCCCAGGCCGCCGCCCAGGTCCAGGGTTTCGATTGCGTGGCCGTCGGCCTTGAGCGTCCCGACCAACTCGACGACCCGCCCATAGGCTTCGCGAAACGGCGCCAGGTCGAGAATCTGCGAGCCGATGTGGACGGCGACGCCGGTAACCCGAATGCCCTCCAGCCCGGCGGCGCGGCGGTAAACGCCGGGGACGCTCTCCCAATCGATGCCAAACTTATTTTCGCTTTTGCCGGTGGCGATTTTCTTATGGGTTAGCGCATCGACGTCTGGGTTGACCCGGATGGCGACCTTGGCGTCGATGCCAAGCGACGACGCGACACCCGATAGGGTTTCCAGTTCCGGCACCGATTCGACGTTGACCTGCATGACCCCGGCCTTGAGCGCGGCGGCTATTTCCGATGCCGTCTTGCCGACGCCGGAAAAAACGATCTTCGAGGGCGGCACCCCGGCAACCAGGGCACGCTTCAACTCGCCCCCCGACACCACGTCGGCGCCGGCCCCCAGCCGGGCCAGGGTGGCGATCACGGCGAGGTTGGAATTGGCCTTGACGGCGTAGCAGATGGTGGCGTCGAGTCCGCCGACGGCTTCGGCGAAGACCCGGTAATGACGTTCCAGGGTGGCCGTCGAATAGCAATAAAAAGGCGTGCCGACATCGTCGGCGATTTGCCTTATGGGCACCGCCTCGGCGCACAATTCGCCATCGGTATATTGAAAATGATCCATTTTATTACCCCTGTCCGGGCCGTGCCCGGTCTGGGTTATTCGGCTTATTTAGCCGGGGGCCGGTTCGGATATTCGTAAATCATCCCCCCCGGCCCCACGGTTCCCTGCTCGGGTTTGGGTTGGGCTTGACCCTCTTGTTCCTTTTTCTCCTCGGGGGCAGGATACTGGGTTGGGTATCTGCTTTCGTCCGGATGGTGGGGCGCTCCTTTCTTGCCGCAGGCAGACAGCGGCAATGCCATTGCCAAGACAGCCAGGATCAACACGCCGTTGCGGACCATCTTTTTTTCCTTCATCACCCTATCCTAATCCCTTGTACCCGACATGGGGTCCATTCGCTCAGTTCAAAAACCTTTTGCGGGCGGCACTTACCGCTTGGCGCACCCTTTCGGGCGCGGTGCCGCCGAAACTGTCCCGGCTGGTCACCGAATTATCGACGCCGAGGACCCCGAAAACGGCCTTGGTGATCCCCTTTTCCACCGATTGCATGTCATCCAGGCTCAAGCCGTCAAGGCTTAAGCCCTTTTCCTCGGCCAGCCCGACCAACCGCCCGGTGACCCGATGGGCGTCCCGGAACGGCATGTCCTTCTCCCGGACCAGCCAATCGGCCAGATCCGTGGCGGTCGAGAACCCGCCGCCAGCGTCGGCCTTCATCCGCCCGGTGTCGAATTCCATCCCGCTCACCATGCCGGCCATGGCGGCCAGCGAAAGCGAAAGCGTCCGCGCGGTTTCAAACACCGGCACCTTGTCTTCCTGCAAGTCCTTGCCATAAGCCAGGGGCAGCCCCTTCATGACGACCAGCAGCGCGCCGAGGGCGCCGATGACGCCGCCGGCCTTGGCCCGCACCAGTTCGGCGGCGTCGGGGTTGCGTTTCTGGGGCATGATGGAGGAGCCGGTGCTGAAGCTGTCGGGCATGCGCACGAAGTTGAACTGGGCGGATCCCCAGATGACCATTTCCTCGGCGAGGCGCGACAGGTGGATGGCGCCAAGGCTTGCGGCGCCGAGGAACTCGACGATGAAGTCGCGGTCGGCGACGGAATCCATGGAATTCGCCGTCGGCCGGTCGAAACCAAGCGCATGAGCGGTCATGGCGCGGTCGATGGGAAACGACGTGCCGGCCAGGGCGGCGGCGCCCAGGGGGCATTCGTTGAGCCGTTTGCGGCAATCCTTGAGCCGCCCGCGATCGCGGCCGAACATCTCCACATAGGCCATCATATGGTGGCCGAAGGTGACCGGCTGGGCGGCTTGCAGATGGGTGAAGCCGGGCATCACCGATCCGGCATGCCGCTCCGCCTGATCGATCAGCGCCGCCTGAAGCGCGGTGAGTTGCTCGTCGAGCCGGTCGATCTCGTCGCGCAGCCACAGGCGGATATCGGTGGCGATCTGATCGTTGCGCGAGCGCGCGGTGTGCAGCCGCCCGGCGGCCTCGCCGATCAGGGCGGTGAGCCGCGCCTCGACATTCATGTGAATATCCTCGAGGCCGGCGTCGAAGGTGAAACCGCCGCCCTCGATTTCCGCCTCGATGGCGTCGAGGCCGTCCTGGATCGCCGCGCCGTCATCACGTGAGACGATGCCCTGGGCGACCAGCATGGCGCAATGGGCCCGCGAGCCCGCGATGTCCTGGGCGTAGAGGCGCTTATCGAAGCCGATCGAGGCGTTGATTTCTTCCATCAGGCCATCGGGTCCGGCATTGAACCGCCCGCCCCACATTTGATTGATTGCCTGGGGGTTGGCGCCGGGTTGTTTCACCTGCTTGTGTTTTGCCTTGCTGGTCATGGGGGCGTTATACTCG
>JADFMB010000074.1:0-10733 GCA_022564115.1 Pseudomonadota bacterium
CCTGCCGCGCCTGATCGGGCCGGAAAAGGCGCTGGGGATCATCCTCACCGGCGATCCGGTAGACGCCGAAGACGCCTTGGCGATGGGCATCGTCGACGAGGTGGCCGGCGGCGACCTGGTGGCGGCCGCCGTCGCCTTCGCCGAGGCCCGGGTTGCCGACGCAAGCGCCCTCAAGCGCGCCCGCGACCTCGACGTTACCGAACCGCCCGGCGGCTTCTTCGACGGCCAGCGTAGGAAGATCGAACGCCGGGCCCGCGGCCTGATCGCGCCCTGGCATTGCATCGACAGCGTCGAGAACGCGGTGTCGCTTTCCTTCGCCGACGCGATGTTGAAAGAACGCGAATATTTCGTCGAATGCCGCGAATCCGATCAATCCAGGGCCCAGCGCCATATCTTTTTCGCCGAGCGCCAGGCGGCCAAGATTCCCGGCGTCTCCAAGGACACCGCCCCCCGTCCGATCGAAACCGCCGCCGTCATCGGCTGCGGCACCATGGGCGGCGGCCTGGCCATGAACTTCGCCAACGCCGGCATCCCGGTCACGGTGGTGGAAACAGACCCGGAAGCATTGGAAAAGGGCCTCGGCGTCATCGCCAGGACCTACGACGATTCCGTCTCCAAGGGCCGGCTCGCGGACGCCGACAGGGAAGCCCGGATGGGCCTGATCGAGGGCACCACGGATTATGCCGATATCGCCGGCGCCGATATCGTCATCGAGGCGGTGTTCGAGGAAATGGAGGTCAAGAAAGAGGTGTTCGCGGTCCTGGATAAGACCTGCAAGCCGGGCGCCATCCTGGCCACCAATACCTCGACCCTGGATATCGACGATATCGCCGCCGCCACGGGGCGCCCGGAACAGGTCATCGGCACCCATTTCTTCAGCCCCGCCCACATCATGCGGCTGATGGAAAACGTCCGCGGCCGCCGGACCGCGCCCGAAACCATCGCCACGGTGATGAATCTGGCCAAGACCATCGGCAAGGTCGGCGTTCTGGTCGGCAACGGCGACGGCTTCGTCGGCAACCGCATGTACCACGGCTATACCCGCCAGGCTAATTTCCTGTTGGAAGAAGGCGCGCTGCCGCAACAGGTGGACCGGGTGCTCTTCGATTTCGGCTTCGCCATGGGGCCCTTCGCCGTCGGCGACGTGGCCGGGCTCGACGTCGGCTGGCGCATCCGCCAGCGGCGGGCCGAAACCCGCCAAAGGGGTGAACGCTATTCGCCGATCGCCGACCGCATCTGCGAGTTGGGCCGCTTCGGGCAGAAGACAGGCGCCGGCTGGTACCGCTACGAGGAAGGAAGCCGCGCCCCGGTCCCCGATCCGGAGATCGAGGACATCATCGTCGGCGTTTCCGGCGAACTGGGAATCGAGCGCCGCGACATCACCGACGACGAAATCAGGGAGCGGTGTCTTTATACGCTTATCAACGAAGGGGCGAAGGTCCTCAAGGAAGGTCTGGCGATTCGCCCCGGCGACATCGACGTTATCTGGGTCTATGGTTACGGGTTCCCCATCCACCGGGGCGGACCGATGTTCCATGCCGACCGGGTCGGGGTGAAGGTTGTCCATGAGGCCCTGAGCCGGCTTTACGATATTCACGGGGAATTGCTGAAACCGTCAACCTTGCTGGAAGAAATGGCCCGCGACGGCACGACGTTCGAGGATATGCAGAAGGAAAAAACAAAATGAAAGAGGCCGTCATCGTTTCCACCGCCCGCACGCCCATCGGCAGGGCCTTCCGGGGGGCGTTCAACAACACCCACGGCGCGGTCCTCGGCGGGCACGTCATCAAGCACGCCGTCGAGCGCGCCGGGATTGAGCCCGAGGAGGTCGAAGACGTGGTCATGGGCTGCGGCCGGCCCGAAGGCGCCACCGGCAAGAACGTCGCCCGCCTGTCGGCCATCCGCGCCGGTTTGCCGGTGACGACGGCGGCGACGACCATCAACCGGTTCTGCTCGTCGGGCCTGCAGGCCATCGCCACCGCCGCGCAGCGGGTGATCGTCGACAAGGTGCCGGTGATGGTCGCCGGCGGCGTCGAATCCATCAGCCTGGTGGAGAAAAGCCTCAACCAAAGCCACATCGAGGAAGAATGGCTGATGAAGCACAAGCCCGAGCTGTGGATGCCGATGATCGAGACGGCGGACACCGTGGCCGGGCGCTACGGCATCAGCCGCGAGGCCCAGGACGAATATGCGCTGATTTCCGAGCGGCGCACCGCCGCCGCCCAGGACTCCGGGCGTTTCGACGGCGAAATCGTGCCCTTGGCGTCGGTCAAGCAGGTCACGGATAAAGAGTCCGGCGAAACCGGCGACGAACAGGTGACCCTGGTAAAGGACGAAGGAAACCGCCCGCGGACCAGCGCCGAAGGGCTGGCCAAGCTGAAGCCGGTGCTGGGCCCGGACAAATGGATCACCGCCGGCAACGCCAGCCAGCTCTCGGACGGCGCCTCGGCGTGCGTGATCATGGACGCCAAGCTGGCGGAAAAGCGCGGCATCGAGCCCTTGGGAATCTTCCGCGGCCTGGCCGTCGCCGGGTGCGAGCCCGACGAAATGGGCATCGGCCCGGTGTTCGCCGTGCCGAGACTATTGGAGCGCCATGGCCTGAAGATGGACGACATCGATTTGTGGGAGCTCAACGAAGCCTTCGCCGTGCAGGTGATCTACTGCCGGGATAAACTGGGCATCCCCATGGAGACGCTCAACGTCAACGGCGGCGCTATTTCCATCGGCCACCCGTTCGGCATGAGCGGCGCCCGCATGACCGGTCACGCCTTGATCGAAGGCAAGCGGCGCGGCGCCAAGAACGTCGTCGTCACCATGTGCGTCGGCGGCGGCCAGGGCGCGGCGGGCCTGTTCGAGGTCTGCTGAGGAAATTTTGGAAGAAAACTGGTGCCGCCGGAAGGAATCGAACCTTCGGCCTCGCCCTTGCCAAGGGCGCATGTGGTTCTGCGTATTAAGTTGATATCGTTTACTTTTTCGCCTTTTTATTTTTGGCGTGTGTCAATTTCGTGTCGGAACCGGATTGCCGCAGGAATGCCGCATTGATTTGGATCAGCCGCCAAACCCCATGCCCCGTTCCCGGTAGATGGCGCAAATTGCGCCAATGAGGTTATTCGCCTGGGCAATGTTGAAGGCCGCGGGATCGAATTCACCCGCCCAATCCACTATATCTTCGTGTTCCGGATGGTCGGGATCGCTCAAAGCATCGAGGAATTCAGGATAGCCAAAGGGGCCGCCACTATCTTCAGGCGGACAGGCGCGTTCCCCCGCAATACAAGCCGGAACCTGTTTTCCTTCTTCGGCATCGCCTTGATCTTCGACGATGATGCGATGTGTCCAATCGTCACCGAAATCGTAGAGGTAAGAAAATTCCATGCCGCTGGAAAGCACGTCCTTCAGCTTGTGCCCGCTTTCGTCATGGCTGTCGGGTTCCGGCCCCAATCCGCCGTCATACGGAATTTCGCAACGTTTTCCCTCGATCTCGAACATGTGCAGGTGGCTATCCTCCCACCCCATGGCGCTCTGGATGACGGCATGAAGCTCCGTCAACGTATACGATGAAGGGACAACAATTCGCCGCCAAATCCCGGGCTCGATCCCTTCGAGTTGAACCCTAAGTCGAACAACCTTTTCCACCATCCACCCTCGGTTCTTAATGCCCTTGTCCTGTTTCACCCAGCCACGAGGCGGATATCCACCTTCATTCCCACGGCCTCGGCGTATCGCTCCAAAGTCTTCAAGGATGGCTTATGTCCGCTTTCAAGCCGCGCCACGGTCGGCTGGCTGGTGCCCATTTTCCTAGCCAGTTCTTTCTGGCTTAACCCGGCCTTGGCACGGGCCATGATAAGTTCCCGCGCCAGTTCGAACTCCGGCTCAAGTTCCCCGTACGCCTTAAGGTACTTCGGGTCCTTTCGCCATTTCTTCCTGAGTTCATTGAACGGAATAGTCATGGGTCCAACTCCTTCATTCTCGACAAAGCCGTTCGAATAGCGGCCTTGGGGGTCTTCCGTGTCTTCTTTCGGAACGCATGCAGGATGACGATCCTGCGTTCCCTCACGGTTACGTAAATCGCCCTTGCAATGCCGTCCCTGCCCTTGACGCGCATCTCCCAAAGCTTGTCCCGGAGCGGCTTGACGTAGGGCTCGCGAACCTGATGCAATCCAAGTTCTTCGATCAAATGAACAATATGATCAAGCTTGGCCCGCATGTCCCGGGGAAGGCTATCAAGCTCTTTCAAGACGGTTTGATTGAGAACCTCAACGCGCCATGGCATGATTTATTATACCAATTTTGATATAATGTTCAAGCGCGGCAACTGGCAGGAAACTCGTTCGTCATTTTCGCTAGAGCACGTCAAGTTTGAATGGAATCATTCGGACTTGATGCGCTCTGGTTGCGGCGCATGCCGCAACCAGAGCGCAGCGGGCGGAAGCCCAAGTGGCGTTTGAACGCAGGTTTGATCGTGTGAGCGCGATCAAACCTGACATGCTATAATGATCTTCATAAAAACGGCCTTCAAACCCAGCCATTTTCTCTCCTCCCGCGCCTTTCCCGAGCGGATGCCCACCATCCATAAATTAATAACACGTTCCTGCATTGTCCGGCGTGAACCTACGTTTTGCCGGAACGGGAATAAGTTAAAAGCCGTTGTTTTCTAATAGAAGAAATGGTGCCGCCGGAAGGAATCGAACCTTCGGCCTCGCCCTTACCAAGGGCGCGCTCTACCCCTGAGCTACGGCGGCGTCGTTGAGAGCGGGCGAAACATGCCATAGGCCCTTGGCCCGTGCAAGGGTGCCCGGTCAATGCCCCAGGGGGCGTCTTGACGGGCCCGGGCAGGGCGGCCAACATGGCGCGGAGCGAAAGGCGTTGATGAAGGGACGGAACATGGCCAAGAGACGCAAACCGGGGCGGCCGGGAAAGAACCCTTCCGACGAGCTGGAAAAAAGCTTCCCCGGCGAAAAGAAATCCCCCGGGCGCCAGGACCGGCTGGCGCAGGCGTTGCGCGGCAACCTGAACAAACGCAAGGCCCAGATGCGCGTCCGCCACAGCCCGCGCGGCAAATAATGCCAACGGCCGTTGGTATTACACCCTAATTCCGCCGCATTTCCCGGTCACATTCGTTCTCATTTCCCGGTCGCATTCGCTCCGGCCTTGAGACACCGGCGGGGTTGGCCTACAAAAGCCGGTGCCTCCGGCGCCGGGGGAAAACCTCCCGGCCGGTAAAGGCGAGACCCAAGGACTCCCATGGACCGCATTGTCATCCGCGGCGGCAGGCCCCTGAAAGGCGAAATCCAGATCGGCGGCGCCAAGAACGCGGCCCTGCCGCTGATGGCCGCCAGCCTGCTGACCTCCGAGCCGTTGAGGCTGTCGAACCTGCCGCATCTGGCCGACATCTCGACCATGGCCAAGCTGCTGCGCAAGCTCGGCGTCGAGATTTCCATGGACGGGAACGCCACCGGCGGCGGCCCCGGCGGCCTCGGCGGCCCGGACGGCCGGGTGTTCGCCATCACCGCCCGGGAACTGACCCACACCACGGCGCCCTATGACCTGGTGCGCAAGATGCGCGCCTCGGTGCTGGTGCTTGGGCCGTTGCTGGCCCGCGCCGGCCGCGCCCGGGTGTCGATGCCGGGGGGCTGCGCCATCGGCACCCGGCCGGTGGATTTGCACCTGAAGGCGTTGCAGCAGCTTGGCGCCGAGATCGAGTTGACCGAAGGCTATATCGAGGCCAAGGCCGAAAAGGGCCTGACCGGCGCCCATATCGTCTTTCCCATGGTCACCGTCGGCGGCACCGAGAACCTGTTGATGGCGGCGTCGGTGGCGCGCGGCGAAACGGTGCTGGCCAACGCCGCCCGCGAGCCCGAGGTCACCGACCTGGCCCAATGCCTGGTCAAGATGGGGGCCAAAATCGACGGCATCGGCACCGATACCCTGACCATCCAGGGCGCGGACGGCCTGAGCGGCGCCGATTACACCGTCATTCCCGACCGTATCGAGACCGGGACCTACGCCTTTGCCGCCGCGGTCACCGGCGGCGAGTTGACGTTGACCGGGGCGCGGCTCGAACTGTGCGAAGCCGTGATCAAGGTGCTGACCGGCGCCGGCGTCGAGGTGAGCCCGACCAACAACGGCTTTTCCGTCGCCCGGACCAACGGGCGGCTTCGCGGCGTCGACATGATGACCGAGCCCTATCCCGGTTTTCCCACCGACATGCAGGCCCAGGCCATGACCCTGATGGCGGTCGCCGAAGGCGCGTCGATGATCACCGAAACCATCTTCGAGAACCGCTTCATGCACGTGCCCGAACTGTGCCGCATGGGGGCCGACATCAACGTCCACGGGGCGTCGGCCATCGTCCGCGGGGTCAAGGGGCTGTCCGGCGCTCAGGTCATGGCCACCGACTTGCGCGCTTCGGTGTCGCTGGTGCTGGCCGGATTGGCGGCCGAGGGCGAAACGGTGATCAATCGGGTTTACCACCTGGATAGGGGCTACGAACGCCTGGAGGAAAAGCTCGCCGCCTGCGGCGCCGATATCCGGCGGGTCCGGGAATAAACGCCTGAATCCGGCTGAATTTAGGGCCGGAACCCCCCTTTGGTTTCGTCATTTCGCAACTGCGAACTGGCGAAACTGTTGAAAACCCTCTATGAATGCCGCGATTCCGCCCACCAGAGCCGAAAAGGGCCCCCTGGGACGTTTCTGGGGGGGGGGGCGTTTCTGGGGGGCGTTCATCGACGCCCGGAGACAACCGATGCTGCGCGCCAACGAAAAACTGATCCTGGCCTTGCCCAAGGGGCGCATCCTCGCCGAGGTGATGACCGTGGTGCGCCGGGCCGGCATCGAGCCGGAAGCCGCCTTCGAGGACGATGACGACCGCCGGCTTCGCTTCACCACCAACCTGCCCGAGGTCGATATCATCCGCGTGCGCAGCTTCGACGTCGCCACCTTCGTCGCCTTCGGCGGCGCCCACCTGGGCGTTTCCGGCAACGACGTGCTGATGGAATTCGACTATACGGAAATCTACGCGCCGGTGGATTTGGGTGTCGGCAAGTGCCGGCTGGTGGTCGCCGAGCCCGAGGACATGGTCGGCAGCGACGATCCCGCCACCTGGTCGACCCTGCGCGTGGCGACCAAGTATCCGGCCCTGACCCGCCGCCACTTCGCCGCCCGCGGCGTGCAGGCCGAATGCATCAAGCTCAGCGGGGCCATGGAACTGGCGCCGCAACTGGGGCTGTGCCGGCGCATCGTCGATCTGGTGTCGACCGGCCGGACCCTGAAGGCCAACGGCCTGGTGGAGGTCGAGCAGATCGCCGCCATCACGTCCAGGCTGGCCGTCAACCGGGCCGCCTGGAAGACGCGGCCGGACGAGATCGGACACTGGATCGCCAAGTTCCGCGAGGCTGTAGTACCCACTTTCACCGGATAGTGCATCACATGACGACGTTCCAAGGGGGCTGGCTAGGCGCGAGACGCGCCGTTTCTTGGGTTGCGATTATCTCATGGCGCGGCGACGCGATTCGGTTCGTTGTATGGAAGACGGTGCGTTGGCGCTTTCGCCTTCAATTTCGCCCATTTGAATTCGTCGCTGCACCACACCATTGAGGCTCCCCAATCGATGGAGTCCTCTCCGATCCGGTTGCCTGCTCAGTCAACCAAAACGCAATCTTGCTTTGAGAAACTCAATCTCCTGCGTTGCGCGGAGCATCCGAGGTCACTTTGTCATCTCATATTCCAACGTAAATTGGTGCTGATCGCGCTCTGGGACAATGCTGGTCTTTTCGCATAGTTGTTTGCTGACGGGGTTCCAGGTGCGGACTTCGATTTGGTTTTGATTTGGGATTGAAACGAGACGCACCATTTGGCGGGGCTACGATTATTGCACGGCATGACGCCCGGCTCTAGCCTCGAATCCCTCGTCCCTAATCCCTCGTCCCTAATCCCTCGTTCCTAGCCCCTAACCTCTTGTCTCTAATCCCTAGCTTCTTCCCCCTCGCCTCTTCCCCCTTCTTTTTCGTCTCGCTTTGCCGGCGGCCTCGGGTACAATACGACCATGCTTCGTGAGGCCGATCGTCCGCGCGCCGAATTGGATTGATCCTTGCGTCGGCGCCTCGCCTGATGTCGAACATGGCGGATTTTTGAACCGTTGCTTTCTGGTAAGGGAATCGAATGCGACATCCCATTCTCAGCGTTCTGACGGTCGTTGCCGCCCTCTGCACTCTGGCTCGCGCCGCAGATGATCCTGTCTTTTCCGGTCCGCAGGTTGGCGAGAAACTGCCGCCGTTCAAGGTGAAGGCGGTCTTCGACGATTTGGCCGGCAAAGAGTTGGACCTGATCGCTCAGGCCGACGGCAAACCGATCGCGCTGATCTTCTTTCACGCCCGCACCCGACCCGCGTTCGGATTGACGAACGCCGTCATGCGATACGCGGCGACTCGTTCGAAGGACGGACTGACCAGCGGGGTGATCTTTCTGACCGAGGATGTCACCGCGACCGAAAAGTGGATGAACGTGGTTCGCGAGCACTTTCCTAAAGGCCCGACGATGGGGGTTTCGCTGGACGGCCAGGAAGGACCCGGCGCTTACGGCTTGAATCGCAAGGTTTCGCTAACCGTGTTGGTGGGCAAAGAGGGAAAGGTGACCGCCAATTTCGCTATCGTTCAACCCGACATGAAGGTGGACGGCTCCAAGATTCTGAAAGCCATCGTCGATACATTGGGTGGCGGCGACGTTCCCGATATCGAAAAACTGGCGGGTCGCCGCTATCAGCCCGCCACAGATCGAGTTGACCCGAAACTGGGAGGGCTGGTTCGGTCGGTCATTCGCAAAGATGCGACGGCGGAAGAGGTGAAGAAGGCCGCGGCGGTCGTCGAAGAGTATGTCGCCAAGAACCGCGCCGCGAAGAAGCAACTCGGCCAGATCGCCGGTCGGGTTGTCAACTCCGGAAAGCTGTCGAACTACGGCACGCCGGCGGCCCAAGACTTGTTGCGAAAGTGGGCCAAAGCCTACGGCGCAAAAGGCCGGAAGGACAATTCGGACGGAGACAATTCACGCGGAGACAATTCACGCGGAGACAAGTCGCGCGGAGACAAGTCGCGCGGAGACGAAAAGAAATAGACCTTGCACTTGAAGATCGCAGCTCACTCAACGATCGAAATTCGGCGTGCTACCCGGCCAACGTAATGTTCGATCCGAGTCGCGGCGTTTGCAGAGAGTAAGTGTTTGCAGAGAATCGGAGTTCGCGGAGAATAGCCGTGTCGATGCTGTTCCTTCTACTGGCGACAATTCCGGCCGCCGATGACGCGCGAGCGGTCGATTTCGATACCGAAATCATCCCCATCCTCACCCGGTCCGGATGCAACGCCGGCGCCTGCCACGGCGCCGCGGTCGGGCGCGGCGGGTTCCGGCTGTCGCTGTACGGCGGCGACCCGGCCGCCGACTTCCAATCCATGGTGCTCGAACTGGAAGGCCGCCGCATCAATTTGGCGTCGCCGGAAGAAAGCCTGGTGCTGCTCAAGCCGACCGGGATGATTTCCCACGGCGGAGGGTATCGGCTGGACCCCGACGAAGAGGGCGCCCAAAGGCTGCTCCGCTGGCTAACCGAGGGCGCTGCACGGCATCAGAAACGACGGCTGAAGTCGCTCGAAGTGACGCCGGCCATCCACGTGGCGGACAAACCGGGAAGTCGAGTGACGCTGCGCGCGACGGCGCGATTCGACGACGGTAAAACCGAAGACGTTACCCAGTGGACCCTCTTCAAGGCCGAAGACCCGGCGGCGGTCGACATCGACGCCGATTCGGCTACGGCCGTGCTGCTGCGTCGTGGCCGGCACCTTGTGGTGGCCCGATATCTCGACCGAGTCGTGCCGCTGCAATTGATAGTACCGCTGTCCGACAATCCCATCGACTTGACAAAAGAGCCGCGGCGGAACTTTATCGACGAGCATGTGCTCGAACTGCTGAGCACGTTGCGGATTCCGGTTTCGCCGCCCGCCGACGACGCGGCGTTTCTGCGGCGGATCAGCCTGGACCTTACCGGCCGGCTGCCGAAGCCGAAGCATGTCCGCGGTTTTCTGGCCGACAAGAAGCCGGGCAAGCGCGACCGGCTGATCGATACGTTGCTGGCTTCGGATGAGTTCACCGATTACTGGACGCACCGCTTCGCGCAATTGCTGCGCATCCGCTCGCAGCCGCAAGACAAGGTGGGAGCGCAGAGGTATCACAATTGGTTGCGATCGCAGATTGCCGCAGCAGCGCCGTACGACTCTCTGGCCCGCGAATTGCTCACTTCCGCCGGCGACACGCACACCGTCGGCCCGGCCAACTTCTACCGGACGGTCGGGGGCGCGCGCGAACAGGCGGAGTTCGTCAGCGAACTGTTCATGGGCAATCGTCTGCGATGCGCCAATTGTCACAACCACCCACTGGATAAGTGGACCCAGGACGACTATCACGGGCTGTCGGCCGTCTTCGCAAAGATCAGTCGCGGCCGGGTCGTGGAGGTTTTGAGCCGGGGCGAAGTCACGCATCCCCGCACGGGCGAGGCCGCCGTTCCGAGAATCCCTGGCGAACGGTTTCTCTCGGCAGGCGGCGACGGACGCGAGCAATTCGCCGACTGGCTGACGCATCCGAAGAACCCCGGCCTGTCTGACGAGTGAATGAGATTGCGCCAAGCAAAGCTTGGGAGAGGAGGATGAGCATGTAAGGAGACAGCTTTGAAACCTTTCGTTGGAACCTTGCGGGTG
>JADFMB010000074.1:10741-12281 GCA_022564115.1 Pseudomonadota bacterium
ATGGGACGCGGGCTCGTGGAGCCGGCCGACGACTTGCGGGCCACGAACCCCGCCACGCATCCCGCGCTGCTGGACCGATTGGCGTCCGATTTTGTCGAGCATGGTTACAACATTCGGCACACGCTGAAGCTCATCACCAGCAGCACAACCTACGCCCGCACCGCGCGCTCGCTGCCAGGCAACCAGAGCGACGAGCGGTTCTATTCGCATGCACTCGCGCGCCCGCTTCCGCCGGCGGTGCTGGCCGACGCCTTGGCCGACGTGACCGGCGTCGCCGACCGCTACGGAGAATTGCCGCTAGGCACGCGGGCTGTCACGCTCTTTGATCCGAAAATCCCGTCGCAGGCCCTGGATATTCTCGGGCGTTGCTCGCGGGAAGAATCGTGCGAGACGACAGCGGCGACGGTTTCTTCCGGTGGTCTGGCCCGCAAGCTGCATTTCGTCAACGGCCCCTTAATCAACCGCAAGATTACCGCGGCCGGCGGACGACTGGCGAAATTGATTGCCGCGAGCCAATCGCCGGACGACATCGTCGAGGAATTCTACCTGCGGGCTCTAGGGCGCACGCCGTCCGATGCGGAGCGGACTTTTTGGCGGCGAGAATTCACCGCGGCAAAAACCGATCAACATCGGCGGGAGATGCTTGAAGATTTCCTTTGGAGCCTGCTGACCAGCCGAGGGTTTGTAACCAACCATTGACGTGAGAGGGGCGGTCACGATTCGCTAAGCCAGCGGTTTTTCCAACACAGCCTTTTCCAACACAGCCTTTCCTAACACAGCCTCCGTCGATGAATACCAACCAGTCCCCGTTTCGACGATGCGACGGCGTCACGCGGCGCGATCTGCTGCGTGTCGGCGGTCTGACGGCGCTGGGAATCGGCGTCCGCGATTTGTTTGCTCTACGCCGCGCTATGGCCGAGCAAGGGAGCGAGAAGCGCGGGGCGGCCAAAGCCAAGCGATGTATCCTTATCTGGCTCGACGGCGGACCGAGCCATCTAGAAACGTTCGACCTGAAACCGGAAGCGCCGGCCGAGGTCCGCGGCCCTCTCAAGCCGAGGGCCACGAAAGTTCCAGGAATTCACGTTAGCGAATGCCTGCCGCGCACCGCCATGCTAATGAATAAGGTGGCGGTGATTCGCTCGATGACCTCGCCGCTGGGCGAGCACAATTTTGGCACGCATTATTTGATGACCGGTTACAAGCCGACGCCCGTGCTGGAATACCCGGCGTTCGGGGCGGTCTTGGCGCACTGCCGAACCAACCACGGCGTGCTGCCGGCGAACATCGCCGTTCCCAGTTTCCGTGTCGGCGGCGGTCGGCTAAGCGGCAGTGGTTTTCTGCCGGCCGCGACGCGACCATTTCCCGTCGGAGGTGACGCGTCCAAACCAAATTTCAAGGTCCGCGATCTCGAATTCTACAAGGGCGTCGACGTGATGCATCGGCGCAAGGCGGTCCAGATCGACCTGCCAGACGAGGTCACCGAGGGCGATGCGCTCAAGCCGAGCACCGACATTGACGACCTCGCTTCGGCGCTCGACAC
>JADFMB010000230.1 GCA_022564115.1 Pseudomonadota bacterium
GCATGAGGTTGAGAATCAACCCCCCCAACACCGCCAGCATCAGGATCACCGCCAGGGATTTCGCGCCGTCCGCCGCCGAACCGATCCCGGCGGCGACGGTCAGCCGCTTTTCCGCCGCCCGCTTGCCGTCGGTCAGGGTCAGGGTCAGGGGCTGTCCGGCCAGGGTCTTGGATCCCGGGCCTTCAAGCGCCTCGAGGCCGTAGACCTCGATCCGCAGGCGGGCGGTGCGGCCCTCGGCGCTGAAATCGACGGTCGGTTTCGAAAACGCCAGTTCCGGCGGGCCTTCGGCGTACAGATCGGGGGCCTGGAAGGGAACCGCCGCCGTCGCCGTCACCAGAAGAAACGTGGTCTTGCCCTGGGTCCAGGTCTCGGCCCTTTCGATGGCCAGCCCGTGGCGGCTGCCGTCGCCGGGGACGTTGGCCTGGAAGCGGCCGATCAGGTGCGCGAAGGGGCTCGCCTGGACCGGCCCCTGGGGCAGGGTCAGGGCCAGCTCGGCGGTGTAGGGGATGCAGATTTCCTTGCACGTCAGGTAATTGACTTCGCCGGCCATGCGCAAGGGCTTGGCCGGATCAATCAGTTCGACCGTCATCGGCAGCACGACCTCGTCGGTGTAGCCCAGGGTCTGCAGGCCGAGCACCTCGAACCGTTGCGGCGCCGGCCAGTGCAGGACCGCCGTCTTCAGGTTCTCCGACCGGCTCCAGTCGGGCATCGGCGGGAACCCGGCGTCGCCGGGCGAGCGCCAATAGACCTTCCAGCCGGGCTTGAGCTTGAAGTGAAGGCCGAGCCTGAGGACCCGGGCATCGCCCGTGGTTTCCGTCGCCGCGATCAGGCGCAGCGCCGTCTGCTCGGTCTGTTGCCACGGCGAGGCCCCCGGGCGGGCATCGGGTCGGCCATCGGCCGCGGCCTTGGCCGGGGCGGCGGAGAACGCCAACACGGCCAGGGCGAGAACCAGGGCGAGAGCCCCGACGCGGACGACGGCGGAGTTCAGCCGGGCGGCAAGTTTCAAGGTCGAAAACATCTGTGTCACAGCCGGGATAATATAGAGATAAAAATGGCAATATCACGTCCCTTATCACGCCCCTGGGCCGCCTCACGGACTGTTGTTGGGCCCCGGGCCCCGCCGGGTCGTCCATGAATGGGCCCCCGGGTCGGGCATAAATGGGCCCCCGGGTCGTCCCTGCGTCGTCGCCCCGTCGTCCGCAAGTCGTCGGCATGTCGTCCGAAAGTCGTCATTTTTTTGAGTCCGGATTCCCCATAACCCATTGATTTAGCGCAATTTACCATTGAAAAAAGAGCGTCAAAGTCGTCATCTGTCGTCATTCTTCCTGAATTACCAGCCAATAGAGAACCTACCGACGAAGGCTAGGGGCGGATAACTTCATGGCTATCCTGACGCCTTCGTAGCGGGCGTAATGTTTGATCGTATCGCCTCGTTAAGACCATAATCGCGAAGGGTCGCGGCGATAAAATCAATTCCCAAGGAGAAGCCGTTTCTGGCATGATTTCGCGATGACCATCGACGGAAAAAAGACCGCCGGTTGGCGGCAATGGATCGGGTTGCCGGCCCTGGGCGTCGGCGCCGGGGCCGTTTTCGTGCTTGTGGTTTTCCTCGGACCGGTCCCTCCGCAGTCCTGGGCCGGAACCAAGGACGATTACGCCAAGGCGCGCCAAGGGATGGTGGAAACCATCGCCGCCATAGCCGTCGAGACCGAGCGGGAAATCGGACGAAGGGCGCTCGACACGGCGGTGATGGATGTCATGGCGAAGGTCCCCCGCCACCAGTTCGTGCCCGAGGATCTTCGTGGCATAGCCTATCGCAACCGCCCCTTGCCCATCGGCCACGGGCAGACGATCTCGCAGCCGTACATCGTCGCGCTGATGACCGGCCTGCTGCGGATGACCCCCGGGGCGAAGGTGCTGGAGATCGGCACCGGGTCCGGCTACCAGGCGGCGGTCCTGGCCGAGCTTGCCGCCAGGGTGTTCACCATCGAGATCATCGAACCGCTGGGACAGCTTGCCCGGAAACGGCTTGCGCGGCTCGGTTACGGCAACGTCGAGGTGCGGATCGGCGACGGCTATTACGGCTGGAAGGAACAGGCGCCGTTCGACGCCATCATCATCACCGCCGCCGCCAGCCACGTGCCGCCGCCGCTGGTGCGCCAACTGAAGCCCGGTGGCCGCATGATCATTCCCGTCGGCCAGAGCTTTCTCGTCCAATTCCTCACGGTCGTGGAGAAACACCTGGACGGCAGCGTGACCATGCGCGAGATCCTGCCCGTCCGGTTCGTGCCGCTGACCGGCGACCATTGAAAACGGCCCGCGCGCCATGGCGTCCCCCGATCCGATCGCCGACGACGGGCCCGTTTCACCGCCGTTTCTCGCCATCGCCCTGGTGTCGGCGGCGGCGCTCGGCTACGAGGTTCTGCTGCTCAGGCTGTTTTCGATCATCCAGTGGCAACACTTCGCTTACATGATCATCAGTCTG